>CANQDR010000039.1 GCA_947593615.1 uncultured Clostridia bacterium
TCTACTTTTTTTATTTTCTTATTATTTTTATTTCTGTAGGCTCTATTTGTTACCCCAACATTTATTATAGAGCCTTTAATAATGACATAAAAACCACCGTAACGGCTGATATAAAAGCCTTATTACGGTGGTTTTTATCAGCAATAAAAAGGGCTGTCATAAGACAGCCCTAAATGCTTAATATTGATAAGTCGCAGATTAGCCTAATTCAGCAAAGTATTTGATTGTTCTAACCATCTGGCTTGTGTATGAGTTTTCATTATCATACCATGAAACAACCTGTACTTCATAAAGGTCATCAGCAATCTTTGAAACCATTGTCTGTGTAGCGTCAAAGAGTGAACCGAACTTCATACCGATAACGTCTGAAGATACGATTGGATCCTCGTTATAACCGAAGGACTCTGAAGCAGCAGCCTTCATAGCCGCATTGATGCCCTCAACTGTAACGTCGCTGCCCTTAACAACAGCAGTAAGAATTGTTGTTGAACCTGTAGGAACAGGAACACGCTGAGCAGAACCGATGAGCTTACCGTTGAGCTCGGGAATTACAAGACCGATAGCCTTTGCTGCACCTGTTGAGTTAGGAACGATGTTAGCAGCACCTGCTCTTGCACGTCTGAGGTCGCCCTTTCTGTGAGGACCGTCAAGAATCATCTGGTCGCCTGTATAAGCGTGGATTGTTGACATAATACCGCTCTGAATTTCAGCATATTTGTTAAGTGTATCTGCCATAGGAGCAAGGCAGTTTGTCGTACATGAAGCAGCAGAAATAATTTTATCTTCTGCTGTAAGTGTACCTTCGTTTACACTGAATACGATTGTTTTAAGATCATTGCCTGCCGGAGCAGAAATAACAACCTTTTTAGCTCCTGCATCAAGGTGAGCCTGACTCTTAGCCTTTGATGTGTAGAAACCTGTGCACTCAAGAACTACATCAACGCCGATCTCGCCCCAAGGAAGCTCAGCAGCGTTTGGCTTAGCATAGATTGTGATTTTCTTGCCGTCAACTGTGATTGAATCTTCGCCTGCTTCAACTGTATGAAGGTTTTCTCCGATTTTGCCGCAGTAACCGCCCTGTGCAGTATCATACTTGAGAAGGGCAGCAAGCATCTTAGGATCTGTAAGATCGTTGATAGCTACTACTTCATAGCCTTCAGCACCGAACATCTGTCTGAAAGCAAGACGACCGATACGGCCAAAACCGTTGATTGCAACTTTTACTGACATAAAAAAATTCCTCCTAATAATTTAAGGTGATTTTATTATATTACATTTTTTCCATTTCTTCAATAGTTTGTCAAAAATTTAACGAAAAATTTTTCCGATTTTTACAAAATATGTAAAAATCCCGTTTTACATCTGCGTTTTTGGTTTAATATTTTTTTAATTTCATTCTCCAAAAAGCAATATATAATTCTTATTTATAATTATTTATTTGCATTAATACCTTACTTATTCTTGACAATTAATAAAATTTATTATACAATCATTATAGAATCCCGTTATTGCGGTTTTCTGCGAAAAACAGTTTTGTTTTTTGCTGTTTTTTAATCAGACTCTTTTACAGAGCCGTTATATATAGATATTTTTTTATAATTTTTATAACTTTTTGTTATTAAAGCGCCCTGCAAAATATCGGGTCATATTAGAAATATTGAAAAATATTTTGTAAAATTAAAATTTAATATCTTGATTAACGGCACCTTAAAGGTTTTTTGATTGGGAATTATTAATGAATTGAAAAAATCAAACTAAGGAGGTGTCAGAAATGCAGTTATGGATTGCAATAATCTGCATTGTTGCTGCGGTAGTAATCGGCGGCGCAATCGGTATTTTTCTGGGAATTTCCATCAGAAAAAACACTGCTGAAAAAGAGATAGGCAGTGCTGAAGAAGAAGCTAAGAGAATTGTTGCCGAAGCCATTAAAACAGCCGAAGCCAAGAAAAAAGAGGCTGTTCTTGAAGGTAAAGACGAGGTTCACCGTTTTAGAACCGAAACCGAGAAGGAAATTTCAGACCGGCGCAAAGAAGTACAGCGTCAGGAGCGCAGAATTCAGCAAAAAGAGGAAACCCTTGACCGAAAGCTCGATAATATGGAGCAAAAGGAAGAAAAGGTTAATAATAAGCTGAAAGAAGCCGATGAAAAACTTGAGGAAATCGAAACGATCAAGAAAAGTCAGTTTGAGATGCTTGAGAAGATTTCCGGTTATACTGCCGAACAGGCTAAAAACTATCTGCTGTCGCAGCTTGAAAGCGAGCTCGTTCATGAGAAAGCTGTTAAAATTATGGAATATAACGAGCAGCTTAAAGACGAAGCCGATGAAAAGGCTAAAAACATTATTTCACTTGCTATTCAGCGACTTGCCGCAGAGCAGGTTGCCGAAGCTACAATTTCTGTTGTACCGCTGCCTAATGACGAAATGAAGGGCAGGATTATCGGACGAGAAGGAAGAAATATCAGAGCTATTGAAACACTTACAGGTGTTGACCTTATTATTGACGACACACCTGAGGCAATTACCTTATCATGCTTTGAGCCGGTAAGACGAGAGGTTGCCAGAATTGCCCTTGAAAGACTCATTGCCGACGGAAGAATTCACCCGGCAAGAATTGAGGAAATGATTGAAAAGGCAAAACGCGAAGTTGACGCGACAATTAAACAGGAAGGTGAACGAGTTGTTCTTGAAGCAGGAGTTCACCATGTTCATCCTGAAATTATTAAATTACTGGGCAGACTTCGTTACCGTACAAGTTATGGTCAGAACGTACTTAATCATTCGCTTGAGGTTTCATACCTCGCGGGAATGATGGCAAGCGAACTTGGAATTGACCCGACCATTGCAAAACGCGCAGGTCTTTTACACGATATAGGCAAATCAGTTGACCACGAGGTTGAAGGTACTCACATACAAATCGGTGTTGACATTGCACGCAAATATAAAGAAAGCGACGCCGTTATTCATGCTATTCAGGCTCATCACGGCGACGTTGAGGCAAAAACAATTGTTGCTTGTCTTGTTCAGGCTGCCGACGCACTTTCAGCAGCACGTCCCGGAGCCAGACGAGAAAATGTTGAAAACTACATTAAACGTTTACAGATGCTTGAAGAAGTCGCTTCTTCATTTGACGGAGTTGACCGAACATTTGCTATTCAGGCAGGCCGCGAGGTTCGTGTAATGGTTAAACCCGAAATAGTAAATGACGAACGAATGATTCCTCTTGCAAGAGAAATATGTAAAAAGATTGAGGAAGAGCTCGAGTATCCCGGACAGATTAAGGTTAATATTATCCGAGAAAACAGAGCTACAGACTATGCAAAATAAATTTTTCTTTTGTCAGTCCTGTATTGTTTGTTAACTATACATTTATTGTGGATTTCTTTTATTATAGAGCAAATAAGCAAATAATATTTTATACAGTTTAAAGACGCCCGATTGGGCGTCTTTTTAGCATATTTACCTTCATGCTTCTCTCTTCACGCTGCGTGCCGAAAATGCGTTCGTCGTCGTTAAGATGTCATTTGCCTTCCCCTTTCTGCGCCGCAAAAAGAGGCACGAAGTAGCTCAAAATTCGAGCAGATAGGTTTGTCATCATATTAGACTTCTTGCTCGAACATCACCGAGCAAATTTCCTATACAGAAAAAAGCGTTGCCGAAAAATCGACAACGCTTAATTTAACTTGATTAAATAAATAATCCAAATATAAACTCAGATTATTCTTCTCTCTTCTTTCTTGCGAGGAACATAACACCTGCAGCAGCTATCATAAAGCCACCGAATACAAAGAAGATTGTTGTTTCCTGACCGGACTTAACTGAGCCTGAGCCTGAACTTGAGCCTGAACCAGAGCTGCTTGAACCAGAGCCTGAGCTTGAACCAGAGCCTGAGCTTGAATTTGAACTGCTGCTTGAATTGCTGCTACCTGCGCTTACATTCTGAAGTGCAGTTTTGTCTGTCTTTTTACCTGTTGTTGGGTCTGTACAATCAGCAAGAACCTTTTCAATAGCTGCAACCTTGCCCTCTTTATCGTCGCTGCCAACTCTTTCCTTAACAACAGCCATTACATCTGTTGTGCTGACTTTGAGTGTATCAAGAAGGTTCTGTGTAAGCTCTAATTTTGCAGGGTCATTATAATACTGAATAAGATACTGAGCAAGCATTGTAACATCTGATTCACCATCAGGGAATGCAGAACCTACTATATTACCTGTTGAAGTAATCTTTTTTTCAGGACCGCAGTCAGGATTATTTTTCCATGCTGCTTCAATTGCTTTCTTTTCTGAATCTTCCGGATTTTCAATTTGATTACCTGTGCAATAAAGCGTATCGCCGATGCAGTTACCGCTCATAATAGCGTTGTATGTCTGCATACCAGTGTTTGCACTAAAAATTACGCAGTAAATTTTTCCGTCTGATTTTTTGATACCCGGGTCTGCTTTTGAAAGGTCGTATGTTGCTATACCGGTTGACTCATCATACGTACATACTTCTGCCTTACCCTGCCATGACGGCCAGTCATTGCCTTCTGATGTCTTAGAGCCGTCAGCTCTCCAAACGTGGCAGAAAATTCTCTTTACATTGCCCCATCCGCCGCTCTTTACATCGAAGCTAACTGTATTTGCGCTTGCTCCTGTTTCAGAACTTGAATCTGCTGCAGCTGCAGAAATTTCTGAAGAACTCTCAGCGCCTGCTGCTGATTCATCTGTTTCTGCTGCACTGGATGTGAAAGCTGCTGTACCAACTAACATCGTAGCAGCAATAACAAGACTTGCTATTTTCTTGAACATTTTTAATCTCCTCCTAAAATTGTTCGTGTTCTCTAAGATATAAGCATAATATCTCAGTAAAGATATTATACAATAATTATAACAAAACTTCAATACTTTTGATAGATTTGTAATCCATATTTATTGCACAAGATTTTCATGAACTGTTTGTTCAATCTACACAATAATCTATATTTTGGGTGCAAAACAATAAATAATCATCATTTTTTATTTAAGCATCGCATATACTGTTTCTTTCACCAAACCGAGAGCAAACTCTACTTTTTCGGGGGCTTTGGCACCTGCCATAGCCATATCCGGCTTGCCTCCGCCGTTTCCGCCCGCTGCCTGAGCAACTGTTTTTACTATTTTTCCTGCATTTGCGCCAAGTTCGCGAGCCTCTTTGCCGCACGCAGCCGCAAACGTAACCTTGCCGTCATCATTTACCGAAGCAAGCACGATTACGCTCTTGGGAGCTGTATCTCTGGCTCTTTCACACATTGTTCTGAGCACATCGGCGTTTGCATTTTCAACTTTGCCCGTTACAATTCTCACACCGTTTTCAATCTCTGCCCCCGCAAAAAGCTCTGCAAGCTGTGATACTGCCAGCTTTGAATTAAGCTCTGCAATCTCTTTTTGCTGTGCTTTTATTAAATTCTCTGCTTTCTGAGCACCGTCAACAACAGCCTTCGGATTCGAAATTTTAAGCGCCGAGCAAACTCCGATAATAGAGGCATTTGCATCATTAATGTAATTAAGAACACCAAATCCCGTAAGAGCTTCAATTCTTCTTACTCCTGCGGCAACAGAACCCTCCTGGCGAATTTTGAAAAGTCCGAGGTTAGAGGTATTCTTTGCATGGGTGCCTCCGCAGAATTCAATTGAAAAATCGCCCGCGCTTACTACGCGTACAACATCGCCGTATTTTTCGCCGAACAACGCCATTGCGCCAAGCTTTTTAGCCTCTTCAATCGGCATTTCACGGGTATCTACGGCAATAGCCTCAAGTATTTTCTTGTTTACAAGTTCTTCTACCTTAATCAATTCATTAGCAGTCATTGCCTCAAAATGAGTAAAGTCAAAACGGAAATACGAATCCGTAACAAGCTGACCAGCCTGCTGAACATGATTGCCGAGAACCTCTCGTAAGGCAGCCTGCAAAAGATGAGCCGCAGTGTGGTTTCTGGCAATGTCGGCACGGCGTTCCGCGTCAACCTTTGATGAAACCTCGGCATTAACTGAAATACTGCCGCTTTTCACCGTACAGGCATGCAGATATACACTTCCAGACGGGTCTTTTGTCGTATCATCAACGTCCGCAGAAAAACTTCCGCTCTCGATAATTCCCGTATCACCCGTCTGTCCGCCGCTCTCTGCATAGAACGGAGTTTTATCAAATATGATAATTCCGCTTTCTCCCTCTCCTATGCTGTCAACTCTTACTCCGTCCCTGACAATGGCGAGCACCTTGGAATTACATTCCAAATCTGTGTATCCGACAAAATTTGTTCTTTCAATATCTGAAAGATCTGTAGAATCGGAGATCCACGCGTCAGCACCTGCATTTTTACGAGCGTCACGCGAACGTTTTTTCTGCTCTTTTAATAGCTCCTGAAAACGCTCAACGTCAACCTTTATTCCCTGCTCTGAAAGAATTTCCTTAGTCAAATCGATCGGGAAACCGTAAGTATCATTTAGTTTGAAAGCGTCTTCGCCGCTTAGGGTTTTTATTTCGTCATCTTCAATTATACCTTGAAGCATTTTAAATCCCTGGTCGATCGTCTTGGCAAAGCTCTCTTCCTCAACCTTTATTACTTTTGTTATAAACTCCTGCTTTTCTTTAAGCTCGGGATAAGCTGTAACATTCTCTTTAATTACCGTATCACAAACCTTGTAAAGGAACGGCTCTTTATATCCTAAAAGTCTGCCGTGACGTGCGGCACGCCTGAGCAGTCTGCGCAGAACATATCCTTTGCCCTCGTTAGACGGCATTACTCCGTCTCCGATCATAAATGTTGTACTGCGTATATGGTCTGTAATAACTCTGAGCGAAACATCGCTCTTTTCGTCCTTGCCGTATTCAACGCCCGTAATGTTTGAAATATGTTTCATAATATTCTGTACCGTATCAACAAGGAACAGATTGTCAACGCCCTGAATAACACAGGCAAGTCTTTCAAGTCCCATACCCGTATCAATGTTAGGATGGTCAAGAGGAGTATAATTTCCCTTGCCGTCACTCTCAAACTGAGTGAACACAAGATTCCACACCTCAACAAATCTGTCACATTCACAACCTACGTGACAATCGGGTTTTCCGCAGCCTTTCTCCTCGCCGCGGTCAAAATAAATTTCGGAACACGGACCGCACGGACCTGAGCCGTGCTCCCAGAAGTTATCCTCTTTGCCAAGGCGCACCATATGAGAGGGGTCAACGCCGACTTCTTCCGTCCAGATTTTATATGCCTCGTCGTCATCTTCATATATTGACACATAAAGCTTTTCAGCAGGCATTTCAAGTACCTCTGTAAAGAATTCCCATGCCCATGCAGTAGCTTCGTGCTTGAAATAATCACCGAATGAAAAATTTCCGAGCATTTCAAAGAATGTGCCGTGACGTGCGGTTATGCCCACACGCTCAATATCAGGCGTGCGGATACATTTCTGGCAGGTAGTAACGCGCTTGCGCGGAGGCGTGATTTCACCTGTAAAATATTTTTTCATAGGCGCCATACCGCTGTTAATCAGCAGCAGGCTGTTATCGTCTTTCGGAACGAGTGAAAAGCTCGGAAGTCTGAGACATCCCTTTGTTTCAAAAAAAGATAAAAACTTTTCTCTCAATTCGTTAAGTCCTGTCCACTCCATTTTATTTCTCCTTTATAAATTGAATTTGAATAATAGTTTATACTGTTTTTATCAACCATTGCGCGGATTTCTGTGCCCAATATTTCTATAAAACTCTATAAAACATAATATATTACTGCAAAATAAAAAACCTGTCCCAAAAATAATGGGACAGGACATTTCCTGCGGTACCACCCAAATTGACGCAAATTACTGCGTCCGCTTTGAGTAATCGTCAGATTACATGTCCTTAACGCAGACATACGCCGTGCTTAGTCACACGGAGCTCAGGGGCAGCTTGCTGAAATCTCTCCATAAAGCCTTGCACCAAACGGCTTCTCTCTGAAAGGGGTTTGAAATCAGCTTTTCCCGTCACAGCCGAATTTTGATATTGTATAAATTATAAAACTGTTTTATAGTCTTGTCAATAGTTTTTCTGCCTTGATAATAATATTTAAAGGCGTTTTTTACGGATTACCGACCCTTTTGGAATGGGAGCGTCAGACTTCATTGTAAGCATTTGCATAGGATGCGGAGCACTATCAACAAACACTCCGTCCTCATTCATAAGAGAAATACATTTTATATTAAACGGTATTCCGCTCGGAGGCAAAACATCAAGCGTGTCGCCCACAAGGAATTTATTGCGCTGTGAAATGAGCGAAGTAGTATCGTCAATTGAATTTTCGCATACTGCTACGGCGTCATAATGACGGATATATCCTCCGTTGCCCGTAACTTGTCCCGGTTCATGGTTAAAATAAAATCCTGTATTATACTCTCGGTGGCTTATTTTATCGAGTTCTTCTAATATCCACGGTTTGAGCACAAAATCTTCGCCCTCAGCGAAATAATCGTCAACTGCGTGGCGGTAAGCGTTGGTAGTAACAGCCGTATAGTAGGCGGATTTTGCTCTACCCTCAATCTTAAAGCTTGAAATACCTGCCTTTACAAGCTCGGGAATGTGCTCAATCATACACAAATCGCGCGAATTATAAAGATAAGTTCCGTCGTCAGTTTCCTCAACAGGGAAATACTGACCCTCTCTGTTCTCTTCAAAAAGATGATATTTCCAGCGGCAAGGCTGAGCGCAGTCGCCATGATTGGCGTCCCTGCCTGTCATATAGCTCGAAATCAGACACCTGCCCGAAAAAGAAACACACATAGCACCGTGAACAAAACACTCTATTTCAAGGTCTTTCGGAATTTTTGCACGCATTTCGGCTATTTCATCAAGCGGTATTTCTCTTGCAAGCACCACCCTTGACGCGCCCATATTATAAAGCACATTTGCAGAGGCATAATTCGTAACTCCTGCCTGAGTGGAAATATGGCGCGCAACCTTTGAAGCATACCTTTCAGCCGCTTCAAGAACGCCGAGGTCGGCAATTATAAATGCGTCAACTCCGCATTCCTGCGCATATGACAGAAAATCAGGCAAGGCATCAAGCTCTCTGTTGTGTGGCAGAATATTGCAGGTAACATAAACTTTTACTCCCCTGCCGTGAGCAAGCTCGCAGGCCTGCTTAAGCTGTGTATTGTCAAAATTCTGCGGTGCAGAGCGCATTCCGAACATTTTTCCCGCAAGAAAAACTGCATCTGCACCAAAATTAATTGCTGAATTAAGACATTCCATATCACCTGCAGGCGATAAAACTTCAGGTTTTTTTATCATTACTTAATATTCTCCAAATTAGCATTGTGTTCGTAAATAGTTGATGCATAATAAGCGTTTCCGTCACTGTCATGACAGAAGTAATAATAGTTTGTATCAGCAGGATTAATTGCCGCTTTAATTGCATCCATACCCGGATTGCATATAGGACCTGCCGGCAATCCTGCCTTATCATAGGTGTCATAATTGCTTTTATAATCACTGCCAAGTCCGTCGGGCACATCTTTTGCGCTTCTGTAAGGATAGAACTTGGTGGAATCAAGACCCAAGTTAGACACACCCATATCAGCCCCTGCTGAAAGTCGGTTGTGAAGAATTGATGAGATATAGTACATATCTTTGGTATCAGCCGCTTCAGCCTGTATGATCGATGCGATTGTCATTATCTCGTCAAGCGAATAACTGCTGTTGCTGTTCTCAATCATTTTCTTTACAGTCGTAAGCTTATCATATCCGCTGAAATCCTGCTTTTCATTTATTTTAGCCTCATAGTTATTGAGGAATTTGTATATAATGCTTTCGGGATCTTCATTTTTATAGAAGTCATATTTATCCGGATACAGATAACCCTCAAGCTTGTAGTAACGGTCTGCACCGTTTTTAATATCGCTGAGAAAACTAAAATCTTCGTCAAACTTGTCCGAATTGCAAAGCTCAAGGAACTTGTCCGTATCACCAAGAGCGCCTTGCTCTTTAAGTGTGTTTGCTATCTCAAGAACATTTTGACCCTCAATAATAGTAACCGAAATAACATCGGTTCTGTTGCCGGAACTCATCAGATTGTCAATGATGGCTTCGTAATCCATATTTTTTCTTACTTCATATGTACCCTGTGTGAAATCATCAGCAGCCTTAGTTAGGTTTGCAAACATTTTAAAGTATGATGGTTCGCTGATAATTCCGTTCTTTTCAAGCAGTGACGCTACGTCATCAAGCGTGGGCTTTTCGGGAATATCTATTTTTACCACTGTCGAATCGGTTCTGTTTATGGCAAGCATATCATTCATTCCCGTAATAATATACATTGACGCCATTGCGCCGACTATTACAACGGAAATAATCCATATCCAGCGAAACACATTGCGGTTATGCTTGTTTCTCATTTTGCGGTCTTTTTTTTCGGCTTTTTTCCTTTTTTTAAGCGCATTCTTTGATTCTCTGGCAATCTGCTCTTTTACATCCTGACCGCTGTACGAGTTAATCTCGGACGGCTCGTCATATGTACTGTTATCACCGTAATCATCAAAATTCTCCTGAATATTCAAATGAAAATTCTCAGCTTTGCGGCGTCTTTGCTCTTCAATATTTTTTTGAGTATCATTATAATTGTCGAGGCTCATTTAAACCATTCCTTCGCCAAAAATATTATGTGTAATTAATATACTTTTCCGTTATTAAAATATCTACCGATTTATCAAAGGGAGCTTTCGGAAGCTCATTTTCAACACACCGTGAATAACAAATCCCAACTGTTGTTCCCTTAAAATTTTGCAGAAATCTGTCATAATAACCCTTGCCAAATCCAATTCTGCAACCTTGCAAATCATAACAGAGTCCCGGCACAATGCACAGTCCGTCCGATAAATCGCTGACAATCTCACATTTTTGGGGGTCGGGTTCTAAAATTGAAAACGCTCCCTTTTTTAAACAATCAGTCGAATTAATGTAGTAAAAATCCATTAATCCCGAATTATCCCTGCATTTTGGAACTGCAACCTGTTTTTTGTCGGAAAAAGCCGTTTGTATTATCTTCTCAGTATTAATCTCAATAGGCGATGAAACAAATACAAACAGGGTTTTGCAGGATTTATATTCTTCAAGACTTAAAAATTTTAAAGCAAGTTGGTTATCGAGTGATTTTTTATATTCTTCTGAGAATTCTTCTCTGATATTCCTGTAATAATTTCTCAGCTCGCTTTTGCGTTCACTGATACTGCTCAGAGGCATTGCATATCTCCGATGACTTTATCTGCGGCTTCCTTTGACAAAACTGCCGATACAATGGCGTGACCGAATTCAATTGCACATCCTGCGCCTTTTCCGGTAATTACAAAACCGTCTGTTTCGGTATGTGCGGCTGTGTATTCCTTGCAGTTAAGCTCGCTTTCAAATCCCGGAAAGCATGTAGCCTTTCTGCCCTTTAACATTCCCAGATGGCCGAGAATTGAAGGTGCCGCGCATATTGCCGATACAAGCTTGTTGTTGTCGTAGCAGTATTTTACACAATCAATTACCGCATCGGATTTTTCAAGATTGAGAGTACCGGGCATTCCTCCCGGAAGAACTACCCCTTCAATATCGTCTAAGCTGACCATATCAGGCTGAATATCCGCCTTTACTGTAACATTGTGAGAACTTGTTACAAGCTCTCCCGTAACTCCAACGGTTTTTACATCAAGCTTTGCACGGCGCATAACATCAAGCGTTACAAGCGCTTCGGTTTCTTCAAAGCCTTCAGCAAGAAAAACATAGAACATATAGCATTTCCTTTCAGTTAAGTGTTATTCCTATATAAACATTCTTGGGAATTTCTGACTTGTCATCAAGTGACTTTATCATCCCAAATTTTTCATTTTCTATATTTTCAAAAAATTTATTGTCAGACTTGCCCGTAAACACAAAGCATTCTGCACTTGTGCTTTTAAGCAAATTTATTTTCAGCGCCTCAAAATCAGTATATGCCGCATAAAAAACATCAGCACAGTTATCATACTCATCAACCAATGCAAAATACCCATCGCCATACACATATTTGACACCATAAACAGCATAATATTCCGCCGCAAACCTAATAAAATTATTGCTCTGCAAAAGAAAATTATTTTTAAAACATTCTTTCTGCATTTGTTCGCAGTTAATTGGCAAAACAAGCGGAGTATTGTTACTTTTGCAATTTTCAAGCTGTTTTCTTGAAATTACACGACGCTTTGCAGTGCAAGCCGAAACATAGCCAAACCTGCTATAAAACTTATAAAGCTGTTCATTTGCAGGAAACAGCGTTGAATAAACATCACCGTTTTCTTTCGCATCATTCAAAGCATATTCTATGAGCTTTCCCATTATTCCCCGTCTGCGATACTCAGGCAGTGTTGCCGCTCCGCAAAGATAGTGAGCTTTTTTGTCGTTTATACTTCCGTGAACAAGATACAGCGCTGACACAATTTTGTCATTGTATTTTGAGCAATACATTGAAAGATATTCTGAATTTGCGTTAAAAAATAAATCAATCGCCTTTGAGTTTTCAGAAAAGCAAGCCATCCATAGTTTTTTTAGTTTTTGTATATCGGAAAAGTCCGCCTTGATAAATGTAAACTCCATTATTTAAGCCTTGCGTTAAATCTGTCAATAATAATACACGGATTATATGAAAGTTTCGATTTTCTCAATCCCTCAAGTCCCATGTCTTCTTCTCTGTTAATATATTCGTATTTCGTAAGTGTTTTTGCAAATTCATTGTTTATTACAGCATAAACTCCGTCGTATTCTCTGAGTGCCTTTTCAAAATTAATATCAAATACAAGATGAGAAATCTCGCTTCCGAGCGTCATCGCCACAGGCTTTTCTTCAACATAAAGCACAGCGCCTCTCATATCAAATTCGTCGCTTATTTCAAGCGCTTCTCTGATTACTTTTGTTTCCTCGTGCTCTTCAGGATTAATATTATTCTCACTGCACCATTCAAGAACGACCTGCATTGCATCATTTTTATTGGAACTGTCAATCGTTTCAAAGCGAGTATCTGAATATGTTTTATAGAATTTTGAAATATGGTTGCGCTTAGCATGAAATTTTTTTCCCTGCAATGTTACAAGGTCTTTTGTAAAATAGATGTAATCCTGATTCTCAGGAGATCGCTCATAGATAAATTTTGACGGATAAACTGACTCCAACATTCCTCTTTGTCCTGTTGTAAGCATTACTATATATGGATTTTTTCCGCGTTCGCCTGCATCCTCCATTATACAGTTTAATGCGCCGCGTATATTTTTTCCTGTTGGCATACAATAGCCCCAGATACTTCCGTCATCTTTAAAATACGCTTTGATCAGCGTACCGTCAAAAATTGCAAACTTAATATTAAATTCGTTGCGCCAGAGATAGGCGTTCATTAGATTAAGGTCACATTCTTTTGCATAACTGTAGTCATAATATTTTTTAAATTCGTTAATTTGTGATTTTTCAATTATCTTAAAGTTCAACATAAAATATCCGATATCGCCTCTTCAATCTCTTCCGCAATAACTTCTATTGTTTTAATTTCCCCGTTTTCACAGCAGTTAATCACTGTCCATCCGCATTTTTGAGCAGCATATAATGCACTCTTTCTGCAATCAAGCAGAAATTTTACATTTCTCTCGTGCAAATCCATTTTTGATTTATCTCCGCCATATCGTTTTTCCATAAGTCTTTGTGAAATATCGGGGTCTACATCAAGATAAATCACTTTGTCGGGTTTGGGAATACCAAGCTTTGAATATTCAAAATCGCTTTGCCAATCAATAAAGCTGTCACGGTCATTTTCATCAACTTTTGCCATCTGATATATAATATTTGAAGTTGCATATCGGTCACTGAGAATTACTGTTCCCTCATCATGATCCTTTTTCCAGAACTGCAAATAGCTTGCAACTCTGTCAACGGCATAAAATGCAGAAGCAGCGTATGCATTTACATCTTCAGGCTTATCACCGAAATTCCCGTTAAGATACATTTGTACAAGCGAGGAACTCGGATTACTGTAATCGGGGAATTCAAGTTTTTTAACTTTCAGCCCCCTTGATTTCAGCTTATCTGCAAGGATTTTGGCTTGTGTGGCCTTGCCGCTCCCGTCAAGTCCCTCAATAACAATAATTTTACTTTTCATAAACGACCTCATGTTATACAACCATTAATTATATATCAGAAAATGTAAATCTCCTTATCGTCCGTACTTTTCCCGCATTTCCTTTTGTCTGCCGCAGCACATATTGCCCTCGGGGCACGGTCCGAACAGACAAGACGGTCCGCAGTTTTTAAATAAATCAGGTGCAACCTCAAGACATTGCAAAAGCATTTGCTCGGCTACCTCGCGGATTTCCCACTGAGCCCGGTTGCAGCATCGGTGAGCAAAAAAATTATGCAGGCTGCGTGCGTTAAAGGTACATACTATTTTTGTTGTAGAAGCATTCGGAAGAATAAATCTTGCATCCTCGTTTGCTTTTTTTACAAAGGCGGAATACTGTTTCTTATTTTCTGACTTAAACTTATCCATTATTTCTTCATCTGTACCGCTGAAATTAAGATAATCTTCGGAGTGATCTCTGATATAACCTGCAACAAGGGCGTCCCTGATCTCCTTATAAGCATTCGACTGTAAATCAAGAATTTTATTATATGCCTCAAGCGCCTTAGGATTTTTCTTTATTTCAGGCGGAGTCACAAAATCAAATTTGGTTCCGTCAACATAACGCTGTGACTGCTGGCTGTAGGATGCAATTCTGTGGCGTACAAGCTGATGAGAACAGGCTCTTGAAATACCCTCGATTCCAAAGGTAAAAGACGCGTGTTCTGTAGGGCTTGCATGTCCCAAATCAGCAAGCATATTTATAAAGAATGCTGTCTTTTCATCTGTGAGTCCGTCGCGTATGTCCTCAATTCCCGACGGAGAATAGCAGAGCTTAGCCGCCATTGCCACTGTCTGTTCGGGATTCGGTGTGTGTGTGAGGAGAGTAACTTTAATTGCCATATGGATTATCCTCTTTTCAAATTATATAAACGTATAAATAAACCGCAATACTACATATTACCACATAATTATAATTATTATACCATTTTACACATTATAATTCAACAAGAAAATAATATAAAATCCCTGCGATGAAAACCTGTTATTCCTGCATAAAAAACAGCGTTCTGCTTTTTACAGAACGCTGTTGACAACACAAGTTTAATTACCTGCTGTTTTAATTTTAGTTGAGATATGTTGATGTGCCGCCAATCTGACCGGTAATTCCTGTATATCCGGATTCGCAGCATACATATACTCTCATATTAGCCTTACCGATTGAAGAAACGGTAAGTGTGCCGTTTGTAACATTCTGAGTTTGACCTGTAACCGCATCAATGTATTTGCCGTTAGGAATTCCCCTGAATGTTGCATTGCCTGATATTGCTACGCAGGCAAGGCTGTCAATACCTTTTGATGTATCAGTATAACGGCGGATAAAGGACATTCCGCTGCCGCTGACATAGTTGCTTGAAGCTGTGTACTGACCTTTCTGGAGTGCAGGAATGGCTCTTCTGATTGCGTTAAGCTTCATAAGATGCTGCGCAAGAGGTTTATTAAGAGTATCGGCAACTGCGCCCGAAGCTGTGTATTTGCTGAAATCAGTTGCAGTTACATCACCTTCAAGATAATCGCCGTAATATGCACGACCTGATTCTGAAAGCGGAATTAAAGTACCCTTATCAATAGTTGTACCTTTCTGGAATTCAACCTCACTGCCATAGTACAGGCAAGGTATTCCGCGGAATGTGAACATAAGGTCGAGATTTTCTGCCCAAGCTTGTGTACCGCCTGAGAAACGAGTAAACTCATCAGGCTGCTCAGGAGCATAGTCGTGCGAGTCAACATACATTACGTTGTACGTAGCATCATTATAGTACTGGTCGTTACCCTTTGCAAAGTTGAATGCATTATTTGCACTGCCAAACATTCTGTGCATCTGGAAGTCAATAGCCTCCATACCTGACGCCATTGATCTGTCAGTAGAGTGGTAATTAATACCGTCAAGGAATGCATTTTTAGATGTCGGCTGCTCATTAGGATCATCTTCTTCAAGATAGTGGTCAAAAGTAAGATTCATATTATTGTTAATATCTTCTCTTGTTGTTCCCCAAGACCACTGATTTGCCCATTTGTCATTGGACTCTTTCCATGTATAATATGGAGTAGATTCTTCCGCATGTCCGCGATACCAAATTTGAGTATAACGTGTACAGATTTCGCCAAACATAAGGAAGTTTGGTTTGCCTGCTGCCCTTGCAGCATCCATAAGCTGTTCGTTATACATAATATTAAGTGTAAGTCTTGGAACGTGGCGTACAGTATCAACACGGAATCCGTCAACACCCATATCCATATACTTGCTGTAGCTATCAACAATATATTCAGCAACTGCAGGGTTTTCTGTGTTGAGGTCTACGCAGTCACCTGCAATCTGGCTGAACTTTGTTGTCCAGTCATCGTAATTAGGGTTCTGGAAATAACCGGTATGATAATAGTTATCTGCATTATAAATATCACTATCAGAGAGCTTGTTGATATCATAGTCCTTTTCTTCCGGAACGCCTTTTGTGCCATTACCATTATTTCCATCATAGGTAACATTTTTCATTAGGTTAAGTCTTTGCTGATACTGAGTACCATCCGGCTGTGCCCAATACTCTTCAGCAGAATTAAGACCATATGTCTTAAGAAGCAAATCTGTAGGAATCATTGACTCCTTAAGATTTGAAAGGTCTGCATCTAAATCTTTTGTGAAGAGATTGCAGAAAAATGATTCGCCGAAGTTACCTGTATGCTGAAGTACAACGTCCTGGATAATCTTCATACCTTTCTGGTGTACTGCTCTGATAAGGTCTTCGTATGTGAAATCGTCACTTTCGTAACGAGCATCAACTGTTGAAAAGTCCATAGCATGATATCCGTGATAGTCATAACCAGAAGCATTTGTTACAACAGGTGTTACCCAAATTGCTGAGAAACCAAGAGCCTTGATGTAGTCAAGCTTTTCTGCAAGTCCTTTAAAGTCACCGCGCCAAGCGGGGTCATCGTCCGGATTATTTGCAGTCTTGTCGTCCCAGCAATGAACATTGTTGCCTGAGTCACCATCATAAAAACGAGTTGTAATTACAAAATAGATAGTTTCCTCACGCATATCAACACTACCAACGGGGTCCGGCTCGTCAGGGTCGTACCTTGACCACTTGCCGTTGTCGCACCACCATTCGTTGCCTGAGGTAAGCTTCTGCTCTTTGGAATACTGATTTCCTTTAGCGTCAGTTACAATTGCATTAATTTTTGTAACATTCGGTACATGATAGTAGAACCAACCGTTCGCACTTGTCATTTTTTCACCGGGATAATTTTTTGACATTGCGTCGTTTTTAGGAAGTGCGTTCCATAAATATATATATGGCTGTGCAACATTATCATCTCTTACATGAATTGTAATGCCGGTAGCAGCCGGTTCTGCCGCAGACTCAATATTATCAGAAGTCTCGGCAGCTCCTGCTGTAATTATTCCCGTAGTTATTACAATCATCAAAATAAGGATAAGTGCACATATCTTTTTTATTCTTGACATAGTAAACTCCAATCCTTAAATTACCTGTAAATCACTGTACGAGGAGCAACTGAATCTCTGTAGCATCCTTAATAGAAATTCTGCCGTCACCGTCCATATCACCTATTTTAATATCTACATAATCATATCCATCTATATTAACAAGGAATTTCTGTATATATGTAGCGTCCATAACAGTCATTACACCGTCGCCGTCAACATCACCCTTAATCACATGCGGATCAGTAGTTGTGGGAGCCGGTGTCGGATTGGTAACATCACCGTTATCGGTAGCTGTGTAGGTGTATGTTTTGTTTACTGTGCTGTTGTCTGAGCCCTGTACATAAACGTTTACTGTATATGTACCAAGCATTTTAGGAGTGAAACTATATGTATCATTAAGTGTGTAGTATGCAATATTCTGCGCACCGCTGGGGTCTTTAACTACATACTTATAGAATTTAAGATTTGTTCCTGTTTTAGCTCCGCCTGCTTTTACAGATACAGTTACAGGGCTGTTAACCTTTACAAGGCTGTCATTTACAGGAGTTACTCCCTTGATAACCGGCCTTTCAAGAGTTGAATCGTCTTCAACCGTAATTGCAAGAGTACGGCTGTTTTTATGATCGTCTGCATCTTTGAATTCAAAATTAATTGTATAGCTTCCTGCTGCTTTAGGCGTCCATACAACAGTGTTTGCACTGCTGAAATCTGATACAGTTTCTGTTGCTCCCGCAGCATTCGCAACAGAAAACTTATAGCTTACAGCTGCACCGCTGCTGCAAACTGCAAGAGCAGAAAGTGTAACATCGCTTCCTACATATACACCCCTGTCAGGCTCTGCTGTAAATGACTTAACCTGAAGCGGACTTGTATCATAAACAGACCACTGTTTTGTGCTGTTGTTATAAATATATCCGTTCTTTGCTTTAAGGTTATCTGTCTGCGTAGCATTGCTGCCCACATTAAAAATACAATTTTCAAATGTTTTTGAAGCGGTATACTGATAAACATCACCGCCGATGTTTATCATTGGTTCACCGGGCCAGCCTGCATTTTTATCGTTTTCGCTGTTCCACATATAGCAATGCACATTTGACCAGCCTGCTTCATTCTTTAGATAAACAGTCGTACCGTCGCCGCTCGGAACAGTTGGCTTTGTTGCCGAAGTTGCAGTTGTTGCACTTGTAGCTGTTGTGGCTTTAGTAGGATTTGTAACATAAGATTCCCATTTGCCTGCTGATAAATCATAGAGCTGACCGTTGCCTGCATAGTCAAGGTCACCTGTCTGATTACCGTCGCCGCCGTTACCGTTATTGAAGATAATCTTATCAAGATTATCTGTTACTGAATACGAATAAACGTTATCAGTAACTTTGGTCATTTGAATACCCGGCCAAGCGTGATTGTTTGTTTCTGTGCCGTTAAACCACATATAGGCATAAACGTTAGTCCAGCCGTTGTTAAGTCTGACATACACAGTATCTCCTGATGCCGCAAAGGCACCTACAGTACCGGCACAAACTGCCGAAACTGCGAGTATTAAGCAGAGAATAAGACTTAATACTTTGTGTTGCTTTCTTACCATAATGATTTTCCTCCAAATTCATAAATATGGTTGTGTGTGAAGTCACTCAACACTACTCCACAATTACTCTTATATTTTACATTATATGAGTTTTAATTATTTTCTTTTTAAGAAATTAATTTTTCTTTTGCCATACAAAAAAGATTACGATAAATTGTGCAGAACTTACAATATAATCTAAATTTATTAAACAAAAAATAAATAAAGCAAAAAATTATGGCAGAATTAAAATATCCTGCCATACAAATGAAAAAACTATTCATTTTTTATTTTATCCCAATAACTTTTAAATGCCTGTTCGTTTTTATTGTCTCCGTACTCATAATACACTCTGTCCTTGATAGCATCGGGCAGATACTGCTGATAAATATAATGATTTTCATAATCGTGAGGATAAAGATAAAACTGTCCCTTATTTTGGTTATCCTCGCCGTCAAAGTGCTTATTCTGAAGCTGTCGCGGAACAGGTCCCGTATTTCCGTTTTTAATATCCTGCATTGCACGATTAATTCCCATATAAACAGAGTTTGATTTAGGCGCATTGCAAACCATTACAACTGCGTCCGCAAGCGGAATTCTCGCTTCGGGAAGTCCCACTGCCTGAGCGATATCAACGCACGCTTTTACAATAGGAATAAGCTGAGGATAGGCAAGTCCGACATCCTCGCAGGCGCAGACCATAAGTCTGCGGCACGCGCTGGGCAAATCTCCCGCTTCAAGCAGTCTTGCAAGATAATGCAAAGCCGCATTGGGGTCACTGCCGCGCATACTTTTCTGGTATGCCGACACTATGTCATAGTGCTCGTCGCCGTCCTTGTCATATCGCAGTGCGCTCTTCTGCACAAGCTGTTCGACAATTTCAAGAGTTACCCTTTTTACTCCCTCACTGTCATCTGCCGCGATAACGGAAAGCTCAAGCGCATTCATTGCCTTTCTTACATCACCGCCGCATCCGCTCGCTATTTTGCGCGCACATTCTTTAGGCAAATCAATCTTGATATTTTGTTCTTCTTCAAGCAGTTTTGCCGCACGGAAAACAGCCTTTTCCACCTCTTCGGGAACAACCGACTTGAATTCAAAAACCGTAGAACGGCTCAGAATGGCATTGTATATATAGAAATACGGATTTTCGGTCGTTGATGCGATAAGTGTAATGCTTCCGTTTTCTATGTATTCAAGCAAAGTCTGCTGCTGTTTTTTGTTGAAATACTGGATTTCGTCAAGATACAGAAGAATTCCGTTAATCCCCGAAAATGTATTCAGCTGGGAAACAATATCCTTTATGTCCGCTGTTGAAGCGGTAGTGCCGTTGAGTTTTTTCAGAGTTTTGTTTGTCTTATTTGCAATATAAGTTGCAAGCGTAGTCTTGCCCACTCCCGACGGGCCGTAAAATATGAGGTTTGGGATTTCGCCGCTCTCAATAATTTTTCTCAGCGGCTTTCCGTTGCCAAGCAAATGCTTCTGTCCAACAATATCATCAAGAGATCTCGGTCTGAATCTGTCTGCAAGCGGAGTACTCATTTCTGCACCTTCTGAATGTTGATTTTTGAGCGCAAATAAATAAACGCGCTCCGAAACGTATAATAATATAGTACATTTGTTCGCATTGTTTGTCAAGCAAAATTCTTATGTTATTTAAAAATGCTTGACAAAGATAAGTGAAACCTCTCACGGTATTCGACCGAAAAATTATTTGACTTTTACTCTACGCTATGTTACAATATATCACATAATAAGATTTTATGTATAAAATAAACTGAAAAATTGCTAAAATTTTTCCTCAAGTAAGATACTTATGTATTATCACCGCGAAAATCCGCATTTAATCGGACTTTCGCGGTTTTTTGACTTACTGTTTGACGATTTTTGATACCATAATTAATTTAATTTTTCCATTTGTTTTCGCTTTTGTTCTATACTGCTGTGTACATATCTTTGTAGTGTTATCTGTATATCTGTGTGCCCCAATATTTCGCTCAAACTTTTTACGTCAAATCCGCTTTCTATTGCTCTTGTTGCAAAGGTGTGTCTTAATGCGTGAAAGTTTATGTGTTCTATTCCTGCTTCTTCCAGATATTTTTCTAATCTTACTCTGTATCT
>CANQDR010000040.1 GCA_947593615.1 uncultured Clostridia bacterium
GACAGCTTGATTTGCTATCGCTTGCTTATATCTAATTTCCTTTTTTCGGGTTTACCCCAACTATTGACATAGAGCCTTATTAAATCATGCCCATTTTAATGTGTCGTTATAGAGATTAATGTAATCCTGTGCTGAACGTTCCCAGCTGTTATCACTCATCATTGCACGCCACATAAGCTGGTGCCAGCCTGAGTCATCACGAATACCCCACAGTGCGCGTCTTACTGCAAGCACCATATCGGAAGTTTCGTAGTTTTTGAATGTAAATCCGTTGCCGTAGTTATCAGCACTGTCAAATACAGAGTCTTTAAGTCCGCCAACCTCGCGAACAACGGGGATTGTGCCGTAACGCAAAGCTATCATCTGAGCAAGGCCGCACGGCTCCTGAGCCGACGGCATAAGGAAAATATCGGCACCCGAATAAATCTTGCGGGCAAGTTCGGGAACAAAGCCGTGACAGAAGCAAAGTCTGCCCGGATATTTTGCCTGCATATAGTTAAAGTAATCCTCGTATTCCTTGTCGCCTGAACCAAGAATAACAAACTGCATATTCTCGGTATTCATAAGTTCTTCAAGCCCCATTCTAACAAGGTCAAGTCCCTTATGAGCAACAAGACGGGTAACCATACCTACAATAGGAACATTCCAGCGCTGTTCAAGGCAAAGCCTCTCCTGCAAAGCACGCTTACATTCTCCCTTGCCGCTCATATCTTCTTTAGAATAGTTGCGGTAAAGCTGATAATCAGTTTCGGGATTATAGCTTACGGTATCAATTCCGTTTTTAATTCCGCAAAGTTTATAATGACGGAAATTCAACTCATCGTGCAGACCCCAACTGTACCACGGGTCTTTAATTTCAGCCGCATAGCTTGGAGAAACAGTCGATACTCTGGTTGATGTTTCAATTGCGCCCTTCATCATATTGAGCTTTCCGTTCATTTCAAGGATTTTCGTTTCGGAAGCAGGAATACCTACGCACTCGGTATTAACCTCCCAGCCGTACTCACCCTGATACTGAATGTTATGGATCGTAAACAGGCTCTTAATATTAAAGTACCAAGGTCTGTGGGAATAAAACAGATAGTAATACACGGGAACGAGTGCAGTCTGCCAGTCATTGCAATGAATTATGTCGGGATGGAAATCAATATAAGGAAGCATTTCAAGAATTGCACGTGAAAAGAAAGCAAATCTTTCTGCGTCGTCATAATGTCCGTAAAGTGTTCCGCGCTTAAAGTAGTATTCGTTATCAATAAAGTAGTATGTGCAGTCATTCCATCTTGCCCAAAACAAACCGCAATACTGATGACGCCATGCAACAGGTACGGTAAAGTTTGTGATAAAGTTAAGCGAGTTTTTAAGCTCCTGCGGAATTGTTCCGTAAAGCGGAACTACAATTCTGCAGTCCTGTCCTTTCCTGCACAGTGTATGAGGCAGGCTTCCTGCAACATCGGCAAGTCCGCCGCTTCCGCAGTATGGATTTGCCTCTGAAGCACAATAGAGTATTCTCATATCTTTTTCCTCCGATTAAACAACAGATTTTTTTGCAATGTAAATGGGATATGAGTCAAATCCCATCAAAGAACGTCCGTCCTTTATTGTAACGTCCTTATCTATAATAACATAATTTAGGTTAGTATTACAACCTATTTTTGTATCCTGCATAACTATGCAATTGCTTACTTTGGCGCCCTCGCCAATATAAACTCCCTTGGAAAGCACACAGTTTTCAACCTCACCCTCAATTACACAGCCCTGAGCAATTATAGAATTCTTTACATTGCTTGTAAGACCGTATTTTGACGGAGCGTCATCTCTAACCTTGGTGTATATGGGGTGTTTAGGATTGAACAGCTCGTCTCTTACTTCTTTCTTCATTAAATCCATATTGAACTTAAAGTAATCGTTTATCGAGCTGATAGCCGCGCAGTAGCCCTTATTTTCAAAAGCATAGACATTAAACTTCTCAATAGAATTTTGAATCAAACGCTTTATATCCAGCTGATTTAAGCTGAGAGATTTTCTTATCTCCTCCATCAGCAATGATTTTCTTATCAAAACCGTGCCGTAAACCTGATTGACTTCTTCATGACATGTTTCAGGCTTTATAAAGATTTGTTTTACCTTTCCGTCAGCGTCCGCCTCAAGAGTTATGGGACGTTCATATCCGGAATGCACAACACCCTTTTTATAGATTAAAGTAATGTCAGAATTGTTCTTTGAATGAAAATCAAATACTTCCGTATAATCAATATTGGTTGCTATATTGCCCGGTGCAATCAGAACATACTCTTCACGGCAACTCTCAATATATCCGTGCATATTGTAAATGGTTTCTACATAGCTGGAAAAGGTCTTTCCTCCGTATGGCGGCAGAATTGTAAGATTGCTTCTCCTCTTTGATAGGTCATATGCGCTTCCCGAACCAACGTGATCCATCAATGAAAGGTAATTGCTTTTTGCAACGACGCCAACATTGTTTATGCCTGAATTTGACATATTTGAAAGCACGAAGTCAATAAGTCTGTATTTTCCGCCGATAGGTACGCTTGCAGTTGTACGCGAAGCAGCAAGCTCAGGTATTTTTTCACTAAGCGTATCGGCAAAAACAAAGCCGAGAACATCATTACTCCTCATTTCCTGTCACCTCCGTATCGCTGTCTATCATCACTTTTGACTTAATAACGGCATTGTCGGCAATTTTTGTGTTTGCTCCTATTACCGTAATTCCCCAATTGTCACGGTTTTCAACATCTGCGGGATTTTCTCCGACTTTGGCATTTTTTCCAACAACCGTGTTCTCCGCAATAATTGCAAACTGAATATTTGCACCGTCCTCGATTACTGCTCCCGGCATAATTATGGAAGAATTCACCGTTACATTTTTACCTATTGTAACGCCCGAAAACAGAATTGAAAATTCCAAATTGCCATAAACATTGCAGCCGTCTGCCACAAGCGAATTCTGAATGAATGCCTCGCTTGAAACATAATGAGGCGGCATCATTGGATTGCGCGAATAAACATCTTTTAAATCAAGAGTCACTTTAGGGTCAAGCAAATCCATATTTGCTTCCCAAAGGCTGTCAATTGTACCAACGTCTTTCCAATATCCCTCAAACGGATATGCGTACATTCTTTCTCCTGCCTCGAGCATTGCAGGAAGAACGTCCTTACCGAAATCGTGATGAGAATCCTCTTTTGCCTCGTCCTCTGTCAGATATTTTTTCAGCTCCTTCCAGCTGAAAATGTAAATACCCATAGAAGCATTTGTGCTCTTGGGATGCTCGGGCTTTTCATCAAACTCATAGATTTTTCCGTCCTCATAGGTGTTGAGAATTCCAAACCTTGAAGCCTCGGCAAGCGGAACATCTATGACAGCTATTGTACATGCTGCATTCTTTTCCTTGTGGAAGTCAAGCATCTTATTGTAGTCCATTTTATAAATATGGTCGCCTGACAAAATAACAACATATTCGGGATCATAGCGCTCAATGTAATTTATATTCTGATAAATTGCATTTGCAGTACCCGAATACCAGTCTGCACCCTCAACAGCCTGATAAGGACTAAGGCAGTTTACTCCCGAGTGCATACCGTCAAGGTCCCAAGGCTGACCGTTGCCTATGTACTCGTTGAGAACAAGCGGCTGATACTGAGTAAGAATTCCTACGGCTTCAATACCCGAATTTACACAGTTTGACAATGGGAAATCAATTATGCGGTATTTTCCGCCGAACGGAACAGCGGGTTTTGCCAGCTTTTTTGTAAGCACACCAAGACGCGAGCCCTGACCGCCTGCAAGCAGCATAGCAACTACTTCCTGTTTTGGAAACATTTAAAAATTACCTCCGATTATATATCTTTATTCTATGACTGTCCGAGCATATACCCGGACAGTCTGAAATTCTTAATAATATTATTAGCTGTCGGCCATATTTTATTAATCAGGGAAGTCAAGTTCCTGCGTACATTTTAGATAAATTACGCCCATAGGCGGCAGAGTAAGAGCAAGTCCCTGATTGCAGCCATGAATCTTCATTGCGTCGGGTTTTATATTTTTGCCGTTTAACGCACCTGTACCGCCGAATTCTTCGGCGTCAGAGGAAAACACCTCATCATATATTCCGTATTTCGGCACACCTATATAATAATTTTCATGCTTTGTCGGCTGAAAATTGCACACGGCTATAATTTCATCACCGCTGCTGTCTGTGCGTTTGAACGCTATTACGCTGTTTGTATAGTCATCGTGATGTATCCAGTCAAAGCCCTTCCAAATCGTATCAAGCTCATAAAAGGGCTTATTTTCAAGATAAAATTTATTTAATTCTTTAAAAAACAGTCTAAGCTGAGAATGTTTATCATACGAAAGCAAATCCCATTGTATTCCAGAACTTGAATCCCATTCGTCAAACTGACCGATTTCAGTGCCCATAAATACAAGCTTTTTGCCCGG
Source organism: uncultured Clostridia bacterium (assembly GCA_947593615.1). Classification (GTDB taxonomy): domain Bacteria; phylum Bacillota; class Clostridia; order Oscillospirales; family Acutalibacteraceae; genus Ruminococcoides. The sequence continues at coordinate 4,460 of CANQDR010000040.1, forward strand.
GTGAGCATACATATATGCAATAAACGCTCTTACTCCTGCAAATTTATCATCATATTCGCCCGGCATTTTATTGATCAGCGAACCCTTGCCGTGAGAAACCTCATCGTGCGAAACAGGAAGTAAAAAGTGCTCTGAAAAAGCGTAGAAAAAGCTATAGGTCAGGCTGTCGTGATTAAACGGACGCCACATAGGATTGAGCGACATATAATGCAGCATATCGTTCATCCAACCCATATTCCATTTATAATCAAATCCGAGTCCGCCCTCTTCAATCGGATGCGTAAGCTTCGGCCACGAAGTGCTTTCTTCAGCAAACATCATAACATTTGGATAGAAAGTATGGACAGCCTTGTTCAGTCTTTTTATAAAATCAATAGCCTCAAGATTTTCTTTTCCGCCGAATTTGTTAGGAATCCACTCACCATCCTCTTTGCCGTAGTCAAGATACAGCATAGACGACAGTGCGCCTACTCTGAGACCGTCTATATGAAATTTATCAAACCAGAATACAGCAGAAGAAACAAGAAAGCTGATTACTTCAAAACGTGCAAAATTAAACAGACACGTTCCCCATGACGGACGTTCTCCGACTTTTGGGTCCTCGCTTTCATATAGGGCCGTTCCGTCAAAGCGAGCAAGTCCGTGAGGGTCCTTAGGAAAGTTTGACGGTACCCAGTCAAGTATGACGCCGATATTCTCCTGATGAAGCTTGTCAATGAGATACATTAAATCTTCAGGCTTGCCGTAACGCGAGGTTGCGGCAAAATATCCCGTAGTCTGAAAGCCCCAGCTTTCATCATAAGGATATTCGGTCAAGGGCATAAACTGAACGTGCGTATAATTCATCTCTTTAAGATACGGGACAAGCTCTTCAGCAATCTTCCTATAATTAAAGAAATTGCCGTCGGGATACTTTTTCCAAGAACCTGCATGAATTTCATATATATTCATCGGCTCTTTGACTTTGTCGCGTTCTTTCTGCGCCTTAAACCAGTTTTGGTCGTTCCAGACATAATCTTCAATATTATAAACGATTGAAGCATTGTCGGGACGTGTTTGAGAATGAAAAGCAAACGGGTCGGATTTAAGAATTTTTTCAAACCAAGGTGTTTCAATACAGTATTTATAAACGTCAAACTGCTCAATTCCCTCAATAAACAATTCCCAGACTCCGTCATCTATTTTATACATAAAATCAGATGTTTTATTCCAATCGTTGAAGCTTCCTACAACCGACACACTGAGAGCGTTTGGTGCCCATACTCTGAAAACAACACCGTTTCTTCCGTCCCAGTTTACGAGATGCGCGCCAAAAAAGCTGTAAGCACGTACAGCATCGCCTGCGTGAAAAAGTTCAAGTGCAGTACGACTCTCGTTTAAGCTGTAATTCATACATTCAACTCCTTAAAACACAAAAACATATTTTTAATAAGTTTACAATTTTTACTAATACTATCATACCAAAAAAATATGTTAATTTCAAGCAAATTCAGAAAATTAAATACTAATTTTTCGTGTATTTTTTATAAATAGTTACTAAAAATTATAATATAATAAATGTTTTTACATAAAATTCAAATTGTTTTATATGACAATAAAATATTATATACAACATTTATACAATCTGAGGGTTTGTTATAAATTACTGAGAAACACAAAAACCCCAGAGAATGGCCTCTGAGGTTTTTGTGTCGGTCTGTAATATTACACCTTTTTAAAAGAGAAGGTTATCTATGTATCTTTTTCTTGAAATGCTGTTTTGCCTATAGCTTATGTCCAAAGACGCAAAGTAACTTTTGTCGTTTTCAATCAGCGCTTCCGCAAATAGCACAAGCAAGTCATATTGCTTAAAAGCTGTCTCAAGCATAGCTTTTTCTTTCTGTGAGTATTTTTCAATTAAATCCAGAATATTTCCCTGTTTTAATTTATCATAAAGCATCGTTTTGTAAATATTCAGAACATTCATTACAAATTTTTTGCAAACATTTATATTATAGTTTATATATAAATAATATGAAAGTCCCAGAAAATCAATACCGATTAATCTTCCGAACAAATCTGAATTTTCCTGATAATCTGTTACCTTGCCTAATGACATTTTTAATAAAATATTAATCTTACACGGGAAATCTGCAGATGTTACAAGGGAGAAGTATTTATCAAAAAGTTCAGCAAAAATGATGCAATACGATTTCATGATTTTATCAATATCTGTTAGTCTGATGTCAAACTCATTTTCTATTATTTTGTTCTCTGTACGGGCAACAGCATTAATTGAAATTCCTGATAATGCATTACTGTCAATATCGTTATCGCTCACACATAACATCGGCATCTGAAGTACTCTTACGTCTATAATCGCTTTATAATCATTCATATTATAACACAGCGAAATGCGAGTAAAAATATCATTGCTGCATCCGGCAAAAAAGCCTTGACACCATTTGAAACCTTTTTCTTTCAAAAAATCTTCAAATGCCATTTTAAAACTTTCGATAATTTTATTAGAATTCAAAGCAGTAATCTCCTGTTAATAAAACAAACATCTGAAATTATAATCTTATCTGCATTTTAACTAAAAAATCAGTAAAATGCTATTTATATTTATTGTTATTTTAAGTGAAATTTTTTGTTTGGTCAATAGATAATGTAAAAAGTACCTGGATTTTGACAAAAACGATATGTAACAAGATATTATTAGTATATTCTTAACGTAACAAATTACGGAATTGGAAATTTTACAATCATTATGACTTTTGCAAAATCTATTTTTGCCGTAAATTTTATAAATTGTGTCAGTTTTTTATCACATAGTACTAAAAAGTACTACTTTATGATTATAGCAATTATTTGTGATAAAGTCAATAGTACTTATAAATACTATAAAAGGTGATATTAATGTATTTTCGGAGATTAAAAGACCTGCGTGAGGATCACGATATGAAACAGGTTGATATAGCAAAATATCTTGGAATACAACAGACTGTATATTCAAGATACGAGCGGGGTTTTCAAACAATACCTGTCGAGCATTTAATAAAGCTTGCAGATTTATACAATGTTTCTGTTGACTACATTTTAGGTAGAATATAGCATAAAAAGAAAATCCGCATAACATTTTAATCTATTTAAAAAATGATTAAGAATATGCATAAGATTGCAAATACATTATTAAATTATAACTTTTACTCAAATGGGTCATTCGTAGGCTTTGAGTCCAAGCATTCGTAAATTTTTAAATTATTATTTCCGTCGCATACCGCAGTAAATATCTCATCAAGACGCTTATTCTGAATTTTAAGCTGTTTTTTTATCCACTCGTCATTATTTCCCGTGCTTTTCAAATTCTCCTTTAAAATGTGTCCGTCAATAATTACAACGACTTCGGGGCGCGTCTGATGAACACGTATTTTTAAATCATCGGGAGTAGCAGGACGTTTGCTGTCCTTTGGCAGAACAGACATCTGACCGCTCTGCTCCAGCAGGACCGTTTCAACATCATCAAGGCAGAAATATCCCTTGTTTCTTAGCATTGTAAGAAATTCGTTCATATCTATCTTTGCCGTTGAAAAATTTTTCTTGAATATTTTTCCCCTGTCATAAAGCACAACAGCCTTTCCCGCAAAAAATCTTCTCATTACAATTGACTTCTGTGAAATCAGAGAAATAATAATTACCGCAAAGGCATATATTATAAGTGCCGCAAAACAGCCCCAAAAATCACCTAATTCACTTGTTGCCATTTCCGCGGCAATTGAACCTATTGTAATTCCGTTGATATAGTCAAATAAATTCAGATTTGACATCTGCTTATTGCCTATGAGCTTTGAAAGAAAAAACAAAACTATAATTGAAACCGGTGCAGTAATCAAAGCACGCAAAAAATCCATAATAACTCCTCCAACAGAGTTATTATGGACTTGTTTTTTTATATTATGCTGAGTAAGTTTGAATATTAAAAACTTTATATATTTTAAACCAATAAAATTTATTACCATGGTTTTATTGTGCCTGAAAGCTGCGACACGCTCTTTAGTCCGTTTTCGTCGAGAAAACGATTAAGACCCTCGTTGATTTTTATAGGTGCATACGGGTCGGAAAATAAAACGGTACCTATTTGCAGAGCAGACGCGCCTGCAATCAGCATTTCTGCGGCGTCCTGCCACGTGGAAATGCCTCCCATTCCAATTATCGGAATGTTAACTGCATTTGATACCTGCCACACCATTCTTACAGCAATCGGAAACACCGCAGGGCCGCTCATGCCGCCCGTATTGTTGCGGATAATGGGACGGCGGGTATTAATATCGATTCTCATTCCCGTTAAAGTGTTTATCATTGAAATTGCGTCAGCTCCGTTTGACTCCGCCGCTTTTGCAATCTCTGTAATATCGGTAACATTCGGACTGAGTTTTACTATAAGAGGTTTTTTGCAGTGCCTGCGCACAGCATCGGTTATTGCTCCCACAGACTCACAGCTTGTACCAAACTGTACGCCGCCGCTTTTAACATTTGGACACGATATATTCATTTCTATCATATCAACGTCGGTATCGCTGAGCTTCTCCGCCATCTTACAATATTCTTCGGGAGTGTTTCCTGCGATATTTGCAATAACGACAGTTTTCTGCTCTTTGAGCCACGGTAAATCGTCTTTTATAAAAGCGTCAACGCCGGGATTTTGCAGACCGACCGCATTTAAAATTCCCGAAGGAGTTTCTGCCACACGGGGAGGAGGATTTCCATCACGGCGCTTCAGGGTAATTCCCTTGCACGAAATTCCTCCGAGCTTATTCAGCGGATAAAACTCACTGTATTCTCTTCCGAATCCAAATGTTCCCGAAGCTGCTATCAGAGGATTACTAAACTCCACCCCTGCAATTTTTACCGATAAATCAGCCATCAGAATACAACCTCCTCAGCATTAAAGACAGGACCGTTTTTGCAAACATGCTGCATTATTTCTTCTCCGTTTTTGCGAACCTTTACTGCACACACAAGACAGGCTCCTATTCCGCATGCCATTCTTTCCTCAAGCGAAACCTGACAGGGCTTTTCGTTTTCTTTGCAAACTGCGGCAACCGCCTTTAACATCGGAGCAGGGCCGCAGGCGCAGACCTCATCAAATTCGCCAATCCGCTCCTTTAATATATCAGTTACGAAGCCGTGAATGCCTGCACTTCCGTCGTCAGTTGTCAGAACAAGCTCTGCTCCTGCCTCTTTAAAGTCCTCCTGTAATATTATCAGACTTTTGTTACGGAAACCCGTAATAACAAGAGGATTTTTCGTTTGTTTTGCAGTATATAACATCGGCGGAACTCCTATTCCGCCGCCGATAAGGCAATAGCGTTTTCCTTTTTCTATTTTAAATCCGTTGCCCAATGGTGCAAGTATATCAACGCTCTGTCCTTTTTTCATTTCAGACATAAGCTTTGTTCCCTCGCCCTTTATCTGATAAACAAGTCTTAAAACTCCGTCCTTGCTGTCGCAAACCGAAATCGGTCTGCGCAGAGTTTTTGACGGAACATAAACATGGGCAAACTGACCACACTTTGCAAGAGGTGCAAGCTCATCGTTTTTTACTCTCATATCGAAAATTCCATCTGCAATTTGTTCATTGGACAAAAGTTCAAATTTTCTTACGTCGTATTTCATTTTATCAGTCCTTTGCTTAATAATATTCCAATTTCATTGTTAACACGCCGATTTCTGCCTTTTTGTAAACCAAGCAGCTAGTACTGAGTTCAGGCTGATAACTATTTTGCTCATTTGCTTTTTCTATCCAGCTGTACATATATCCGTCATTTAAAATTTTGTCGGTTGTATTGCCAAAATCAAGATCGTCGTCTAATACGATGCTCAAATACGGCTCTTTATCTGCTGCCGCCTGCGCAATGGCGTTTACTACCTCATCTCCGTATTCAATGTCGGAAACCGTTACACAGGTTTGTCTGTAATAGTTATATTCCTTGCTTTTACATTCAGGTATGAAAACGTTTAACATATAATCATACTTTTCAAATTCCGTATCACTCAATTCACTAAAAAGACTGCTTGTTTTGTGAGTCTTGCTCATTTGCTCATCATTAAGATTAAAATAGTCATATTCTGCATATTTTTCGTCACTTTTCGTATCGTTCCATGTTGTATCAATATGATACCAACTGCCGCCTATTTTTACACAGTTCCATTGGTGAGCAATGTCATCAGCTGTCCCGACAACATTAACGCATTCTAAATCAAGCTTGCTGCACAAAAGCTGAAAAGCCCTTGCATAACCCTCGCAGACCGCTTTTTTATCTATCAGAACACCGTAGGCATCATTTTCATTTGCAACTATTTCATCATTTTCTAACGCTTCATAATCGTATTCACAATTATCACAAAGATAATCATTTATGTACAGCTCACGCTCAAATTCCGAAGCGTTTTTTGGAGCATTCTTTACTATTTTATCAACAACTGCATTAAAGCTTGCTTTTGCTTCTGTCAGAGTATCGCTGTTCATTGAAAAACTAAGAAGAAGATGCGTTTTACCGCTTTCATAGTAGTACTCATATGTGGTCTTTAACCAGAATACTTCGGGATGGTCATTTTTGTACGCTGAGAGAGTTTCATAAACCTGCTTTCCCGACAGTTCTCCGTCTGCACAAAATTCAATGCTTAATCTCTTGTTGGCATACTCGTCAATTAACAAATACAGTTCTTTTAAACTTTTACTCGAAAGATTATCATAACCGTAACCATAAAATCCATCCGGCTTATTCGGAGAAGTAGTCTGAGGCTGAGTTGTTGAAGAAACGGCAGTATCTGGCTGTGATGAGCCTCCGCTTTTTTGAGAAGTAACAGAGCACGAACTCAGCAAAAAAACTGAAATCAACGCAAAACCAACAGCAATTGCCGCAATCTTTTTGGTGTGCCTTTTGTATTTTTTATTCAAAAAAATCATCCTAAAATATTTTAAGTCAAAATTATCAAATCTGAACAGTACCTTAAAATAATTGTACTGTATTTTCCTTGCTCAGTCAATTGCAATTTGCTTATTTTTATGATATATTATTCTTTGCGTACAAAATGTATGCAGGTCTGTTCGCAAAATCCAGACCCTAAAAAAACACTACGGAGGAATTGAATATGAAAAGAAAATCAACGATGTACATTGTACAGGCTGCAGCAATTGCGGCGCTTTATGCCGCGCTCACCATTTTGCAGAACACTCTGCTTCCGGGAACGGCGTCAATGGCGGTACAGTTCAGAGTTTCAGAGGTTCTCACCATTTTGGCTGTATTCACTCCTGCGGCAATTCCCGGACTTACAATAGGCTGTGTAATTGCAAACATCAGTTCGCTCTCAACGCTCGGGCCGTATGATTTGATATTCGGCTCTCTTGCAAGCCTTATTGCCGCATTATTAATGTATTTGCTTAGAAACGCAAGGTTGTTCTCACTGCCTGTTCCTGCGGCACTTATGCCTGCAATTGCAAACGGACTTATTGTCGGCTTTGAAATTGAGTTTTTCTTTGTTGAGGGCGGTTTCCACTTTGGAGATTTTTTACTCCAGGGCGGACTTGTGGCTCTTGGAGAACTGGGCGTTCTTATAATTCTGGGACTTCCGCTTGCAAAGCTGATTGAAAAACAAGGATTTGACAAAAAACTGCTTGCATTAAAATAATTACTTACAGAAGATTTAAAAAAATTGCTTTTATAAAGAAGATAACACACAAAAGATTTTGCACTAAACCGCTTCATAACGAAGCGGTTTTTATATTTTTACTTTATAATAAAAACCGCCCTTCAAACTGAAAGACGGTAAGTTAATTAATGTAAATTTTACAGCTTAGAATATCCATAGCTGTTCACAAGAGCCTCTATTCTTTCGCCCTTTTCGCAGAGCGGACAATGGTGTGAATTATAGCTTTCATAGTCGTCAAGGTCATTCGGGTCAAAAATTGAAATAACAGGATGTCCCTCACATTCCTTGACAGTAGCAAAAATAGCTGAAACACCGACTACCATACCGCCATAATAATTTATTGCGTCAATTGTAGCCTGTGCAGTCTTGCCCGTAGTAACAGACGCAGCCAACACCAAAACATGCTTGTTTGCAATCATAGGTATAAGATTATCGCGGAACATCAACTGACCGCCTGTCGTATATTCGGGAGAAACAACATAGATGGTCTGATGAGCATTCATATTTACAAAATCCTCTTTTGTAAGCTCGTCGGCTATGCAGGCGCCTATTACCTCTGTTCCGTCTACACAAAGAATGGTATCAACGATCGTGTGCGCGCGATATGCGGCCACAAGCTCCTTGGCAACTGCCTTTGCTTCTGAAAGTCTTGTTTTCTGAGTAGTAACATCTATATAATAATTTGTATGGCTGTGCATTGTTGCAAAGTGACCCTTTGCAACACGCAGAAATACGTTTTTATTTTTTGTTCTGATTTTATACAGCTGAGCCATGATTTTAAGCCTCCCAAATAAGTATGCTTTGGAAAAACAGATTTCTATAAAGCTATTCTACATTATTTGAACAAAAAAATCAATATATTTTTTAATAATTTATCAGTTTTGCTTTTATTGCTTATACCTTACAGAAAAAACGGGCACACAAAGTGTACCCAATATTTAACCTCATTTTCAGGGCTTGTCAGTATTTATTAATATATGTCCTAATTTCTCATAAGATGAATTGCGGTTTCTGCCTTTTCAATAATCCTCAAATCATTGTCATATGAACACATTTTTCTTGCCTGCTGCAAATCTACCCAAATAAAACTGTCAATTTCTTCTTCCTGAATTTTTACGTTATCGGTAAAAGCCTGCGCAAGAAAGAAAACAACACGCTTGCGTATTTTCCCAAACGGACAATATTCGCTGATTTCTCTGAAACCTTTATGAATGGTAACATCGAGTCCGGTTTCTTCTTTTATCTCCCGCACAGCAGTTTGCTGTTCGTTCTCGCCATCTTCAATATGTCCTTTCGGAAAGCTCCAATATCTGCCGTTGCTGTTCTTGACAAGCAAAATTTTCGTATTCTGTTTAGCCTTGTAAAAGATAACCGCACCGCACGATTTTTCATAAAGACACGTTATGCTTTTTAGCTTTACGTTTTTGAGTTTTGAAAGCAGTTTCCTCAGCTCAGGTTCATAAAAGACCTCGCCGTGAGGAGCTACAATAAGTCTTTCTCCGTCAAGACCGTCAAATTCGGCAACAGCGATCACAACACCGTCAAAACATTCTTCGACATTTCTGCGAGAAATTACATATATGTTTTTATTCTGCAATTTTGATGTACTTACATATGCCGAATACAAATTACTGCTGATTTTTCCAAACACATTAACTGTTAAGTTTTCCGCTATCACGCTGCTGCCCCCTTCCTTTATAATAAAATCAGTTATGGTTTTTAATAATATGTTAGTCAAATAATGAACTCATACTGTCAAGCTGAATTTGTGTATTTGCACTCATCACACCGTTTAAAAACAATACTTCATCGATTCCGTTCTGCTTACAATATGACACAAGGTTCTCACTGAAATAGCGGAAGTCTATAACGTGTACCTCTTCATAATTATAAGTTAAATACGGAACAAAAGCATTACCGTAGCTTTCCTTTACAACCGCTATTTTTTTGCCTGTTCCAGCATTTTCAGAGCTTGATTTTAAAACTGTAAGCGGATGGTCGCCCAAAATAAACACGCCGTAAGTCAGTGAACCGGCTTCTGCATATTGATAATACGGGCTTGTATAATTTGAAACATTGCCGTTCTCGTCGGTTATGTCCATATTTACATTATACGGAAATTCCCAGAAATGAACTGTATCTGTTTTCAAACCGTCAGAATAATTTGAGAATGTCCCCGTAAAGCCCTCGATTTTGCTTTCCGTACATTCATCAAGCGGCAAAACAGGCTGATCTGTTGTTTTTGCAAACGCTGAATATGCATAGTATGCTCCCAATCCAGTCCAATGATGGTCGGAATTAAAGTAAATATAGTCTTTGTTATGGTCTGCAAGATAATTGTAACAGTTTATTGGAGTAACTTTATCGGACAGATTTTCGTAAACGCTCTTAATATTATCTGCCTGAGAAGTTGACGGAGCGTCGCCGTCTTTAAGCCTTTGAGGAAGTCCCATTTCGGTATGATTAGGAATAACCATATCATAAACCTTTATTCCGCTGCCAAATTTGTCGGCAAAGCCGTTGATTGTGTTAGCATAATTTGCGGCTCTCTGTTCGTCGCTGCCAAATAATTCAAAAGCTGCCTTTTCCCATATATAAACGCTGTAAACCATTTCACCGTTTGTTTTATCGTCATCAATTTTAGGAGTTTTAAAATATGTCGGTGAAAGGTCATCCTCATTAACCGGAGTTTCCTTTTTTGTCGTATCTGGTTTAGCAGTATCGGATGACGCAGTCTGCTTTGCGATTGTATCGGTTGAAATTTTGGGAGTAGTCTGTGATGAATCTCCGCCTGTGCAGCCTTTGAACATCAGCGACAAAAGTACAATAATCAAAATCAGTATAAGTATTCCGCTTGTCACAATTATCATACGGTTGCGGATACGTCTTTTATTGTGCTTTCTTCTGGAGCTGACATTGTATGATGAACGGCTGTTGTATGAGCCTTGTCTGCGCTGAGGCTGTCGGCGACGATAGTCGCGGCTGTCAAAGCCGTCGTCAAAATTATCCATATCAAAATAATCATAATCGTTGCGTTTACTCATTTTATTCACCCTAACAGTCTTATCTTCGTTACCGCGCTAAACACGCAAGTTATGTGCTGTGAATTAAGTTATAATATTTAATTATACTACATAAACCAATTAAAAACAATATTATTTTACATTTTTCCCGTTTGTTTAATAAGATTTATTAATTTGATGTTATGTACAACTTGAATGTATCAGGAAATCGTGATAAAATATATGGTATATACTTCTAAATTAATGAGGAGATCTAGCTATGGAATATAAATTTTCAGACCGTGTTTCAAATTTGAAACCGAGTGCTATAAGAGAAATTTTTAAGTATGCTGCCGACCCTGAGGTTATTTCTCTTTCCGCAGGAAACCCCTCACCAGACGCTTTTCCTGCCGAGGCAATCGCTAAAATTTCGGCTGATGTGCTCAAGAACGACCCTATATCGGTATTGCAGTACAGCGTCAGCGAGGGATATACTCCTTTAAGAAATCATCTTATGGATTATATGAAAAAGGAGCATAATACAGGACGGGATTTTGACGACATAATTATTACAACAGGCGCACAGCAAATTATGGACTTGTGCTCAAAAGCAATTGTAAACGAAGGCGATGTTGTAATATGCGAGGCTCCGTCGTTTATCGGCTCTCTGAACACATTCAGAAGCTATAATGCAAAGCTTGTCGGAGTTAATGTTGAACCTGACGGAATGAGTATGGAAGCTCTTGAAGACGCGCTGATAACAAATTCCAATGCAAAATTCATTTACACGATCCCGAACTTTCAAAATCCCTCGGGAGTTACAATGAGCATTGAAAAACGCAGAAAGATATATGAGCTTGCTAAAAAGTACGGTGTACTGATTATTGAGGATAACCCTTACGGCGACCTGCGTTACAGCGGGGAATATGTTCCGAATATAAAATCCTTTGATGAGGTCGGAATTGTAATTTATGCTGGATCTTTCTCAAAGGTGATTTCACCGGGTATGCGAGTTGCCTACTGCATATGTCCCAAACCCATATTCCAGAAGCTGGTAGTATGCAAGCAGGGAAACGACGTTCACACAAACATCTGGTCACAGTATGTCTGCGACGAATTTATTACAAAATGTGATTTTAATGCTCACCTTGAAACGCTCAGAAAAATCTATGCGAAAAAGGCTGAGTATTGTATGAGTCTTCTCGATAAATACTGCGCTCCTGCAATAACCTATCACAAGATCGACGGCGGTCTGTTCATATGGTGCGATTTGCACGAGTCAATTGATATGCCTGATTTCTGCAAAACTGCCGTACAAAATAAGGTATGTGTAGTTCCCGGCAACGCATTCCTGACTGATGAGACGGAAAAGTGCCAAAGTTTCAGAATCAACTTCTCAACACCTACCGACGAACAGCTTGAAAAGGGTATAAAAATACTCGGCAGACTTGCAAACAGCCTTGTAAAATAAAATAATCCTCAGGAGGGAAATATATGGAAAACGAAAAGAAAAAAGAGGTTGTGTTTAGCGCAATACAGCCAAGCGGAACAATTACACTCGGCAATTATCTGGGAGCCGTACGCAACTGGGTTGCCATGCAGGATGAATATAACTGTATTTACGCTCTTGCCGACCTGCATACAATAACTATCAGACAAGAAACTGCCGTTATGAGAAAAAATATAATTGACGCCTATGCCTCAATTATGGCTTGCGGCATTGACGTAGAAAAAAGTCTGTTTTTTATTCAGAGCCATGTTCATACTCATGCAGAGCTTGCATGGGCGCTCAGCTGTTACACTCAGTTCGGCGAGCTTTCAAGAATGACTCAATTCAAGGATAAATCCGCAAAGCATGCCGACAACATCAACGCAGGCTTGTTTTCATATCCCGTACTTATGGCGGCGGATATCCTTTTGTATCAGGCAGATAAGGTTCCCGTAGGAGCTGACCAGAAGCAGCATATTGAGCTCACGCGCAACATTGCCGAAAGATTTAACGGAATTTACGGCAATGTTTTTAAAATACCCGAGGGATTTATTCCCAAGAACGGTGCAAGGGTTATGAGTTTGCAGGACCCGACCAAAAAGATGAGCAAATCAGACGAAAATGTAAACAGCTGTGTTCATCTGCTTGACACTCCCGAAACAATTATGAAAAAGTTTAAACGTGCCGTAACAGACAGCGAAGCCTGTGTAAGATACGCAGAGGGCAAAGACGGTGTAAACAATCTTATGGCAATTTACAGCGCAGTAACAGGGCTCAGCCTTGAACAGATTGAGCATGACTTTGACGGCAAGGGATACGGCGACTTCAAAACCGCAGTAGGCGAAGCCGTTGTTGAAACTCTGCGTCCGATTCGAGAGCGTTATGAACAGCTTATAAAGGATAAGGCTTATCTTGAAGAATGCTACCGCAAGGCTGACGAAATTGCGCTTAAAATAAGCAGCCGCACGATGAATAAGGTTATGAAGAAAATAGGATTTATCCTTTAATACATTTATACTTTTAATAATCCCCTCAGTTAATTTTATTATGTGCAGTCCGTACTTATTTGTGAGAGCAGTTCCTTTTTCTTATACAAAATATTAAAAATTTGCAAACAAAAAACCACCGTGATAAGGCTGAGATAACAGTGCACTGTATAGCCCGTACGGTGGTTTTTCATTTGAATTTTATTTAATAAAAAATAAAGATAATTATTTTGCGAATTTTTAAGTGCAGGTTTAAACTAAAAATCTTCCAATCTGCGAAATAGCATTTTGTCTGCAAAGGAGTTTTCCGTTCTCCTTAATTTTTGCAGCCGCAAGTTTTCCTCCGCTTTTTTCACCATATTCCGAAAGCACCCTTTTTAGCTTACGCGGAATTGAAGGATAGTCAAAAATCAGATAATATTCGCTGTTATAAATATAAGCGGAATTTTTGTTGCAGCAAACATTTTGTCTGTATAGTTTTTCCAGAGTGTCGAGAAAATTATCGCTTGCTCCAAGGGAATAGCAAATACAGTCGCCTGATTTTTTCATTCTGTAGGTGCGCCGGTGCTTTTCAACGGTAACGAGCAGATAACATCCTTCGTCAAGCGACAGAGCCTCAAGACTGACGCTTCTGCCTCTGAGCTCTATACCCGATTTCATACAAGCAAGCTGTAAAATTCGTAAAAGTATCTTACGGGAATGTAAATCATCAAGGCTCAATGTATTAAAATCAATCGAAAAATCCTCCATATCTTTTCCGCACAAAACAATCAGAACTCTGTTTTCTCCAATCTTATCAACAGTCAAAACATTTCCTCCTTATAAACGGATTGCTATTATCATAATATGATGAAATCGCCGTGTTTGCAAGTGATTATTAGTGGAAAAATGACAGGGAAAATCAGGGCATATCAAATGCTTTTCGGTTACTCCTTAAAAAGCATTGCAAATACGCAGGCAAAATGGTAAAATTACCTTAACAAAGCGAAAGAGAGGTGCTTTCTATGCCTGAGTGGCTTAATGACGCAGTATTTTATGAAATATATCCGCAGAGCTTTTATGATTCCAACGGCGACGGCATCGGTGATATCAAGGGAATTATTCAGAAGCTTGATTATGTAAAGGGACTTGGTTGCAACGCAATTTGGCTCAATCCCGTTTATGACTCACCGTTTATGGACGGAGGCTATGATGTACGCAACTACAAGCAGGTCGCTAAACGCTACGGCACAAATGATGATCTTGTAAATCTTTTTAATGAGGCTCATAAAAAAGGAATTAAAATTTTGCTTGACCTTGTTCCGGGTCACACTTCAGACACGCACGAATGGTTTTTAAATGCTAAAAAAGCGGCAGAAAATGAATATTCAAACAGATACATATTTACCAAAAGTGTTTGGGACGCCCCCCCTCAGTACAGAATGATGTGCGGTATCTGCGAGAGAAACGGCAACTATCTTGTGAACTATTTCAGTTCTCAGCCTGCGCTGAACTATGGGTTTTATGAAATAACCCATCCCGAATGGCAGCTTCCGACCGACCATCCGGATTGTGTTGCAACTGTTGAGGCAATAAAAGATGTAATGCGCTTCTGGCTTGATAAAGGTGCCGACGGTTTCAGAGTAGATATGGCGGACTCGCTTGTAAAAAACGATGATGAAAAAATTGCAACTGCAAAAATATGGCGCGGTATTCGCAAAATGCTTGATAAGGAATATCCAGAGGCCGCAATGGTGTCAGAATGGTGCAGTCCTGAGCGTGCAATCAACAATGCCGGCTTTCATATGGACTTTTATCTTGACCACTACGGCAACGGCTACAGCAGGCTGTTCCGATACGGCGAATGGGGAAATGAAGCTGTGTTTAATCCCAACGGCAAAGGAAGTATTAAGGCATTTGCTGAAGAATATCTGCCCGCATATGAGATTTCTAAAAACAACGGCTACATAAGTTTTATGACAAACAATCACGATATGCCGCGCGTAACAGCCTATCTTGACAAACAGGCAATAAAACTTGTAAACGCATTCATTTTTACAATGCCTGGCGTACCGTTCCTCTACTACGGTGATGAAATCGGTATGAAATATCAAGGCGATTTAGTTAGCAAGGAGGGCGGATTCAGCCGAACAGGCTCGCGTACTCCCATGCAGTGGACAAGCGGAAAAAATCTTGGTTTTTCAACAGGTGATGAAACATATCTTCCCGTTGACAAAAGCACGGACGCTCCCACCGTTGAAAATCAGATAAATGACTCTGACAGCATTTATAAGGTTGTTACCGATATGATTGCGCTTCGTCATAAATATGATGATTTACATGGTAACGGTGAGCTTGAATTTATTTATGAGGACGGCAAAGTTCCGTTTGCATACAGACGCGGAAATCTTATTATGTATTTTAATCCTCTTGCTGTCGAGAGTACAATGCAGACAGCTTACAGAGGAGATGTAATTTATAAGATTGGAAATGCAAGATTTTCCGACGGCAAAATTATAATGTCACCGCAGAGTTTTGTAATGATAAATATAAAATAATTGACTTTTATTATGCTATATGTTAAAATATATCATATAATAAGATTATATGTATAAAATAAACTGAAAAACCGCTAAAATTTTTCCTCAAGTAAGATACTTATGTTTTTACACCGCGAAAATCCGCATTTAATCGGACTTTCGCGGTTTTTTGACTTTCTGTTTGACGATTTTTGATACCATAATTAATTTAATTTTTCCATCTGTTTTCGCTTTTGTTCCATACTGCTGTGTACATATCTTTGTAGTGTTATCTGTATATCTGTGTGTCCCAATATTTCGCTCAGACTTTTTACGTCAAATCCGCTTTCTATTGCTCTTGTTGCAAATGTGTGTCTTAATGCGTGAAAGTTTATGTGTTCTATTCCTGCTTCTTCCAGATATTTTTCTAATCTTACTCTGTATCTCCTTGGCTCAATGCATTTATAATTACCTGTTAAAAAATATCCGCTCGATTTATGTTTTTCTAACAAATTAATCATCTTATCTGACAACGGTATTATTCTTTCTGAATTTTCTGTTTTGGGTGTGCTGATTATTAGTTTGCTTTTTGTCAAACT
>CANQDR010000041.1 GCA_947593615.1 uncultured Clostridia bacterium
ACTGCTTGCAGTTTTCCTCAATTCCACGGTTCACTCTCATTTTTTTGTAACACATCTATTGTAATCCTACATATTTTTTAATAAAAATTTGAATTAACATATTTATTTTTTCTTTTTCTGGTGCTATAATATTTATTAATAGTGTTCTTTTACTCTATTTTATCAGCATAATTGTATTATTAATACTTTGATAATGAAATCAGAAAAGGCTTTTTGCCGTCATTTGCCGTCATTAAGGAGTAAAAATATGCGCAATAAACGTGAAACAGACATAAGTCGATATACGGAAAAAAATGTTGATTCGGTCAACATTGAAAAAAATGAAAGCAGTGTAAAGAGATTTTTCAAAGGCTTTGGCAAATTTTTGTTTACTATATTTTCGGTATGCTTTGTAGCTCTTTTTATTGCAGGAATTTCTCTTGCAATTTATATTTTCACTCTTGCCTCAGAGCCTACCGGAATTGATTTGGAAGCAAAATCTCTTAACCAGACGAGTTTTATTTACGTGCAGGATGAAAAATCCGGCGAATATCATGAATATCAGACCCTCTACAGCACGGAAAACCGAATTTGGGTCAATAATCAGGATATACCACAGGCTATGAAGGACTCTGTTGTAGCAATTGAGGACAAGCGTTTCTATGAACATCACGGAGTTGACTGGACCAGAACTCTTTCTGCCGTTGTAAATCTGGCAACGGGGCAGGATACCTACGGCGGTTCAACAATAACTCAGCAGCTTATTAAAAACATAACCTTTGACAACGAGGTTTCTCTGACGAGAAAGCTGCGTGAAATATGCAAGGCGTTAAATCTTGAGAACGAATACACCAAAGACCAGATCCTTGAAGCATACCTAAACGTGGTAAACTTCGGAAATAACTGTCAGGGCGTAGAGGCTGCGGCTCAGCTATATTTTGATAAAAGCATAAAGGACTGCTCAGTTGCAGAATGTGCCGCAATTGCAGGAATCACTCAAAACCCGTCGCTTTGGAATCCGCTTGTTTATCCCGAAAACAACAAGGAACGCCGTGAAATTATCATTAACGAAATGTACGATCAGAAAAAAATCACAAAAGCCGAATATGATCAGGCTATGAAAGAATCCGAAAATATGCAGTTTGTGGGATTTCAGGTTGATGACGAAGATGATGACGACGACGGTTATGTTCAGAACTGGTATATTGACCAGCTTTTCTTCGATTTAAGAGAAGACCTTGCTCTTTACTATAATATTTCCGAGGAAGCGGCTGAAGAAAAGCTTTACACCGAAGGTCTTAAAATTTACTGCGCAATGGACGAAAAAATGCAGAATTACCTTGAGAACGCTGCACTTAATATTGACAAAAGCTATGACCCCGAATTACAGATAGGCTCTGTAATGATGGGCTTTGACGGACGTGTAATTGCAACAGTCGGAAGTTCAAAAAAGAAAACCCAGGCACTTCAATGGGACAGAGCAACGCACTCAGTCTTACAGCCCGGTTCATCAATCAAGCCGGTAATAGTTTATCCGTATGCAATCGATAATAAACTGCTTTACTATTCATCAATGGTTAAGGATGAGCCGATTGAAAACTACAGATATAACGAAGACGGTGTTCTTGAATCCGGACCTGACAACGCATATGGGTACTACAAAGGAGATATGCTTCTTCCCGATGCAATTGAGTGGTCTTCAAACGCTGCAGCCGCACAAACCATGCAGCTTATCGGAGGTCCCTCGGTCGCTTACGAACAGGCTGTAACAAAAATGGGATTTAAAAATCTTTCCGAAGAGGACGCTAATAATACCGGTGCTCTTTCTATCGGCGGTATGAACGGCGGTGTTACGGTTCGCGAAATGGCAGCAGCATACACCTATCTGGGCAACGGCGGTCTTTACTATGAGCCGTACACCTATTATTACGTTACGGACTCAGAGGATAACATAATCATAGACAACCGCGACGCAATTCCCAAGCAGGCATATTCAGCCGAGACAGCGTCAATTATGAACAGACTGCTCAGCTACAACGTTACAAACAGTGTTAATACAAATGCCCACTACGCAAGAATAAGCGGATGGGATATTATAGGCAAAACAGGTACAACCGATAGAGATAAAGATTCCTGGTTCTGCGGGTTATCCCCATATGCAGTAATGGCAACCTGGTGCGGATTTGATGACCCTCATACCATAAGCGACAGCGGCAAGACTGTGTCCGCAAGTTTCTTCTCGAAAGTAATGGGCAAGTATCTTGAGGGCAAGGAGCAGAAGGAATATACAATTTCTCCAAACCTCATTGAAGCGCAGTACAACCCATACAGCGGCTTAATTGTTTCAACCGAAAATGTTTCGGGCAAATATGTAGGCTATTACACAGAAGACAATATGCCTTCGTTCGGCGGTTATTATAACTATAATGACGGCAACAGTCAGTATGACGATTATTATGACGACGGCTCCGACAGCGGTGACAACGGTAACAACGGTGGCAACGGTGACAACAGCGGCGGGGAATCTTCCAACGCTTCCGATGGCGGCGGTGAAGTATCTGACGGCGGCGGTGCAACCGCTCCTGCTCAGGAAACACCGACTGAAAACGCCGGTGACGGCGGAGGAAACAGTGAAGGCGGCGGCGCAGAAACTGCTCCTGCTGAATAAATTAATTAATGTAATTTCAAATAATAATCTGAAAGGTAAGGTTTAATAATATGATTTCAGTAGCAATAATGGGTCATGGTGTTGTAGGTTCCGGCGTAGCCGAAATTCTGACAACACACAAGAAAAAACTGTTTGCAAGTTTAGGTGAGGAAATTTATATTAAGCATATTCTTGACTTGCGCGAATTTCCCGAAAGTCCTCTTGCAGACAGATTTACAAAGGATTTTGACGATATAATAAATGACCTTGAAGTAAGAGTAGTTGTAGAGGTTATGGGCGGACTGAAGCCTGCCTATGATTATGTTAAAAGATGTCTTAAAGCAGGAAAAAGTGTAGTTACCTCTAACAAGGAGCTTGTTGCGGCACACGGTGCAGAGCTTTTAGCAATTGCAAAGGAAGAAAATGTAAACTTTCTGTTCGAGGCGTCGGTTGGCGGCGGTATTCCGATTATCCGCCCGATGAGCCAGTGTCTTGTTGCAAATATTGTTGACGAGATCGCCGGTATTTTAAACGGAACAACAAACTTTATTTTAACTAAAATGATAGAAGACGGTATGCAGTTTGAAGAAGCATTAACGCTTGCTCAGGAGCTTGGATTTGCGGAAAGAAACCCTGCTGCGGATATTGAGGGGCACGATGCCTGTCGCAAAATTTGTATTCTTGCTTCTCTTGCATTCGGCAAGCACGTTTATCCAGAGTCTGTACATACCGAAGGTATTACAAAGATTACGCTTGATGATGTTAAATACGCAGAGGCTTTCGGCTGTGTAATAAAGCTGATCGGAAAGGTAAAACGCCTTGAAGACGGCAGAATCGACATTATTGTTGCTCCGATGTTTGTGCCTAATAAGAGCCAGCTCTCCAATATAGACAACGAATTTAACGGAATTATGGTAAGAGGCGACTGCACGGGAGACGTTGTGTTCTACGGAAAAGGCGCAGGCAAGCTTCCTACGGCTAGCGCTGTTGTTGCCGATGTTGTTGACTGCTGTAAACACCTTAAAACAAGAAAATTTCTGTACTGGGCTGACGGAAACGGCAAAAACATTATTTCGACGGAGCAATCTGTTACGGCCATGTATGTGCGCGCAAAAGGCAGCGATGTAATTTCAAAGGCAGAAAATATATTCGGAGAAATCAGCAAAATCGAAAAAGACGGAACGCCTGATAACGAAACGGCATTTGTGACAAAAGAAATGCCCTACGGAGAATTTCTTGAAAAAGCTGACTTGCTTAAAAACAGCGGTACAGAAATTCTTTCTACAATCCGTATAGGCGATTTATAATAAAAAGAGGAGTATAGAGCATATGAGTTTGATAGTTCAGAAATTCGGCGGCAGTTCAGTTGCAAACGCCGAACGTGTTATGAATGTTGCGTCAATTGTAACGGATACTTATGCAAAGGGCAACGACGTTGTAGTTGTTGTATCCGCACAGGGCGACACAACCGACGACCTTATTGACAAGGCAAATGAAATTAATCCAAAGGCATCAAGACGTGAAAAGGATATGCTTCTTGCCGCAGGTGAGCAAATTTCAATTTCACTTCTTGCCATGGCAATTGAAAAGCTTGGCTACCATGCAGTTTCATTGCTTGGCTGGCAGGCAGGCTTTGAAACGACCTCCGCTCACACAAGCGCAAGAATAAAAAAGGTTGACGCTTCAAGAATAAGAAGCGAGCTTGATAAAAAGAACATTGTTGTTGTTGCAGGCTTTCAGGGACTTTCGAAATACGGCGATATTACAACACTCGGTAGAGGCGGCTCTGATACCAGCGCAGTTGCAATAGCTGCTGCTATGCATGCTGACTTATGCCAGATTTTCACCGATGTTGAGGGTGTTTATACTGCCGACCCCAGAAAGGTGAAAAACGCAACAAAACTTGAAGAAATTTCCTACGATGAAATGCTTGAGCTTGCTACACTTGGCGCTCAGGTGCTTAACAACCGTTCGGTTGAGATGGCAAAAAAATACGGTATAGAGCTTGAGGTACTTTCGAGTATGACCAAAGCTTCGGGTACAATTGTAAAGGAGAAAACTAAAATGGAAAAAATGTTAATCAGCGGTGTTGCTAAAGATACGGACGTTACAAGAATTTCTGTTACGGGTATTCCCAATCTTCCGGGTCTTGCATTCAAGATGTTCTCAAAACTTTCTGCAAAGGACATAAATATTGATATTATTCTTCAGTCAATAGGACATGACGGCAAAAAAGATATTAGCTTTACCGTAGCAAAGGACAGAGGCAGCGAAGCTGTTGAATGTCTTAAAGATTACATCACAAATATCGGAGCACAGGATATTCTGTATGACGACAATGTAGCAAAGATTTCAATTGTCGGCGCTGGAATGGAAAGTCACGCAGGCGTTGCAACAAAAATGTTTGAGGCACTTTATGACGCTCAGATTAACATTCAGATGATAAGCACAAGCGAAATTAAGGTTTCTGTTCTTATTGACGCTGCTGATGCAGACAAGGCTG
Source organism: uncultured Clostridia bacterium (assembly GCA_947593615.1). GTDB lineage: Bacteria > Bacillota > Clostridia > Oscillospirales > Acutalibacteraceae > Ruminococcoides. The sequence goes on from CANQDR010000041.1 coordinate 5,130, forward strand.
TAAGCGCAATCCATTCTAAATTTTTTGATTAATTAGTTTTATAAAAAGCGACATTATGTTGCTCACAATTCGGGCAGGCGGTGTAACACCGCTCACAATTCGAGCAGACAGGTTGTTCAAATCAGAAGTTTGCCCGAGTATTAATGAACAATTTCCTATACAGAAATAATAATCCATCGGCTTATGTCGGTGGATTTTCTTTATATAAAATATGTTATGCTTTTTTCGGCAAATTCTACACTTTTACACCATAAAATTCATATTTTATTTTGTTTGTCACACGGAATACACTTTTTCATAAAATGTACTGAGATGTACAAACATCTCTGACTGATTAGCAATATAAAAAACGGTTAATAACAAAGGACTTTTTTATAAAATTTACTCGTTCAAACAGAAAGGAATAAAATTTATGGCACAATTTACAAATCAGGCACAATTATCATATAACGGCACCGTCACAAGTTCAAATATTGCCGTAGGTGAAATTCTTAATGTTCTCACCGTAACAAAAACAATTATCAGTGATGAATATTCTCCAAATGACACAATTACAAATGTTATTACAATTGTCAATTCCGGCGATTCAACGCTCAGCGGATTGACAGTTACCGATAACCTTGGCGAATACAGCTTTAACAGCACTACTCTTGTTCCAATGACTTATACTGTCGGTACAGTACAGTATTTTGAAAACGGAGCTTTGCAGCCTGCACCTTCAGTAACAGCTGCTCCTTCTCTTGTTATATCAAATATTTCCGTACCTGCAAACGGTAATGCAACAATAATTTATGAAACAGTTGCCAATGAATTTGCTCCGCTTGGTGCAAATGGCTCAATAGTAAATTCTGCAACCGTAAGCGGTGCAGGAATAGCCCCTGTTACTGCGTCCGATACTATAACTGCAAGACAGACCCCGTATCTTACAATTACAAAAACAGTAAGTCCTATACCGGTTACAGAAAACGGCAGACTAACGTACACTTTCCTGATTCAAAATACGGGAAGTTTAGCAGCAACAGCTGATGACGCCGCTGTTATTACTGATACGTTCAATCCTATTTTGTCTGATTTATCAGTACAGTTCAACAACGCAGCATGGACTGCAAACACAAACTACACTTATAATGATTCAGATGGAATCTTTGCTACAGTTTCAGGCCAGATTACCGTTCCTGCCGCAACTTTTACTCAGGATGCTGTTACAGGCGAATGGATTACCACACCCGGAACAAGCACTCTAATTGTGTCCGGAACTGTATAAAAACTTTTAATATATTTCTCATAGTTTTATATCGTAATATAAAAAATATGCAATAAAAGCACCAAAATACCCCGTACAGCCAAGCTGCACGGGGTATTTTGGTTTATGTGAATTAAAAAGGATAGGTTAATTTATAAGAGTTAATTACTCAACATCCTGCATTGCGTCGTATCCTGTTTCACCTGTTCTGACCTTTACAACATCTTCAACATCGTAAATAAAGATTTTACCGTCACCGATGTGTCCTGTGTAGAGAGCCTTAACAGCTGCGTCTACAACAGCCTTAACAGGAACTTTACATACAACTATTTCAACCTTCATCTTAGGCAGCAGGTTACTTTCAACAGCAACACCACGATAATACTCTGCTTTACCCTTCTGAGCGCCGCAGCCGAGTACCTGTGAAACTGTCATACCCGTAATGCCAAGCTTATCCATCTCTTCCTTAAGAGCTTCAAGCTTTGACTGCTTGAGAAGAATGTCAATTTTAGTAATCTTAACGCCGTCAGAAGCAACGTCATACTTGCCTGCAAGCTGTACGGGAACGGCCTGTGTAACAGGAACATTACCCTCTACATCAATGCCCTCGTCAAGCGAAGCAACGCCTACAGCAAGAGGAGCAAAGTCTGCATAAGCACTGATAAGTCCGTGCTCTGTAATGTCGAGACCTTTCATTTCTTCTTCCTTAGAAGCACGAAGACCGATTGTGTGCTTAATTAGCTGGAAGAATATTGTCATTGTAACGATTGTCCATGCAGCTACTGAAATCACACCGAGAGCCTGGATTCCAAGCTGTGTAAATCCGCCGCCGTAGAAAAGACCAATAATTCCATCTTGACCATGACCTGTAGCAAAAAGGCCTACTGCAAGTGTGCCCCATACACCGTTTACGCAGTGAACTGCAACAGCACCGACAGGGTCATCGACCTTAAGTTTAATGTCAATAAATTCAACGGCTATTACAACGATAATACCTGCAACCAAACCGATAATAGCCGAACCTAAAGCGTCAACATCGGCGCAGGGTGCTGTGATAGCAACAAGACCTGCAAGCGAACCGTTAAGTGACATTGAAACATCGGGCTTACCGTTTTTGATCCATGTGAAAATCATTGTTGCACAGGTCGCAACAGCAGGAGCTATTGTTGTTGTCAGGAATATCTGACCAAGATTATCAGTTGTTGCAGCAGCAGCGCCGTTAAATCCGTACCAGCCAAACCATAGAATAAATACGCCGAGTGCGCCAAGAGTAAGGCTGTGACCCGGAATAGCATTTACTTTTCCGTTTTTGCCGTATTTTCCTATACGTGGTCCGAGTATCAAAGCGCCGATAAATGCTGAGATACCGCCAACCATATGAATTGCGCAGGAGCCTGCAAAATCAACAAAGCCTAAATCTGAAAGCCAGCCGCCGCCCCAGATCCAGTGAGCCTCAATCGGGTAAACAACTGCTGAAATTATAACTGAATAAACACAGTATGAAATGAACTTTGTTCTTTCTGCCATAGCACCTGAAACAATCGTTGCTGTTGTTGCACAGAATACCATATTAAATACGAAATTATGCCATGGGAAGTTGTTGAAATTAGTGAAAATCTGTAAGTTCGGCATACCTATAAGTCCGAAAAACGTGTTTTCACCGCACAGCAATCCAAAACCGAGCAGCATAAATACTACTGTACCAAGGCAAAAGTCCATCAGGTTTTTCATTATGATGTTGCCTGCGTTCTTTGCTCTTGTAAAGCCTGTTTCTACCATTGCAAAACCGCACTGCATAAAGAATACAAGTGCTGCGCCAATCAGGAACCATACGCCTGTTGTGCCGAAAATGGTATTGTTCAGAGCTTGTGATACAACATTCTCTACATCCATTTTTATCTCTCCTCTGTCAATTATTAAGTTATAACTAAAACGGCGTGTAATCAAACATTTTAACTGTTTCATTACACGCCGTTGTGTTATCGTTTATATGCTAATATATTATTCTGGTATAACCTATTTTATTATCAAACGCCGAAAAGCATTTCGCCGTATGACGGATAAGGCCAGTATTCCGAAGAAGTTTCTGTTTCCATAGAATCGCCTACTGCACGCAGTTCCTGCATAATTGCAAATACTGTTTCTCTGTAATATGTTGCATAAGCAAGACTGTCATTGCTGTAGTCGCTTGCCTTGATAACTGCTTCTTCAAGCTCTGCCGTCTTTTTGCTGAAGCAAACGAGCTTGTTTGAAAGGCTTGTGATAAGCTCTTCCTCAACAGTTGTAGGAATAGCGTCTGAAAGCGCTTTCTTTGCAAGAGCAGTATCTGTAAGCTCTCTTACGAATGATGTAACTGCGGGAAGAATATTTTTCTTAGCCATATCAATCATTGTGAGCGCCTCAATGTTAATCTGCTTTGAGTAATTCTCAAGCTCAATTTCATATCTTGCGCGAACTTCCTCTTCAGAACAGATTTTGTTCTTAACAAAGAGGTCAATATTTTTCTTGTCAACAAAGTGAGCTACTGCTTCCGGGAGTGACTTAAGATTTAAAAGTCCTCTTCTTTCAGCCTCAGCTACCCATTCCTCGGCATAGTTGTTGCCGTTGAAGATAATAGCCTGATGCTCAGTAAATGTCTTTTTAATAAGAGCCTTTACAGCAGCATCCAAATCTTCAGCATCCTTTAACTCATCATAGAACTGTGAAAGCTCCTCAGCAACCATTGTATTTAAAATATAGTTAGGACAAGCAATGTTGAGTGATGAACCAAGGGCTCTGAATTCAAACTTGTTGCCTGTGAAAGCAAAAGGTGAAGTACGGTTACGGTCTGAGTTATCCTTCATAAAGTCAGGTAGGACCTCAACACCTGTCTGCATTTTTACTTTGCCTTTGCTTACATAGTCCGTATCATTGATAATTGAATCAACAAGTGCTCCCAAGTCATCTCCGAGATACATTGAAATAATTGCCGGAGGTGCTTCGTTTGCGCCAAGACGGTGGTCATTGCCTGCTGAAGCAACTGTAATTCTGAGAAGATCCTGATACTCGTGAACAGCCTTTACGATAGCAGCAAGGAAAAGCTGGAACTGAATATTGTTTTCAGGCTGTTTTCCCGGATCAAGAAGATTTTCTCCGAGATTTGTTGAAATAGACCAGTTGTTGTGTTTGCCCGATCCGTTTACTCCGGCAAACGGCTTTTCGTGAAGAAGACATACAAGACCGTGTTTCTCGGCTGTTTTCTTCATAATTTCCATTGTAAGCTCATTGTGGTCTGTTGCAATATTTGTTGTTGTAAAGATAGGCGCAAGTTCGTGCTGTGAAGGAGCAACCTCGTTGTGCTTTGTCTTTGCAAGAATTCCGAGCTTCCAGAGCTCTTCGTCAAGGTCGCGCATATATGCGGCAACTCTTGTTTTTATTGCGCCGAAGTAGTGGTCGTCAAGTTCCTGACCTTTCGGAGCCTTTGCGCCGAAGAGTGTTCTGCCTGTATAAATAAGATCCTCTCTCTGGTCATACATTTCCTTATCTATAAGGAAGTATTCCTGTTCAGGACCAACTGTTGTTGTAACCCTTGTAACATCTGTTTTTCCGAGCAAATGAAGAACCTTTACAGCCTCCGTGCTGATTCTCTCCATTGAACGGAGCAGCGGAGTCTTTTTATCAAGAACCTCGCCTGTGTAAGAACAGAATGCTGTAGGAATATAAAGCGTACCGTCCTTGACAAATGCATAGGAGGTCGGATCCCATGTTGTATATCCTCTTGCCTCAAATGTAGCGCGGATACCGCCGCTGGGGAAAGATGAAGCGTCAGGCTCGCCCTTTACAAGCTCTTTGCCCGAAAACTCCATTATTACCTGACCGTCGCCGTTGGGGCTAATAAAACTGTCGTGTTTTTCAGCTGTAACGCCTGTCATAGGCTGAAACCAGTGGGTGTAGTGTGTACAGCCCAATTCAACTGCCCAGTCTTTCATTGCGCTTGCAACTACGTTTGCCACGCTTAAATCAAGAGGCTCTCCGTTCTGGATTGTCTTTTTAAGTGCCTTGTATGTTGACTTTGGAAGTCTTTCCTGCATTTTCTGGTCATTAAACACCATACTGCCGAATAGCTCAGGTACTTTTGCCATTTTTATTCTCTCCTATCCAAAATAAAAATTTGACCTAATAAACAGAAAAGGACACTGTAAGCACATTGCCTACAGCGCCCTTGCTGTCGTCATTGTTGTTAGTATATTCTCTTTTTTCTGATTTGTCAATAGATTTTTCAGAAAATTTTAAAAAATTGCAAGTTTTATTAAATTTCCTGCAAAATCAACTTGTAACAGTCTGTGTAATTGCACAAAATAAACAAATCTTGATTTTTTATGAAAGTTCCTCACGATAAAGTTGCAATTTCCTGCAAAATTCTCTTGACAAAGCCCAATGTTAGGTTATATAATACAGACACGGCTTGTTTACTTTTCAGATTTTTTGCAAAATGCAGGATTTGCTAATTAAAATTGCAAAATATGATATTAAGCAACTGTCATTTGTGCCGATGTGTAATTCATACATATTATTATATATTACGGGTTAAACAAATTTATATTATGATAATCAGGTATTCAGGAAAGGATGATTATTGATGGGACAAACAGAGAACAGACAAAACTGCAAAAGTCTTTATTCTCCGAAGTTTGAACATGATAACTGCGGTATCGGAGCTGTTGTCAATATTAAGGGCATAAAATCCCACGACACCGTAGCCAATGCTTTGACTATTGTAGAAACCCTTGAACACAGAGCAGGAAAAGACGCAGAGGGAAAAACCGGCGACGGCGTAGGCATTCTGCTTCAGATTTCCCATAAGTTTTTCAAGAAGGCTGCAAAGGATATTGGAATTAAACTTAATTCCGAAAGAGATTATGCAGTTGGTATGTTCTTCTTCCCCCAAAACGAACTCGCAAGAAATCAGGCTAAAAAAATGTTTGAGATTATTGCGGAAAAAGAGGGTCTTAATGTTTTAGGCTGGAGGAACGTCCCCTCAGACAACAATGTAATAGGCAAACGTGCGCTTGACTGTATGCCTGCAATTATGCAGTGCTTTATACAAAGACCGAACGGCGTAAAAAAGGGTCTTGACTTTGACCGCAAGCTCTATGTTGCAAGACGGGTTTTTGAGCAAAGCAATGAAGACACTTATGTAGTTTCACTTTCGAGCAGAACTATTGTATATAAAGGCATGTTCCTTGTAGGCGACCTAAGAAGATTTTTCACTGACCTTCAGGACGATGACTATGAATCCGCAATTGCCATGGTTCACTCAAGATTCTCAACAAATACAAATCCGAGCTGGCAAAGAGCCCATCCTAACAGAATGATTGTTCACAACGGAGAAATCAACACAATCAGAGGCAATGCCGACAAAATGCTTGCGCGCGAAGAAACAATGCGTTCCGAGCACCTTAAGGGCGACCTCGACAAGGTTATTCCCGTTGTAAACACAGAGGGTTCAGACTCGGCTATGCTTGACAATACGCTTGAGTTTCTCGTTATGAGCGGTATGGATCTTCCTCTTGCCGTTATGATTACGATTCCCGAACCTTGGGACAACAACGGCACTATGTCACAGAAGAAAAAGGACTTCTACCAATATTACGCAACTATGATGGAGCCTTGGGACGGCCCTGCCTCAATTCTTTTCTCCGACGGCGATATTATGGGTGCGGTGCTCGACAGAAACGGTCTGCGTCCGTCAAGATACTATATAACCGATGACGGCAACCTAATCCTCTCATCAGAGGTAGGCGCGCTTCCCATTGACCCGTCAAAAATTGTTACTAAAGAAAGACTTCGCCCGGGCAAAATGCTGCTTGTTGATACTGTTCAGGGCAGACTAATTGATGATGACGAACTAAAGGAGTATTACGCCTCAAAACAGCCTTACGGCGAATGGCTTGACAGCAACCTTGTATATCTTAAGGATTTGAAAATTCCCAACGCAAAAGTTGAGGAACATTCGAGCGAAGCAAGGAAAAGGCTTCAGAAGGCATTCGGCTACACATATGAAGACGTTATGACTTCTATTCTGCCAATGGCTAAAAACGGAAGCGAATCAATTTCTGCAATGGGCACCGACAGTCCGATTGCTGTCCTTTCAAACGAGCCTCAGCCGCTGTTCAATTACTTTAAGCAGATGTTTGCTCAGGTTACAAATCCTCCGATTGACGCAATCCGCGAGGAAATAGTAACTTCAACAACAGTTTATATCGGTGAGGACGGCAACATTCTTGAGGAAAGGCCCGAAAACTGCAAGGTTATGAAAATACATAACCCGATTTTAACTTCAACCGACATCCTCAAAATCAAAAACATGAAAATAAACGGTTTCAAGGTTGCAGTTATTCCAATTCTTTATTATAAGAACACAAGGCTTTCAAAAGCTATTAAAAGATTATTTATTGAAGCAGACAAAGCTTACAACGAGGGCGCAAATATTCTTATCCTCTCGGACAGAGGCGTTGATGAAAACCACCTTGCAATCCCGTCGCTGCTTGCCGTATCTGCTATTCACCAGCACCTTGTTGCAACCAAAAAGAGAACCTCTCTTGCAATTATCCTTGAAAGCGGCGAACCGAGAGAAGTTCACCACTTTGCAACTCTGCTCGGCTACGGCGCAAGTGCGATCAATCCGTATCTTGCTCAGGAAACGATTCACGAGCTCATTAATGATGATTTGCTCGACAAGGACTACTATGCCGCAGTTGACGACTACAACAGCGCCGTTCTTCACGGCATAGTAAAAATAGCGTCAAAAATGGGTATTTCGACCATTCAGTCCTATCAGGGCTCGCAGATTTTTGAGGCAATCGGAATTGGCAAAGATGTAATTGACGAATACTTCACCGACACCGTAAGCAGGATAGGCGGTATTACAATTAAAGACATTGAGGATAATGTTGACAAACTGCACACCTCTGCTTTTGATCCACTCGGACTCAGCGCGACCACAGAGCTTGAATCTAGAGGAAGCCATAAATTCAGAAGCGGAAAAGAAGAGCATCTGTACAATCCTCAGACCATACATACGCTCCAGATGGCAACAAGGACAGGCGACTACGAGCTCTATAAAAAGTATTCGCATATGATTTCGGAAGAAATGGATCCCGTAAACATAAGGGGTTTGCTTGACTTTAAATTTGCCGATAAACCTATTCCTATTGACGAGGTTGAAAGTGCAGAATCAATTGTAAAGCGCTTTAAAACAGGCGCTATGTCATACGGCTCGATTTCTCAGGAAGCACACGAGGCATTGGCGCTTGCAATGAACAAGCTTCACGGAAAATCGAATTCAGGCGAAGGCGGAGAAAGTCTTGAAAGACTGACGACAAAGGGTACGTCTGAAAACAGATGTTCTGCTATCAAGCAGGTTGCTTCGGGACGTTTCGGCGTAACCTCAAGATACCTTACTTCTGCCGATGAATTACAGATTAAAATGGCTCAGGGTGCAAAGCCCGGCGAGGGCGGTCATCTTCCCGGCAAAAAGGTTTATCCGTGGATTGCAAAAACACGTCATTCCACTCCGGGCGTATCGCTTATCTCTCCCCCTCCTCACCATGATATTTATTCAATCGAGGATCTTGCTCAGCTTATTTATGACCTTAAAAACGCAAATAAAGATGCAAGAATTTCCGTCAAGCTCGTTTCCGAATGCGGCGTAGGTACGGTTGCGGCAGGCGTTGCAAAAGCAGGCGCAGGCGTTATCCTTATTTCGGGATACGACGGCGGTACGGGTGCGGCGCCGAGAAACTCAATCTATAACGCTGGACTCCCATGGGAACTTGGTCTTGCGGAAGCACACCAGACGTTAATTATGAACGACCTCAGAAACAAGGTCGTTATTGAAACCGACGGAAAGCTTATGACAGGACGCGACGTTGCAATTGCCGCAATACTCGGTGCGGAGGAATACGGATTTGCTACTGCTCCGCTTGTAACGCTGGGATGCGCAATGATGAGAGTATGCAATCTTGACACCTGCCCGTTCGGCGTTGCAACACAGAATCCCGAACTCAGAAAGAGGTTTATGGGCAAACCCGAATACGTAATAAACTTTATGATGTTTGTTGCCGAGGAACTGCGTGAATATATGGCAAAGCTCGGCATAAAGACAGTTGATGAGCTTGTCGGCAGAATTGATCTTATTAAACCGAAAGAAGGAATCTCAGGCAGGGCTGCCGAGGTTGACCTTTCGAATATTCTCAACTGCGACTTTGCTTCCGAAAAAATCGAATATGCCAAAAAGAGCTTATATGACTTTAAACTCAGCGAAACTCTTGATGAAAAGATATTATTAAAAGAGTTTAAGACGGCGTTTGCAAAAGGCACAAAGAAAACAATTGAAATAAATGTAAAGAATACCGACCGCTCATTCGGCACAATCTTCGGTTCTGAAATCACTAAAAAATATTACAATACTCTTGAGGACGATACCTATAAAATTATATGTAACGGTTCTGGCGGACAGAGCTTCGGAGCATTCATTCCGAACGGACTTACTCTTGAACTGGTCGGCGACAGCAACGACTATTTCGGAAAAGGTCTTTCAGGCGGCAAGCTTGTGGTTTATCCTCCGAAAGGATCTACATTCAATGCTGATGAAAACATCATTATCGGCAATGTTGCCCTCTACGGCGCAACAAGCGGCAAGGCTTTCATTAATGGTGTTGCAGGCGAACGTTTCTGCGTAAGAAATTCGGGTGCCACCGCCGTCGTTGAGGGTGTAGGCGACCACGGCTGTGAATATATGACAGGCGGACGCGTTGTAGTTATCGGCAAAACAGGCAAAAACTTTGCGGCAGGTATGTCAGGCGGCGTTGCATATGTTCTTGACGAGGACAGAAACCTTTACACAAAGCTCAACAAAGAAATGGTGCTCTTCTCAGAAGTTACCGAAAAATATGATATTATTGAACTCAGGGGGCTTATTGAAGAGCACGTTAAGGCTACAAACTCCGTAAAAGGTAAAGACATACTCGAAAATTTTGAAGAGTATCTGCCAAAATTTAAGAAAATTATTCCGCACGACTACAAAAAGATGATGTCTGCAATCGCTTCTATGGAAGAAAAAGGTCTGAGCAGCGAGCAGGCTAAAATCGAAGCATTTTATCAGATTATTCACAGCAAATAAGGAGGAGAACAGCAATGGGAAAGCCAACAGGATTTATGGATTATAAACGTGAGGACGCTCCCGCATTCTCCGTAAAACAGCGCATTAAAAATTATAATGAGTTTCACACTCCGCTTTCAAAGGAAGATCAGGCAAAACAGGGTGCAAGATGCATGGAATGCGGCGTTCCTTTCTGCCAGTCGGGTATGCTGGTAGGCTCAGCATATTCGGGCTGTCCGCTCAACAACCTTATCCCCGAATGGAACGACCTCATCTATAAGGGCGCGTGGGAACAGGCATATAACAGACTTAAAATTACAAATAACTTCCCCGAGTTCACCTCGCGTGTATGCCCTGCGCTTTGCGAAAAAGCATGCACCTGCGGAGCAAACGGCGACGCGGTAACTGTAAAAGCAAACGAATACGGCATTATTGAAAACGCCTATATTGAAGGCTTTGCCGCTCCTAAAATTCCAAAGGTGAGAACTGGCAAAAAAATTGCAGTAATCGGATCAGGTCCTTCAGGACTTGCGGCAGCAGACCAGCTCAACCGAAGGGGGCACTCGGTAACAGTATTTGAGCGCAGCGACCGTGTGGGCGGACTTCTTATGTATGGTATTCCGAATATGAAGCTTGAAAAAAACGTTATCGACCGCAAAATCGACATTATGAAGCAAGAAGGCGTTGAATTTAAAACAAGCATAAACGTCGGTAAAGATATAAAGGCCGCGCAGATATTAAAGGATTATGACAGAGTAATTCTCGCCTGCGGTGCTTCAAATCCCAGAGATATTAGTGTTCCCGGCAGAGATGCAAACGGAATTTACTTTGCAGTGGATTTTCTCAAATCAACTACAAAATCGCTTCTTGACAATAATTTGAAGGACGGAACATACATTTCAGCCAAAGGCAAAAATGTAATGGTAATCGGCGGCGGCGATACGGGAAACGACTGTGTGGGCACAAGCATAAGGCACGGTGCTAAATCCGTTTTACAGCTTGAGATGATGCCAAAACTTCCCGACGAAAGAACAGAGGACAATCCGTGGCCTCAGTGGCCGAGAGTCTGCAAAACAGACTACGGTCAGGAGGAAGCAATTGATGTTTTCGGCAAGGACCCAAGAGTTTATCAGACTACCGTTAAGGAGTTTGTAAAGGATAAAAACGGAAACCTGAAAAGCGCAGTTCTTGTAAAGCTTCAGCCTGAAAAGGACAAGAAAACAGGCAGACTGATGATGAAAGAGATTGCAGGCTCGGAATACAGCGTAGATGTTGACCTTGTTCTTATAGCCGCAGGATTTCTCGGATCTGAAAGCTACGTTACCAAAGCTTTCGGCGTTGACGTAAATGCACGAACAAATGTGGCTACGGCAGAAGGCTCATTTAAAACAAATGTTGATAATATATTTGTTGCAGGCGATATGCACAGAGGACAGTCTCTTGTTGTTTGGGCTATACGCGAAGGCAGAGATGTTGCAAGAGAAGTTGACGAAAGCCTTATGGGCTACACCAATTTATAACTAATTGATTTTAATTATTGCAAAAAATCTAATACAAAATATTTTACGGCTGACGTATATTTCGTCAGCCGTATTGTTTTTATGTATTGAAAAGTTTGTCTGATGATGATAAAATATAGACATATTTATCAATAATAAAAGGATTTACAGAATGAGTAACAGCAAAGAGCATATCAAAAACGGCAGCTGCCCTGTTTATAAAAAATGCGGAGGATGCCAGCTTCAGAATTTAACCTACTCCGAACAGCTCAAATTTAAGCAAAATAAGGTTGAACGCCTGCTTAAAAAATATTGTAAAGTTGAGCCGATAATCGGAATGGAAAATCCCTATCATTACCGAAACAAAGTACAGGCGGCATTTCGAACTGACCGAAAAGGCAAAATCATTTCAGGCGTTTACCAGTCCGGAACTCACCATATCATAGGAATTGACAGCTGTCAGACAGAGGATATTTGTGCCGATAAAATCATAGTTGCAGTCAGAAAACTTCTGCCTTCCTTTAAACTGACAACATACAACGAAGATACAGGCAAGGGATTTCTCCGACATGTTCTCATAAAAAGAGGATTTTCTACAAATCAGATTATGCTTGTTCTCGTGACGGGAACTTCTGTATTTCCGTCAAAGAACAACTTTGTAAAGGCAATTTTAAAGCAATTTCCCGAAATTACAACGATAATACAGAATATAAATCCGTATAACACCAATCTTGTGCTCGGAGATGTGCAAAAGGTGCTGTACGGAAAGGGTTATATTGAGGATATACTCTGCGGATGCAGGTTCAGAATTTCCCCAAAAAGCTTTTACCAGATAAATCCCGTTCAGACAGAAATACTTTACAACAAGGCTATGGAATTTGCTGATTTAAAGGGCAGTGAAATTGTCCTTGACACCTACTGCGGAATAGGCACAATCGGCATTGTTGCGGCAAAACGCGGTGCAGGCAGGGTTATAGGCGTTGAGCTAAACCCTGACGCGGTACGGGACGCAATTACAAATGCAAGGGCTAATAACCTTAAAAACATACGCTTGTTCAAGGGCGACGCAGGAGAATTTATGTATGAAATATCGCAGGAGGAAGAAAAGCCCGACGTGGTATTTATGGATCCTCCACGAGCAGGAAGCGACGTTAAATTTCTTGATTCATTAATCAAAATGTCGCCGAAAACCATTGTTTATGTTTCGTGTAATCCCGAAACACTCTCCAGAGATATTGATTATCTGAGCAAAAACAGCAAATATAAAGTACAGAAAATTCAGCCTGTAGATATGTTCCCGCACACGGCGCATATAGAGACGGTATGCTTATTGTCCAAACTCGATGTCAAGCAGCATATCGAGGTCGAATTGACGATGGACGAGATGGATTTGACCGCTGCCGAGAAGAAAGCCAGCTAT
>CANQDR010000042.1 GCA_947593615.1 uncultured Clostridia bacterium
CTGCTTGCAGTTTTCCTCAATTCCACGGTTCACTCTCATTTTTTGTAACACATCTATTGTAATCCTACATTTTTTAAAAAAATGTAAATTATTTACTTACATTATGGAGTTTATTTAAAAAATTAAGAAAATAATCGGGCAAATCAGAGCAAAACTCCATATATTTTTCTGATTTAGGATGAATAAATCCAATTTTTCGCGCGTGGAGACATTGACCCTCAAACGCAACCTTTTCATTTTTTACTCCATACACCAAGTCGCCCGATACGGGATGACCAATATAAGCCATATGCACTCGTATTTGATGCGTGCGGCCTGTCTCAAGCCTGCATTTAATGTGCGTGTAGCCTTTAAATCTCTCAATAACGGAATAATGTGTTACTGCATTTTTACTGTTTTTTGAAATAACACACATTTTTTTGCGGTCGTTGGGGTTTCTTCCGATCGGAGCGTCAACCGTTCCTTCGTCATTTTTTAAATTTCCGTAAACAACAGCCTCATACTCTCGTGTAAAGGAATGTTCTTTTATCTGCTTTGCAAGCATTGTATGAGAAAAATCATTCTTAGCAACGATCAAAAGACCGCTTGTATCCTTATCTATTCTGTGGACAATTCCGGGACGCATAACTCCGTTAATGCCTGAAAGGCTGTCGCCGCAATGATAAAGCAGGGCATTAACAAGCGTTCCGCTGTAATTTCCCGTCGCAGGGTGAACAACCATTCCTTTCGGCTTGTTCACAACAAGAAGATATTCGTCCTCAAAGACTATATCAAGAGGTATATTTTCAGCCTTGGCTTCATACGGAACAGGGTCTGGTATTTGTACGGTTACAGTATCCCCTGCTTTTAGTTTGTATTTTTTATTTATTTCTAATCCGTTTACGGTTACTCCGCCGTTTTCAATTAAATTGACTGCGGCTGTTCTTGACAGAGATATATCAGAGTCAGATATAAATTTATCAACTCTAATGTCGTTTTCGTTACAAATAATCTTATGTTCAGTCATTGCTTAAATCTGCCTTTTTTCCATTATTCAGCATATTTGAGAAAAATAAAACGTAGATTATCAGCATAATTGTCCCTGCTGTAATGCAGTAATCGGCAAAGTTACACACGGGAGGGAAAAATGAAACGCTCAGATAATCAATAACATATCCGTAAAAGATTCTGTCAATAAGATTTCCTATTCCGCCTCCGATAATAAGGGCGGCGCAAAAATAAAAGAACTTACCTTTAGGATGTTTTTTGAACATAATAAATATTATTATGCCAATCATAATCGACGTGAGCGCAACAAATATCCAGCGCATATCTGAAAACATTCCGAATGCAACACCTCTGTTTTCTACATAGGTAAGCTTAAACAGATTGTCAATTACATTAACAGTTCCTAAAGGCTGTAAATAAACAGACACGAAATATTTTATAATCTGGTCAATAATAACAAGTGCTATTCCAATAATAAGAGCAACAAAAGGCATAAATCCTCCCATATATATAAATCGGTGTGTTTTAATATCACACCGATTTACAGCTAAATTATTTTAAATTTTCACAACAGCGCGCGCAAAGAGTAGGATGTTCTTTGTCAGTGCCTACAGTTTTACTGATTGACCAACAACGTTCACACTTTTCTCCTTCAGCCTTTTCAATTCTGATTTCAAGGTCTGAATCGTTTTCAATAATTTCAATTTCCGAAACAATAAATGCCGTGCTAAGTTCTTTTTCAGCCTTTTTAAGAAATTCAAGCTTTGAACCGCTTGCAAAAAGAACTACTTTAGCCTCAAGCGAGCTTTTGATGGTTTTATCTTTAATATATGCTTCAAGAGCTTTCTTAACATCATCTCTGAGTTCATGAATTTCATCCCAGAAAGCCATAAAATCATCATCAATTGATATATCTGACTTTTCGGGCATTTCATTAAAGATGACGTGTTCAGCATTATCATCCTCAGAATGAGGCATATACTTCCAAATTTCATCAGAAGTGTATGCAAGAATAGGAGCGATTATTCTTGTCATTGCATTGAGAATAATATAAATTGACGTTTGTGCGGCTCTGCGTGACTTGCTGTCGGCTTTTTCAGTATAAAGTCTGTCTTTTAATACATCAAGATAGAAATTTGACATATCAACTACGCAGAAATTGTGGATTCCGTGATAAACAATGTGGAATTCATACTTGTCGTAAGCATCTTTAACCTTATCAATAAGAGCGTTAAGCTTAGCAAGCGCCCATTTATCAATCGGCATAATCTCATCAAGTGAAACCATATCTTTATCGGGATCAAAATCCGTAAGGTTGCCGAGAATATATCTTGCAGTATTTCTGATTTTTCTGTAGGCCTCAGAAAGCTGTTTTAAAATATCCTGAGAAATTCTTATATCTGCGTGATAGTCGGAAGAAGCAACCCAAAGACGAAGAACGTCTGCACCGTACTGGTCGATTACCTCCTGCGGGTCGATACCGTTGCCAAGGGATTTATGCATTACTCGTCCCTTACCGTCAACGACCCAGCCGTGAGTAAGCACAGCCTTGTACGGAGCGGTTCCCATAGTCGCAACAGAAGTAAGAAGCGAGGACTGGAACCATCCTCTGTATTGGTCTGCGCCCTCAAGATAAAGGTCAGCGGGCCATTTGAGATATGAACGATTTTTAAGCACAGCGGCATGTGAAGAACCGCTGTCAAACCAAACGTCCATAATATCTTTTTCTTTTGTAAATGAAGTACATCCGCATTTTTTACATTTTGTACCCTCGGGAAGAATTTCGGAAGCTGAATGTGTAAACCACGAATCAGAGCCTTCTTTGCCGAATAAATCTGCAACCGCAAGCATAGCTTCCTTTTCAATAAGAGGCTCGCCGCAATCCTCGCAATAGAAAATAGGAATAGGAACGCCCCATTTTCTTTGACGGGAAATACACCAGTCTTTTCTCTCGCGTACCATTGAGGTAATTCTGTCTTTGCCCCATCCGGGAATCCATTCAACTTCGTCAATAGCTTTTACAGCCGCGTCCTTAAATTCGTCAACAGAACAGAACCACTGGTCAGTTGCACGGAAAAGAACAGGACTCTTACATCTCCAGCAGTGCGGATACTGGTGGATAATTTTCTTCAATGCGAACAATGCGCCTATCTTATCAAGATGTTCAGCTATAGGCTTATTTGCATCATCGGTTTTTAATCCGGCAAACATTCCTGCCTCAGCAGTAAGAACGCCGTTTTCATCTACGGGAACAATAATTGGTATTTCAGGATAATTTCTGCAAACGTCATAGTCTTCTACACCATGACCCGGTGCAGTATGGACGCATCCTGTACCGCTTTCAAGAGTAACATGGTCGCCCACAATTACAACAGATTCTCTGTCCATAAACGGATGAACTGTTTTAATATATTCGAGTTCTGAGCCTTTTACAGTACCCACAACTTCGTAATCAGTTTTTTCAGCGGCTTCCATAGCGTCTTTATAAAGCTCTTCAGCCATTACATAATATTCATCGCCGCATTTTATTACGGAATAGTCAAAAGAAGGACCGACACAAATAGCAACATTGCCGGGAAGCGTCCATGTAGTTGTTGTCCAAATAACAAAATAAACTTTTTTCGGGTCAATTCCCATAGCAGAGAATTTTCCTAAATCGTCAGTTACATTAAACTTTACATAAATTGAATGACAAGGATCTTCGGCATATTCAATTTCTGCCTCTGCAAGTGCCGTTTTACACTCGGGACACCAATAAACAGGCTTTAAGCCTTTATAAATGTATCCTTTACAAGCCATTTCAGCAAATATACGTATTTGTTCGGCTTCAAAATCATGTGTAAGAGTAATATAAGGATTATCCCACTCTCCGATTACACCAAGACGTTTAAACTGATTTCTTTGGTCGTCTATATAGCCCTCTACAAACTCTTGACACATCTTTCTGAGTTCAAGCTCTGAAATATCGGCAGAGCTGCCTACGCCGGCTTTTTTTCTTGCTTTAAGCTCTGTGGGTAGTCCGTGCGTATCCCATCCGGGAACATACGGAGCCTTAAATCCGGACATATTTTTATATCTTACAATAAAATCCTTAAGAACTTTGTTCAGCGCAGTACCGAGGTGAATATTTCCGTTTGCATAAGGCGGTCCGTCATGAAGAACAAATAAAGGTTTGCCTTCATTAATTTTCATAAGGTTTTCGTATATTTTTTCATCTTCCCAATTTTTAAGAGTTACAGGCTCGCTTTTAGGAAGTCCTGCTCGCATAGGAAAGTCTGTTTTAGGAAGATTAAGTGTGGAATTGTAATCCTGGGACATTTTATTTACTCTCTCCAATTACTAAAATTTATTTCTGTTATTCAGCAGAAACATCATAGTTATCGCCGAATTTAAGATGCGCAAATTTACTTGAGCGCTTTGGAGCAGCATTAATTGCTTCTTCAGAGATGCTTTCAGCAGCAGTCTCTGCCTCATCATTTGCAACGGTATTTTCAACCGGCTCAGGTTCTGTGTATTCACCCTTACCGGGTTCTTCGATCTGATTAGTAGGATATTTTTCATTCAGCGAATTTCTTGTATCTTCAATATCTGCAGATGTAGGAAGGTCATCAATAGCTTTAATATGGTTTCTGTAAATTTCAATAAGATCATTTCTGAGTGCGACTGCGTCGGACTGAAGTTGTAAATAATTTTCTTTTTCAACAGCAGTCATTTTATTTGCATCAACAAGCAGAGCCTGAGCTTTGGTTTCGGCCTCGCGAACGATTTTTGCGGCTTTTTCCTTAGCTTCTCTTATGCAGGCGTCGGAAACCTTCTGTGATGCAAGAAGGGCGTTTCTTACTGTTTCCTCATCCGACCTGTACTGCTCTACACGAGTAGCCAAAACATCAATTTTATGTACAAGATTGGTTTTTTCTTTTTTTAATTGCTCAAATGAAGCAATTACTTCATCAATAAAAGCGTCAACATCCTCCGCTCTGTATCCTCCGCTTAAAGTAGCTTTTCTAAAGCTGATATTTTTAATTTCATCAATTGTAAGCATAGTCTGCACTCCTTATCTAAAATGAATTACCGAAATTTTTATACGACCCTTTCTGGTTTTACCGGAAACGTCATTAACTTTAAATTTACCTTTTCCTCTGATCGTCAATGTATCATTTGAATTTAATAATTGACTTACATTTTTATTCTGAATAAAATTTAAAGATACATTTCCCAACAATATTAATTGTTTGGTCTTTTCACGTGACATATTAGTTATTGCCGCAACAACGTTATCAAGTCGGAGAGAAGAAACGGTATAGTAAATTTCTTCTGTTTCTCTTCCCTGTGGCAATTTATTAATGTCTGCGTCAGATATTTTTACTCCTACATTGCCTACCTTGAAAATTTGTGAAACAATATAATCTTTAAGCTCGCTTTTTATAAAAACAATACATCTACCGTCTTCTACAAGAATATCGCCTATAGTTTCTCGCTCAATTCCAAGCGACATCAATGCACCGAGAAAATCTCTGTGAGTGAGCTTATCACATCCGCGAAATCTAAACTCAATCGCAGAAACGGGGAAATTGCAGATCTCATCGTAAAATAATCCGAGAATTTTGCGCTCGCTGTTATCATATCCGCCGAAAAAAGAGTAATTATGAAATCCGATTGAGTCAAGGTAATTTTTGGCAAAGGCCTGTCTTCTTTCGCTCAAAAATGAAAAATAATACGGTTTTTGTCTTGTAAAGCAAAGATATACTGCATCATCAAGCTTTGAACGAAAAAGCTCGTCTTTATCAGAAATATACACCGCTGTTTTCTAATTCGTCAAGTAAATCGTCGCCAGTAAGGTCAACATTGCTGGGAATAATAATATAAGTATTTGTTGCAACACGCTTAATTTTTCCGCGATTTGCATATGCTACACCGCTGAGAAAATCAAGAATTCTTCTTGCCATATCTTTGTTTGTATCCTCAAGATTAAGAACAACAGTATGTGTTTTCATAAGCTCGTCGGCAATTGAACGTGTTTCTTCGCCAAAACGCTCAGGCTTAAAAATTCCCACCTGAAGCTTTGCGGTTGCATTAATATTAACAACCTTGTTCCTGCTTCCGAGATCTCTGCTTTTTTCTCTTACAGGTTCTTCGTCGTATCCATCATCAGCATCTTCATCAGCATAACCATATTCGTCATACTCATACTCATCATCCGGAGCATCCCACATACGTTTAAACTTGTCAACAAATCCTGCCATTTATATTTCCTCCTATAATTATATATAGTTTCTTGCACCGAAAAGCAAAGAACCAATTCTTACCATATTAGCTCCCTCAAGAATTGCCTCATAATAATCGGCAGACATACCCATTGAAAGAATAGTCATACTTATATTATCTAATTTTTTTTGCGATATGTCAATAAATATATTATGCATATTATTAAAATATTTTAAAATTTTATGTGAATTATCACAAATAGGCGGAATTGTCATTAATCCTTTTACCGAAATTCCCTTAATTTCAGCTATCTGACAGAGCAATTCTTCAAGATTTTCAGGATAAACACCAGATTTGTTTTCTTCACGGCCTATATTGACCTCAACTAATATGTCGGTGGTCTTATTTAATTTTAAAGACTGTTTGGCAATTTCATTTGCAAGTTTAAGGGAATCAACCGATTGAATTAAATCAACCTTATCTACGATCTGCCTTACCTTATTTGTTTGGAGATGTCCGATAAATTGCAGCGAGCAGTCGCTTAAATTATATTTATCGTACTTTGAAAGCAGTTCCTGGACTTTGTTTTCACCTATATGGTCAAGTCCGAGAGATATAGCGTAATTTATTGCCTCAGGCTCAACTGTCTTGGTCGCGGCAAGAAAAGTAATATCCTCTCTTGATTTGCCTGCTTTCAGGGCGGCTTCGGCAATTCTTTCGTTAATTAACTTATAATTATATTCAATGTCATTCAATGACCTTGCCGTCATATAAATCATCTCCCTTAATAATTACCTGGTCATACAGCGAAACAGTTTCCCCGTTAAATAAAACCTCATCATCAGGGTCAGGGTCACATATCACATAATCATCATCCGAGTATATAATTGAAATCTGTTTAAACTGAACTTCACTTCCGTAAAGGACATATACACCCTGCACTTTTTTCTCTTCCGTATGCTTTTTGTCATTATCATCATATTCAGTTTTTGTTACAATATCATCATGGATAGCTCGCTTGCTTATTCTCAGTCCAGTATAAGTACCAAGTCCAATTTCTATAGGCTCTTGCCGCGCATCAATAAGGCCTTCGTCCATATAGTCACAGCGCAAGATTACAAGCGCATTAGAATTAGGCGAAGTCTGATGTATTCTGTATATTGAAGCAGGTATTGTTTCAGTTGATGCATCAGAAAAAAGTACCGTAACGTTGCTGTCCCACAAAGATAGATTAGTTGCTTCGTCAGACGATACCTCGCATGCAATATACCAATTCAATCCGCTTATAATTTTTCCTGCGGTGTTTTCGGGTACATCGTTTTTAGAAACATTTTGTAAGTCTGCAAGCTTTATTCTGTCAATATCCGAATATTTTATTGAGTTTTCGTATCCGTCACAATGAGAAGAAAAGTAGCCCGCTTTATCGGTCTTTATTGTACCGATGCTTTCCCCGGAAGAATTTCTTAAATCATTTATTTCAGATTGTAGTTCGGAGATTTCGGAGTTGAAGTTCGCAATCTTACCCGTGTATACCTGACTTTGGTTAATTGACGAAAGCAAATCACTAATATCATTATCAACCGAAACAATGTCTTCTGTGTTTATATCACTTAAAAATGTTATAATATTATTGTTAATATCATTATTAATTGTATCAATACCGATTGATTTTGTTACGCTGCTGTTTTGTAAATTCTTAAGTGAAACCATATTTTCTTCAAGAGCATCAGCTTTAATCTGGGCAGCTGCATCACTGTCGTTGCTGTAGACCTTAGCAAGTTCACCGTTCACATTTATCTGATCACCGTCGTTAAGGCTGTAGGATAAAACGCCCGAAGTATCATTATTTATAACAGTTTCATCTCGAATTATAAAAGCATTAGTATATATTTTATCTTTAACAGTTGCTTGTACTGCATTTTCAGTCGGATACATTTCAAAGTTTGCACTTATAAGTAAATGAGCTACGTAAATAACTGCAAGAACCGTCAAAGCAGTTACTAAAATTCTTTTAAACAACAGTTTATCCATATATCAATTATCCTTCTCTATTATTTCAACAGCATCATCAAATAATTCTGAAAAAGAATTATATTCATCGATATAAAGCCAATTAATTTCTTTATCTCTTTTAAACCAAGTAATCTGACGTTTTGCGTACCGCCGAGTTTCTCGCTTTAGTGTTTCAATACATTCATTCAGACTTTTTTCTCCGTTAAAGTAAGGAATAAGTTCTTTATAACCTATTGCCTTAACAGCAGTAAAGCTTAAATCAGAATTAAGCACGCTTTCAGCTTCTTCAATCAAACCCTGTTCAAGCATTAAATCAACACGCTTATCTATTCTGTCATACAGTTTGCTTCGGTCTTTACAGCTCAGCCCAATTTTTACAGCATTGTAAGGACTTTTTTCAAGCTTTGAATTATGAATCTGCTCGGAAATCGTTTTGCCTGTAGTTTTATAAAACTCTATTGCACGTATTATTCGCTTTGGATTTCTTTGTTCTCTAAGTCTTTCGGCTGATTCCGAATCAAACTCAGAAAGTATATCAAGAAGCTTTTCAACACCTGATTCATTGCAGATTTTATTTAACTCTTCACATAGCGGTTCATCTCTGCACTCATCTGAAAATTGAATATTATTCAGCAGAGAATCTATATATAATCCTGTTCCTCCGACAATAAAGGGCAGTTTGTTTTTTTTATGTATTTTTTTAATACATTCTGACGCGTCTTTTACATACATAGCGACAGAATATGTCTTGTCGGAAGGCAGTAAATCAATAAGATGATGAACAATACCGCACATTTCTTCCTCAGTCGGTTTTGCCGTTGCAATCTGCATACCCTTGTAAATCTGCATAGAGTCGGCAGAAACAATTTCTCCGTTAAATTTTTTGGCAAGCTCAACAGAAAGCTTGGTTTTTCCCGAGGCAGTCGGTCCTGCTATGGAGATAACTTTTATTGAGTTTTCCAAAAAATCACACCCTGCCGAACTGTTTTTCAACTTCTTTTCTTGTCATAACAATACAAATCGGTCTGCCGTGAGGACAGTATTTAATCTGAGGATTTTCCTCAAGCTTCTTTATAATATCAATAAGCTCCTGCTCGGTGCTTTTATTGCCTGCTTTTATCGCAGAACGGCAGGCGACATTATGATAAAACCAATCCATTTTTTCGGAATAAATATCATTTTTGCCGACTGCTATATAGTCAGCCATTTCCGCAATGCAGTCGCTTATATCGGCGGCATCAAGATACTGCGGAGCACTTCTGACAATTACGGTGCTGTTTCCGAAATCTTCAACATCAAAGGCGCATTCCTTAAACATATCAAGATTATTAATTGCAGCGTCATATTCGTTTTTTCCGAGTGTGACGGCAATCGGCTGTAAAAGCATCTGCGAAAACGAGGCAGCCTTTTCGGATTTTAATTTTTCATATATCATACGCTCATGTGCAGCGTGCTTGTCAATAAGGAGAATTTCTTTATTATTTTTCTCGGCAATAATATAAGTGCCAAACACTTCTCCGATATATTTTATGAAAACTTCATCCTGCTTAATCAGCACGGGTTCATCTGAGAAAGCATTAAATGTATTGCTGTTAACTGAATTTTTATCTTCCACAGTGCTGCTTTGCTGTGAAATATTATTTGTATTTTCAGGCTCAGATTTTTGAGAAAAAGTATTATTTACAGTCAGACTTTCTTCATTAAAAATATTGTTATTAAAATCAGGCTTATATGATTCTTCTCTTTTAGCGTGCTTAACTGCATCTTTTGTAAAAATATCAAATGGTTTTTGAGATTCTGCAACTCTTATGTTATCGAGATTTCTCTTTTCATCTTTTGATTTGCGGTTTTCTTTGTTGTCATTGAACAGCACATCATCAAAAGGATTGAATGTGTCATTTTTGTGCAGATTCTGAGGTGATTGTTTATCCGGCAAAGTTTTTTTATGAGTATCAGTTTTTGGATTATTAATGATTGCCTGAGCATTGTTAAAAGGGCTGATTTTTTTAATATCGTTAAATGCAGGATTATTTTTAAATTCAGCTTTTTTTCTTCCGTCAAACTGCATTAATGAAGATTTAACTGCATGATAAACAGCATCAAAAACAGGCCGTTCATTAATAAAACGAACTTCAATTTTTGCAGGATGTACATTT
Organism: uncultured Clostridia bacterium; assembly: GCA_947593615.1. Taxonomy (GTDB): domain Bacteria; phylum Bacillota; class Clostridia; order Oscillospirales; family Acutalibacteraceae; genus Ruminococcoides. The sequence continues at coordinate 10,362 of CANQDR010000042.1, forward strand.
ACATCAATCATTTCAAACGGAAGATCAATATTAAGAACGCAGGACGGAAATTTGCCAACCATAATTGAGCCTTTAAAAGCTTCTTCAATTGCCGCCATGGCAGTTCTTGTTTTAACATACCGTCCGTTAATAAAAAAATTCTGCATATTCCTGTTAGGACGGGAATGTTCTGGCTTTGAAACGTATCCATATATTTTTATTGCATCAAGCTGATAATCAACGGGAATAAGACCTTTTGAAAAATCTCTTCCGAAAACCGAATAAATTGATGATATCAGTTTTCCGTCGCCGAAGGTCTTTAAAACCTGCTTGCCGTCTTTTATATATGTGAAAGAGATTTCTGGATGAGAAAGAGCTGTTTTATCAATTATATTTGAAACTGCGTTTCCCTCTGATACATCCTTTTTTAAAAATTTTGCTCGTGCAGGAATATTATAGAACAAATCACGTATTACAAAAGTAGTTCCTATGGGACATCCTGCATCATCAAAACTTATCTCTTCTCCCCCGTCTATTTCATATGAAGTTCCAACATCCTCATTAATGTTTCTCGTAATAAGCTGTAATCTTGAAACGGCACAAATTGAAGCAAGTGCTTCACCTCTGAATCCGAGCGTAGAAATACTGTCAAGGTCAGATTCAAGCTTGACTTTGCTTGTAGCATGACGAAGAAAAGCAACCTTTACATCATCTTTTAAAATTCCGCACCCATCGTCAGTGACACGCATAAATGTTGTTCCGCCGTTCTTGATTTCAACGGTAATATTTTTTGCACCTGCATCAATTGAATTTTCAACTAATTCTTTGATTACCGATGCAGGACGCTCAACGACTTCGCCTGCGGCAATCAGCTCCGCAACATGCTTGTCGAGTACATTAATTACACCCATTGTGTCACCGCCTTTCCGAAAATTTAAACCATACCTTTTAATTCATAAAGCAAATTCATTGCTTCAATAGGAGTAAGAGTGTTGATGTCAGCTGCTTGGAGCTTGTCTATTACCGGACTTTGAGCTGTATTCATAAGAGAAAGCTGCATTTCATTTTCGTTATGATTTTTCTCAATAACAGTATCAGATTTTCCGCTTTCAAGGTCAGAAAGAATCTCCTTCGCTCTGTTGATTATCGACTGAGGAATTCCCGCAAGCTTTGCAACTTCGATTCCGTAGCTGTCGTCAGCCCCGCCCGGAATAATCCTGCGTAAAAATGTTATATCGTCTCCGCGCTTTTTAACGGCAATGCTGTAGTTTTTAACTCCGTCCAGAAGCTGTTCCATTACGGTAAGCTCGTGATAATGCGTTGCAAACAAGGTTTTTGCTCCGAGTTTTTTCTTATCTGCACAAAATTCAAGAACTGCTCTTGCAATGCTCATTCCGTCAAATGTTGACGTACCTCTGCCTATTTCATCTAAAATAAGCAGGCTTTTTGAGGTTGCGTTTTTTACAATGTTTGCGACCTCATTCATTTCAACCATAAAGGTTGACTGTCCGGAAGCTAAATCATCAGAAGCACCGACCCTTGTAAAAATACTGTCCACGACACCTATCTCGGCAGACGATGCAGGAACAAAGCTGCCAATTTGAGCCATCAGAACAATCAGAGCGATTTGGCGCATATATGTTGATTTGCCTGCCATATTAGGACCTGTAATAATTGCAACTCTTTCCGAATTTGTGTCGAGATTTACGTCGTTCGGAACAAAAGGTGTATCCTTTAAAAGGGTTTCAACTACAGGATGGCGTGAATCTTTAATTCGTATTGCATTTGAAAGATTTACATCGGGACGGACATATCGGTTGTCTGACGCAACATTTGCAAGAGATGTAATTACATCAAGCGTTGCAATTGCTTTTGCAGTTTTCTGTATGCGTTCAAGATTATCGGAAACAGTTTTTCTTACATTATCAAAAAGCGAAAATTCAAGCGCAACAGAGCGGTCTTTTGCACCGAGAATTCTTCCCTCTACTTCTTTTAAATCCTGAGTAATATATCTTTCGCAATTAGTCAAAGTCTGTTTGCGTATATATGTATCAGGCACCAAGGATTTATAAGAGTTTGATACTTCTATGTAATATCCAAATACCCTGTTATAGCCTACCTTTAGCTTTGGAATACCTGTAGCTTCCCTCTGTTCGGCTTCTATCTGAGCAAGTATTCCCTTTGAGTTGTTCATATCCCCTGTGACTAAATCAAGCTCGTCATTATAGCCCTGTTTAATCATTCCGCCTTCTCTTATTGTAAACGGCGGTTCTTCAACAATTGCGCTGTCTATCAAGTTAAATATGTCCTCAAGAGTATCTGTATTTTTATGTATTAATTTTAAATATGACGCATTGCAGTTTTCAATAAGCTCCGAGATCCGCGGTAAATTCTGAATTGCAGAACACAAAGAGCGCAAGTCCCTTGCATTTGCAGAACCGTAAACAATGCGGGTCATAAGCCTTTCAATATCAAAAATGCCCGAAATATTTTCTGTGATTTCAAGTCGGAGCATATTATCATTTACAAGCTCCTCGACAGCGCTTTGTCTGTTATTTATTGAAGTGATGTTAAGCAATGGATGTTCAAGCCATGAACGTATAAGACGTTTGCCCATTGCAGTTTTTGTTTTGTCAATCACCCACAAAAGAGAACCGCGCTTTTCTTTGGAAAGCATTGTCTGAGTAAGCTCCAAGTTGCGCTGGGTGTTGTAATCAAGGCGCATATACTGATTTTCTTTGTAAAGCTCAATATGGTTTATACGCTCAAGACCGCTTTTCTGAGTATCTTTAAGATATGAAATCAATGCGCCTATTGAAGATATAAGCACGCTGCTGCCGTTTACAAGCTCAAACTCATTTTTAAAATGCTCTTTCACTGTTTCAGAGCATATATCTAACTTGAATTTTTCATCTTCAAGCATTTCAACGCCTGCTGAAAGCTTGGTTTTAATGAACTTTGGCAGTTCTTTTATTTTTACAATATCTCCTCCGAGAAGAATTTCACGAGGGCTGTAACTTGAAAGCTGGCTTGTAAGGACATTATAATAATCCTTCCCCAAAATTTCCGTCGCATATAATTCTCCTGTGGAAATATCGCAGAAACAAAGTCCGATATGCGTGTTTTCGGCATACATACAGCCAATATAGTTGTTTTTGCCTTCATCAAGCATATTTGACTCCATTACAGTGCCGGGTGTAATAACGCGGATTATGTCGCGCTTTACAAGCCCTTTTGCAGTGGCGGGGTCTTCTGTCTGTTCACAGATTGCAACTTTATATCCTTTGGCTATAAGACGGGCAATGTACCCCTCACAGCTGTGAAAAGGAACTCCGCACATCGGCGCACGTTCCTCCTGTCCGCAGTCACGTCCAGTTAACGTAAGTTCAAGCTCTTTTGAAGCAATCTTGGCGTCATCATAAAACATTTCGTAGAAATCTCCAAGACGAAAGAACAAAATGCTGTCCTTATTTTCTTCTTTAATTTTAAAATACTGTTTCATCATTGGAGATAACTCCGCCATATCTTCACACCCTTATGCTTTTATATAAAACAAAATTAATGGCATCCTCCGCAGCTTTCACAGCTTCCCGAGCAGGATGACTGAGAATAATCTGCTGTTTCAGGGTCAGCACCCTCAGCTGACTGCTGAACAATTGCAAGCACTCGGTTTGCAACGGCGTCAAACGCGTCTTTAGCTTCGTTGTAAGCAATCATATTTTCATTTGACATAATCTTTGAATAAACCTCTCTCATCTCTTTGTTGAGCTGGGTCAGTTTTTCCTGATCTCTGTCTTTTTTGGAAGCCTCGTTATTAATTGCCATTCTTTTTAAGTTAAATTCACCGATAAAACTCTGCAGTTCTGTGTCTGCATCTGCTGTTTTCTGAACTTCCTGCAGCTTAATGTATGTTTCTTCCTTCTGAATTGCCTTTCCAAGCTCTCTTGCCTGTGAAATAATATCCATATTTGTTTCCTCCATAATTTATATTAGTTTTATGCAAGCTCGCCTTTGAGAATCCAATTGCGGGCGCTGGTAATTTTAACATTTTGAAATGTACCGATAGTTTCTTTAGGAGCTTTCAGCTCTACAATTATATTTCCGCTTGTTCGTCCGTTTAATTCATCATTCTTCCCTGTTTCGCCCTCGATCAAAACCTTTTCGATTTTGCCTACCATAGAAGAACAGCGTTTTGCCGCAATTTCTTCCTGAACGTCAAGAAGTTCTCTGAACCATTTTGATTTTTCCTCAGCAGGTATAGGGTCGTCCATTTTTTCAGCAGGAGTGCCAACTCGAGGCGAAAAAATAAAAGTAAACAACGAGGTAAAGCCGACCTCACGGACAAGCGAAAGCGTTTCTTTAAAATCTTCATAGGTTTCGCCCGGAAAGCCTACGATTATATCGCTCGTAAGCGATAATCCGTCAATTTTTTCTTTGGCGTAATTAACTGTTTCAAGGTATTTTTTACGGTCATAATGCCTGTTCATAGCTTTAAGGATTCTGTCCGAACCACTCTGAAACGGTAAATGGAGATGACGGCTTATGTGATTGCCTTTGGCAATTGTATCAATAAGCTCTTTTGAACAATCCTTAGGATGTGATGTCATAAATCTTAGCCAGTAATCACCGTCAATTGAATCAATTTCACTTAAAAGCTGAGCAAAATCAACTCCGTTTTCAAGGTTTTTTCCGTAGGAATTTACATTTTGTCCAAGCAGCGTAATATCTTTATATCCGCTCCTTATCATCTGATTTGCTTCAGATAATATTATGTTTTTATCTCTGCTTCTCTCTCTTCCTCTGACATATGGAACTATGCAGTATGTACAAAAATTATTACATCCGTACATTATCGGAAGCCATCCTTTGAATGTTCCGTCGCGCTTTATTGGAAAACCCTCATAAAGTTTATTGTCATCGTTTCCGCGTTCTATAATTCTCTTTCCGTTTACAAGCGAATTATACATAAGCTCAGGAAAATGATGGAGAGAATGCGTCCCAAACACAAGTCCTACAAAGGGAAAGCTGTTGTAAATTCTGTTGGCAATATGTTCCTGCTCCATCATACAGCCGCATAAAGCAATAAGAATTTGAGGATGCTTTCGCTTAAGATTTTTAAGAGCGCCGACATTTCCGAACACTCTGTCCTCTGCGTGCTCTCTGACTGCGCAGGTGTTAAAAAGAATGAAATCGGCGTCATCAGGAGAATCAACAAAATCAAATCCCGACTCAGCAAGCATACCCTTAATTTTTTCGCTGTCAGCAACATTCTGCTGACAGCCGTAGGTTCTTACAAAAGCAAGAGGTTTTTCGCCTCTTTTGCGTATTTCCATTATCTCTGCTATCAGCTTCATGTATTCCGACTGCTTTTCAGACACATTATTTATCGAATTTACTGCTTCAGACAAATATATGCCCTCCTAACCCATTGTACTAATCGCTTTATTATAACACAAAATATATTGTTTTTCAATAATTTTCACAGGCTTTTCATTTAATACTGATCGCTTTTAAATTTAATTGGTTCTGTACAGGCTGCCGTATGCCGACGGAATATTTCCTACAATAACAGACTGAGCTATTTCAAAATCGGTTGTAAAGGTGATTTTTCCCGTATAATCAAGCGATGTTGTCATTATCTTTGACGTGAGCAACAGTCGTATGTGATGTACGGTTTGATTGATTCCCGCCTCTTCAAAGGTACTTACTATCTCAGAAGAAAAACTACCCGTCAAATTGAAGCTCAGCGGTATGCTTGGCCCGAAATTTGAAAGAACAGTAATATTGGTAAATGCACCTATAGGAATATCGATTTCATTATCATATACCTTTGCAATTTCATCCTGAACTGCCTTTGTAACATCGCTTTTTAACTTATTGATTTTAAAAGAGTCGGTTTCAATTGCCTGTACTGCCCCATCTTGTGAATAAACTATTTTTGCAACATCATCATAATTATAATTTATCTTTTTAAGCGTATTGTCAACAGCGTCGCAGACAGAATTTGCCGACAGTATTTCAGCCTGTATTCTTATGTATTCGGGTCTGAAATCCGACAAATTCAATTCACAAAAAACAATTAAAGCTATTAAAAAAGTAATTGAACCAATTAAAAATCGCTTTATTTTAACAAATTTTCTTTTTCTCCGTTTTCTGTACAGCAAAAAAACACCCCTCGTACAGTTTATACGAGAGGCGTTTAAGTTGTGCAAGATTATTCAGTTTCTTCGTCAGCGCAGCTGTCGCAATCACAATCATGCTCACAGCAGCCGTCTTCATCAAAAAGATCGGAGAAATCAAATTCAAGTAGCTCTCCGCAGTTCGGACACTCAATTTCACCTTCAAGAAGAACATCTTCCGACACGTTAAGTTTCTGTCCGCAGGAACCGCATGTTACTTCATAAAACGGATTTTCTTCGTCATCATCATAACTGTCGCAGCAGTCGCAGTCATCATCATAAACATCTGACTCAACATCTGCTAAATCCTGGTCAATTTCATCGACCTGAGCACTGAGCTCATCGTATAAGTCTTCTACAGAACTTACCGAAAATGCCATTTCGTCAAGCAAATCAATAATTGCGTTGATAACCTTTACTTCAGGCTTTGAAGCGTCAAGATTAAGACCTTCTGCAAGTCCCTTGATGTAAGAAATTTTTTCTGTTAAATTCATAATAAACTCCTGCAGAGATTATGCTCTGCCCATATACTCGCCTGTTCTTGTGTCAATCTGAATCATTTCGCCCTCGTCAATAAAGAGAGGCACTTTGATTTCAGCACCTGTTTCAAGAGTTGCAGGCTTTGTTGCGTTTGTTGCAGTATCTCCCTTAAATCCGGGGTCGGTTTTTGTAACCTGTAATTCTACAAAGTTCGGAGGTTCAACACCGAACACACTGCCCTTGTAAGAAAGAACCTTGCATACCATATTTTCTTTTACAAATTTAAAGCTGTCACCGAGAACACTCTTGTTAATCGGAATCTGTTCCCATGTTTCTGTATCCATAAAGTAATAAAGATCACCGTCAGAATAGCTGTACTCCATATCCTTTCTGTCAATAAAAGCAGTAGGATATTTATCGTTCGGGTTGAAAGTCTTTTCAACTACCGCACCTGTAAAAACATTTCTGATTTTTGTTCTAACGAACGCAGCACCTTTACCGGGCTTTACATGCTGGAATTCAATGATCGATACAACCTGACCATCCATCTCAAATGTAACGCCGTTTCTGAAATCGCCTGCTGATATCATTAGCAATACCTCCTGAATTATACTTTTACGGAAAATTATACCGTAATATGTCAAATAACATTATACATAAAACTTTTAAAAAAAGCAAGGGGTTTATACAATAATAAGTTCTTTAGGTGTAGGATTACAATAGATGTGTTACAAAAAATGAGAGTGAACCGTGGAATTGAGGAAAACTGCAAGCAGTTTACACA
>CANQDR010000043.1 GCA_947593615.1 uncultured Clostridia bacterium
TTATTTTATAGATTGGAGTTGATTATTATCAGAAAACAAAGTAATATTTACAAAAGAAAAAACGGTCGCTGGGAGGGTAGGTATTTTAAAGGATACGGTACCGACGGAAAAATTAAGTATAATTCGATATATGGCAAAACATATACCGAGGTGAAAAACAGACTTGAAGAAATAAAATCGGGTATTATAAGCAATCCGAAATTTTATACAAATCATCTTAAAGTTAAATTAAGAGATGTTTGTTATGAATGGCTTGAAATAATTAAAATTAATGTTAAAGAATCAACCTATTCTATGTATGTATATATTGTTGAAAAATACATTATTCCCTGTATTGGAAACATCAAATTATATGAAATAGATAATAACTATACAGATGTGTTAAAAAAGAGATACAGTCATTTTGCACCTAAAACTATAAGAGACATTTATTCAGTATTTAAACTGATAATTGAATTTGCAAATGAAAAATACAATTCAAATATAAAGTTAAAAAGATGTAATTTAAAGAATAAAAACATCAAAAAAATAAGAGTATTGTCAGTTTATGAACAACAGAAGCTTGAAGAATATTTAAAGAAAGAAACAGACTTGCCCAAACTGGGAATACTGCTTTGTTTGAATACGGGACTGCGGGTTGGAGAAATATGCGCATTAAAATGGAAAGATATAAATTTTGAAGAAAAAACTCTGAGAGTAAACAAAACAATGCTGAGAATATATAACACAGATAAAAACAATTTAACAAAAAGCAAATTAATAATCAGCACCCCAAAAACAGAAAATTCAGATAGAATAATACCGTTGTCGGACAAAATGATAAAATTGTTAGAAAAACATAAATCAAGCGGATATTTTTTAACAGGAAATTATAAATGCTTAGAACCGAGAAATTACAGATACAAATTCAAAAAATATTTGGAAGAAGCAGGAATAGAACAAATTAATTTTCACGCATTAAGACACACATTTGCAACAAGAGCAATAGAAAGCGGATTTGACGTAAAAAGTTTGAGCGAAATATTGGGACACACAGATATACAGATAACACTACAAAGATATGTACACAGCAGTATGGAACAAAAGCGAAAACAGATGGAAAAATTAAATTAATTATGGTATCAAAAATCGTCAAACAGTAAGTCAAAAAACCGCGAAAGTCCGATTAAATGCGGATTTTCGCGGTGATAATACATAAGTAGCATACTTGTGGAAAAATTTTAGCGATTTTTCAGTTTATTTTATATATATAATCTTATTATGTGATATATTATAACATACACTATATAAATATCAAATGTAATTTATTACGGGGAAATAATAGTCGGCAGTTTAGTTAAACCTTACTGTTTATTTAACGCACAAAAAAGCCGACATCATTTCTAATGTCGGCTTTAATAACTGTTATTTCAACGATAATTTAAAATTATTCGTTAATAGCGATAACTGCGCCTGAACCTACTGTTCTGCCGCCTTCACGGATAGCGAAACGAAGACCAACTTCGATAGCGATAGGAGTAATAAGTTCAACGTCCATTTCAACGTTATCACCAGGCATGCACATCTCTACGCCTTCAGGAAGTGAGATTGTACCTGTAACGTCTGTTGTTCTGAAATAGAACTGAGGACGGTAGTTGTTAAAGAACGGTGTGTGACGGCCGCCTTCATCCTTTGTAAGAACGTAAACCTGACCGCGGAATTTTGTGTGAGGATGAATTGTACCCGGCTTAGCAAGTACCTGACCTCTCTGGATCTCTGTTCTCTGAACACCACGGAGAAGAACACCTACGTTGTCGCCTGCCTCAGCATAGTCAAGAGTCTTTCTGAACATTTCAAGACCTGTAACAACAACTTTTCTCTTCTCGTCTGTAAGACCAACGATTTCAACTTCTTCAGAAGTCTTGATCTGACCTCTTTCAACTCTACCTGTAGCAACTGTACCACGACCTGTGATTGTGAATACGTCCTCAACAGGCATAAGGAACGGCTGGTCAGCCTTACGGTCAGGTGTAGGAATAAACTCATCTACAGCGTCCATAAGCTCGTGAATGCAAGCATACTCAGGAGCATTTGTATCCTTAGAATCGCTTGTAAGAGCAACATAAGCTGAACCCTTAATGATAGGTGTATCGTCGCCCGGGAATTCGTACTCATTAAGAAGATCACGGATCTCCATTTCAACGAGTTCAAGAAGCTCAGGATCGTCAACCTGGTCTGTCTTGTTCATGAATACTACAATGTAAGGTACGCCAACCTGACGTGAAAGAAGAATGTGCTCTCTTGTCTGAGGCATAGGACCGTCAGCAGCAGAAACAACGAGGATAGCGCCGTCCATCTGAGCAGCACCTGTGATCATGTTCTTTACATAGTCAGCATGGCCAGGGCAGTCAACGTGAGCATAGTGACGCTTAGCTGTTTCATACTCAACGTGAGCAGTGTTGATTGTGATACCACGCTCTCTCTCTTCAGGAGCCTTATCGATGTTTGCATAATCAACGAAATCAGCGTCGCCTTCGAGGTTGAGAACCTTTGTGATAGCAGCAGTAAGTGTTGTTTTACCATGGTCAACGTGGCCGATTGTACCAATGTTAACATGGGGTTTATTTCTTTCAAATTTTTCTCTTGCCATTGGAAATTTCCTCCTTATTGTTGTAAAAAGAATTTACAATATATTTATAGATATTGTACCAAAATTTTTCAAAAAAATCAATACTTTTTTTAGAAATGCGTTTAAGAGCTTAATCAGTCTTTTTTAGCTCTTTCGCTCATAATCTTTTCGGCAATGTTCTTTGGAACCTCTGCATATGTGTCAGGCTCCATTACATACTGACCGCGACCCTGAGTTTTTGAACGCATATCTGTGGCATAACCGAACATTTCTGAAAGCGGAACGTGTGCAATAACTCTCTGCACGCCGTTGTCGGCTTCCATGCTCTGAATCATACCGCGGCGTGAGTTAAGGTCGCCGATAACATCACCGAGATATTCCTCGGGAGTAACAACAGAAACCTTCATAATAGGCTCAAGAAGTACAGGGTCTGCCTTCTTCATTGCGCTCTTGAATGCCATTGAACCGGCAATCTTAAATGCCATTTCAGAAGAGTCGACCTCGTGATAAGAACCATCATAAAGCTCAACCTTAACGTCAACTACATTGTAGCCGGCTACAACACCTGAAAGCATTGCTCCCTGAATACCCTGGTCAACAGCAGGAATGTATTCTTTAGGAATAGCACCGCCGACAATGTTATTAACAAACTCGTATCCCTTGTCTTTGTTGGGGTATACGTTAATCTTAACGTGGCCGTACTGACCCTTACCGCCTGACTGACGAGCATATTTCTCATCAACAGAAGCTTCCTTGCGGATAGTTTCTTTATATGCAACCTGCGGAGCGCCGATATTAGCCTCTACTTTAAATTCACGGAGAAGACGGTCAACAATGATTTCAAGGTGAAGCTCACCCATACCTGCGATAATTGTCTGACCTGTTTCTTCATCTGTATAAGCCTTGAAGGTCGGGTCTTCTTCAGCGAGCTTTGCAAGAGCAATGCCCATTTTTTCCTGACCTGCTTTTGTCTTTGGCTCAATAGCAACACGGATAACAGGCTCGGGGAATTCCATAGATTCAAGAATTACGGGATCTTTCTCATCGCAGAGAGTGTCTCCTGTTGTTGTATTTTTAAGACCAACGGCAGCAGCAATATCACCTGCGTAGCAGCAGTCGATATCTTTTCTGTCGTTAGCGTGCATCTGTAAAATTCTGCCCAAACGCTCGTTACTGTCTTTAACAGAGTTATAAACAGTTGTACCTGTTTTAATCATACCTGAATATACGCGGAAGAAGCAGAGCTTACCAACATACGGGTCGGTTGCGATCTTGAATGCAAGAGCTGCAAACGGCTCTGTGTCTGATGAATGTCTTTCAACCTCTTCGCCTGTTTCGGGGTCTGTACCCTTAATAGCAGGTACGTCTGTAGGAGCGGGCATATAGTCTACAACAGCGTCAAGAAGCATCTGAACACCCTTGTTACGGTAAGAAGAACCGCAGCAAACAGGAACCATGCTGTTGTCTATAGTAGCTTTTCTGATGACCTTTTTAATTTCGTCAACAGTTATTTCTTCACCGCCGAAGTATTTTTCCATAAGCTCTTCGTCAAGTTCTGCAACTGACTCAATGAGTTTTTCGTGGTATTCTTCAGCAATATCCTTCATATTCTCAGGAATATCTTCCTCGCTGTAATCGGTACCGTCCTCATTATGATAGATTTCGGCTTTCATTCTTACGAGGTCAATAATGCCTGAAAATTCACTCTCAGCTCCGATTGGAAGCTGTATCGGAACAGCATTACATTTAAGTCTGTCCTTCATCATCTGAACAACATGGAAGAAGTTTGCGCCCATGATGTCCATTTTATTAACATAAACCATTCTCGGTACGCCGTAGTTGTCAGCCTGACGCCAAACGGTTTCAGACTGAGGCTCAACGCCGCCCTTAGCGCACAATACGGTTACAGAACCGTCAAGTACACGAAGTGAACGCTCAACCTCAACAGTAAAGTCAACGTGACCGGGAGTATCAATAATATTGATTCTGTGCGGCTGATACTGCTGTTTGCTTCCTCTCCAAAAAGCGGTCGTAGCAGCTGAGGTAATTGTGATACCGCGTTCCTGCTCCTGAACCATCCAGTCCATGGTAGCGGCACCGTCATGCACCTCACCGATTTTATGGTTTACGCCGGTATAATACAGGATACGCTCAGTTGTAGTAGTCTTACCGGCATCAATGTGAGCCATAATACCGATATTTCTTGTCTGTTCAAGTGAAACCTGTCTTGGCATAAAATCCTCCTAATAAAATTACAAGAGTAATACGGGTAAATAAAATTACCATCTGTAATGAGCGAAAGCCTTGTTTGCTTCTGCCATTTTGTGTGTATCTTCGCGCTTTTTGAATGCGCCGCCTGCACTGTTTGTGGCGTCAAGGATCTCTCCTGCAAGTCTTTCTTTCATTGTTCTTTCACTGCGGGTTCTTGCGTAAGTTGAAATCCAGCGAAGACCCAATGTCTGGCGTCTTTCCGGACGAACTTCCATAGGAACCTGATATGTGGCACCGCCGACACGGCGAGCCTTAACTTCAAGAACGGGCATTACATTTTCCATAGCCTGTTCGAAAACCTCAAGCGGGTTGTTTCCTGTCTTTTCAGCAATAATTTCAAATGCACCGTAAACAATTTTCTGAGCAACGCCCTTTTTGCCGTCGTACATAATATTATTGATAAGACGTGTTACAAGTTTAGAATTATAAAGCGGATCGGGTAATACGTCACGCTTCGCAATAGAACCTCTTCTTGGCACTTTGCTTCCCTCCTTCACAATAATTGAGATATCATAGGTACTCGAAAGCGACAAACTCCCGTATGCCAACAAGAACTTCTGCAATATAATGGTATATATAGTAAAATTCCTGCTGCATAGCAGAACTTAAATTATTTAAGTCAAGAGAGCTTTGTCAATTCCTAATTATTTACCTTTCTTTGGACGCTTAGCACCGTACTTTGAACGAGCCTGCATACGTCCTGTAACACCCTGTGCGTCAAGCGTACCACGAACAATGTGATAACGAACACCAGGCAAGTCCTTAACACGGCCGCCACGAATAAGAACAACGCTGTGTTCCTGAAGATTGTGACCTACGCCGGGAATATAGGAACTGACTTCAATACCGTTAGAAAGTCTTACTCTGGCAATCTTTCTGAGTGCTGAGTTAGGCTTTTTAGGTGTAGCGGTCTTTACTGCAGTACAAACACCTCTCTTTTGTGGGGAGCTCTGGTCGATAGCAACGCGCTTCTTTGAGTTCCAGCCCTTTAAGAGTGCAGGTGCCTTTGCTTTCTTTTCAGAAACCTCTCTGCCCTTGCGCACCAACTGGTTAAATGTAGGCATATTTTTCCTCCTTTCAGAAATTATTTAAGAATTGAAAAACTGCTTTGCTTTCGCAAAGACTCTTTGCGTATGACGCTCCATAATCATAGCCTGTTTTATAAACGGGTGCAATTATAGAGTGTCCCACGATTTACAATTATAAACCAAATAATTGCGGTTTGTCAAGCATTTTATTCGTATTTTTAAGTATATTGCTATTCTCTGATTAAACAGACTTAATTTGTGATTATTCAAATTTTATTATCGTGCCATTGATTTTGCTGTAATATGAAAATCGGCAGGAGTGTAAAATCTCCTGCCAATTTAAAATTTAATATTTCATCTTGCTTATTCAGCCGATTTAAGAATAACCGTTGACTGAGGCGGAAGCGTAAGCTTACCGTCTTTTAACTCTACATGCTTACTTAAACTTTCCGGCACCAAATCCGCACGAACCTCAGCATTCTTAATCATATCGTCTGTAATCGTCAGTTCTTTGCTGTCTTTAGCGCTGAAATTGTGAATTATAAGTAACTTTGAACCCTCATATTCAGTATAGAACGCGCCGACATTTTTATCGTCAAATCCCTGTATATCGGTTATCGTTCCTCTTGCAATCTCAGGATTCTGGTTTTTAATCTTTATAATTCTGCGGTAGAAATTTAAAAGCGAGTCTTTATCCTCAAGCTGCTGCTTAACGCCGCCGTATGTCGGTTCGTCCGGCTCATCACCCATACCGTTTACAAATATGTCGGGAAAGTTTTCGCTGTCAAATATCATAGGCGTTCTGTAAGCAGCGTCATTTGTGGTATTCGGCGCTTTAATTCCGATTTCCTCGCCGTAATAGATATATGGATTGCCGGGGAACAGCATATAAACCGAAGCGGCAAATTTCTGATAACTCAAACCCTTCGGTTCAAGCGAATTGGCAATTCTCACTTGGTCGTGATTTGAGAGGAATAATGCGTTAATCTCTTTCTCATTACTCTCTCTCATTTTATTATCATAATTCATAACCTTTTTTACAATACCGATACCGTTTTGGGTATATATATTTTCAATAAGTGTACCGGATGATTGTGAAAACTTAAATGCAAAAAGGCTGTCAATTCCTGATTTATATAATTCTTGAATATCAGAGTCGTCAGTCCAATCTTCTCCTACCATATAAACATCGGGGTTAATTTTCTGACAAGTCGAATAAAACCATTTCAGAAACTCAGTTCCGTCCGTACCCTTGTTCGTGTAATATTTGCAGGCGTCCAGTCTGAATCCGTCAACACCTCTGCCAAGCCAGAATTCTGCAATTTTTGTGAATTCATCACGTGTTTTTTCAGAGCTTAAATTCCACTCGGGCATTTCAGATGAAAAATTCGCTTCGCAGGCATAACCGTTTGAAAGCTGATTGACTTTGGTATTACTGTCAAAATATGATGTTTCGTGTATTTCAAAGTATTCCGCATTTCCGTCAAGCTTGTTCTGTGCAACTTCTTCCACTGCCTTTGTGTACAAAGGATTATTTGACGAGATATGGTTTAAAACAAGGTCGATTATCAGCTTGATTCCTCGATTGTGACACTCTTCAACAAGCGTATCAAAATCTTCAAGAGTTCCGAAATCGGGATCTATGTCATAATAGTTCTCAACATCATACTTGTGATACGATTTTGAGGGCATTATCGGAGTGAGCCATATGCCATCAATGCCCAAGTCATCGCCTGTATTCGGGTCGCCGTCATTCAGGTAGTCAAGCTGAGAAATAATGCCCTGCAAGTCGCCCGTCTGGTCACCGTTTGAATCACAGAACGAGTTTACGAAAATCTCATAGAAATTTCTGTATTTATCCGTAGAAGCCTCTGCTTTTATATTTTCAATCGGGTCTGCAACATTTTCCTCTGCCTTAGATGACGAGCCCTCAGATGATGATGAATTTTCGTTGTTACAGCCTGCAAGCACACAGCTTCCCAAAAGTGCAGCACAAAGCAGTAAAGAAATAATTTTTTTCATAGGAACATCCTTTCTGTTCGCAAACAAGTGTTATACGTCATAACTATATAATTTATTTAAAACGGGCGGCAGCCAAAGACTGCCGCCCAACAGAGCTTAATATTAAATTAACCCTTAACGCCGCCGGCTGTAACACCTTCAACGTAATACTTCTGCATCATCAGGAAGAGAATCGTAATAGGTACAGCAACTACTACAGAACCGGCAAGGAACTGCTTGTAGTATGTATTAATAAAATCAGCACTCTGCATCAACTGCAGACCGATTGCAACCGTATAGTATGGACGGTTGTCACCCATGATGATTTTAGCAAGAATAAAGTCTGTCCAAGGTCCGATGAACGATGTGAGAACCGTGTAAACAACAATCGGCTTTGACATAGGAAGTATAATCTTCCAGAAAATCTGATTTTTAGTTGCGCCGTCAATTGTAGCCGCCTCGTCGAGAGCTCTCGGAATTGTATCAAAGAAGCCTTTAGAAATCTGGAAGCCAAGACCTGCACCGCAGCTATAGCAAATTACAAGTGCTACAAGAGTCTGAGTAAGGCCCATAGCCTTTAACAAATAGTAAATAGCAATCATTGTCATAAAGCCCGGGAACATACCGAGAATCATACCAACGTTCATGAACTTTTTACGTGCCTTGAATCTCAGACGACTGAAAGCGTAACTTACCATAAGTACTGAGATGGTAGAAATTACACAGCTGAAGCAGGCAACTATAAATGTATTAAGGAACCACCTTGGGAAATTAAGAGCAGCGTTACCGCCTGCGCCGGTGAACAAATCAATATAGTTCTGCAAGGTCCATTGCTTCGGTATGAGATAGTCAACTGCAATAAGACCTTCACCGCGGAATGAATGCATTACAAGATATACAAACGGTGAAACCCATATGATACCCATAACTATAAGGAAAAGATAAATAAAGGTGTTCGCAAGATGCCTTCTGAATTTATAACTTTTTATCATGAGAACGCCTCCTCATCCTTCATTGATTTTGAACTATTATATACGATAAGCGACAATGTCGCACATACAATAAACACCAGAATACCTATTGCTGCGGCAAGGCCATAGTCCTGAGAATTCATAGTCAAATTAAACAGCCATGTTACAAGAATATCGGTTTGACCCGCCTGATAATATTGCTCAGTTGTCGGGCCGCCGCCTGTCAACAGGTAGATTACGTTAAAGTTGTTGATATTACCTACAAACTGAGTAATGAGCTGAGGTGTTGTAACGAATATCATATACGGCAGCGTAATCTTCGTAAACGTCTTAACCGGACCTGCACCGTCAATACGTGCCGATTCGTACAAATCCTCAGGAATATTCATAAGAATACCCGACATTGAAAGAATGGTATACGGAATACCTACCCAGCAGTTGACTATAATTACCGTCATTCTTGCCATAAAAGCAGACGTGTTAAAGAATTGTATTTGAACATCCTGTTTCGTTATTTCGGAAAGCAGTACATTAACTGCACCGTTTGTTTGAAGCATCTGGTTCATAAGAAGAAGCGATACGAACTGAGGAACAGCAATTGTAATAACAAAAAGTGTTCTCCATAATGCCTTGAGCTTAATACCCTTTTTGTTAATCATAAGGGCAAAAATCATACCAAGTATGTAGTTTGAGAATGTTGCAACAACTGCCCAGATAAGAGTCCACTCTGTAAGGTCAATGAATGTTTTTGCTCTTCTTGCGCTGTGTACAACGTCAAAAAGTGACGCAAAGTTGTCGAGTCCAACCCATGTAAAGAGCGTGCCCGGCGGCATATGCGTCTTATCATAGCTTGTGAATGCAATCAAAATCATAAATATGAGAGGCAAAATATTGAAAATGCCTATCATAAGTACAGGGAATGAAAGAAGTGTTATGTGATACTTACCGTCGAGAAAATCTTTGACATCCTGTTTGAGAGAGGTTGGTTTTTCGCCTTCTGCTCTCATTACCTGATGACGGTACGCATCTTTGATATTTGCAATATAAACAGCAAATACTACTACTGTAATTACAATAGACAATACTGAGTACAGCAAAATCAGCATTGAGTTGTCACCGTACACGGTTTTCGGAATAACTCCGTTAACAAATTCCATGTGTGTTTCAACCGTGCCGAGTGTTGTAAAATCACGCAAATATGTCCAGCCGAAGAAAACCATATAAAGCACATAAAGCACTTCGGTGAGGAAAAAGAGAATGCCCTTGTAATATTTGCCCTTATGTATGTCGCCAATACCAAAAATCAAATATGAAAGTTTTGTAGCCCAGTCACCCTTAACAAAGGTTACGCCGTAATTTTTAAAGCCTTTGCCTATTCCTGTAAAAAATTTAACTATCGCCCTGCCGACTGCCTTAAAGAAATTGGCAATTGCTCGCGGAGCGTTTACAATAAACTTTTTTAAATTGTGGGCAAACCTTTGAAACGGATTGAGCTGTTTATATTCAACGTATGTCATATATGCTCTCCTTAAAGTAAGTCTGCAAATCTCTCCAATACACCAAACTAATAATATCCTTTACGCTTCCGCTCATAATGTAAAAACATAATTCGTTTGGTGTATGAACCGCCGATAAGGAATTATGCCGGCAGTATATTAACGGAAAACGTAAATTGCTTTTTTTGGGGCACTTTGTCTTCACAAAGCGCCCCGAACCTAATCTTTTATCATTTTATTAACAGATTAGCCTTCATCACGAACGTTAGCAATAGTATCCTGAAGAAGTTTCTTCATTGCTGCTGCATCTGTAGGATCACAGTCGTCAGCAACGAGCTTGTTGCCGAGGTTACCCATAGGAGTCCAGAATGTTGAGGCAATGTTTACCTGTACGCAAGCATTCTTACCCTGTTCAGCAATAGCCTGAAGAACTTTACTTTCCTTTACAACAGGATCATTCTGAACATTTTTGTTTGAAGGACCCCAGCCGAGCTCTTCAGCTCTCTGCTTCTGGCACTCTTCACCTGCGAGATAGTAAGCAAGGATCTGAGCAGAAGCCGGGAATTTTGAAGAACCGTTAACGCCGATATATTTATAACCGAACATTGAAACAAGCTGTTTATCTTCGCCGTCTACTTTAATTGTAGGAAGTTTAGCTGCGCCAAACTTTTCGCCGAGAGATTTTTCGTTAACAGCTGTATCCCATGAACCGTCTACACCTGCGCCGCAAGTACCGTTTGCAAAACCGGAAGCTACGTTTTTAACATTTAATGACTGGAATGTACCCTTGTAATCTTTGATTAACTGAGCAAAAGCCTGGAGAGTTTTAACAGCTTCGTCCTCATCATATTTAACAAACTTCTGAGTAAGACCGTCTTCCTCAAGACCGTCAATCTTAGCGCCTGCTGTAAAAGCAAAAGTACAAGCATAGAAGCCGTCGCCTGCATCAAAGATAAACTTCTTGCCGGCAGCCTTACAAGCCTCAAGAACGCCTTCAAAGGTCTGAGCCTGTTCCGGAGTTACTACTGTGTTATCATATACAAGATAATAACCGTTATCGTTTGTTTCAGGATAAGCATAGAGTGTATCTTTAATTGTACCGGCTTTAATAGTATCTTCTGAGTTTGCTTCAATTACCTGATCTTTAAATGCTACAGGAGCAATAACGCCGGCATCAACAAGAGAATTGAGCTGGTCACTCGGAAGACTGAATACGTCAGCGGCTACAGAAGCGTCATTCTGCATCTGTGTGGCAGCGTCAGATTCGCCCTGAGCAACTACTGAAATATCAAATGTTTTCTCAGAATAAACCTTTTTGAATTCTTCGATCTGCTTTTTAACAAGACTTACTGTTGCGTCAGGAGCCCAGACTTTAAGTTTAATGTTGTCCTCATCTCCGAAGTACGAATAATCAACAACAGAGCCCTCAATTTTAGCTGCATCTCCGCTTGAAGAAGAGCCTGAATTAGATGAACCTGAAGCTGATGATGAGCCTTCGTTGCCGCCGCAACCAACGAGAGCTGTAGCAGCCATCATACCTGCCAAAAGAATGGCAATAATTTTTTTCATTGGAATGTCCCTCTTTCAATAAATAAATTTTTTAATTCTTTCCGAATTACCTATGGAGCAAATTGCACAAATGCTTCTCTGTTCCACTACATAAATAATATCAAAAAATCAATTAAATTTCAACTACCTTTGTACTTTTTATCTATACTGTTAAATTATAAATAAATTTTTGTATAATATTACCTCAATAAATTTTGCATTTGATTTATCTTCCAAAATTATTTGTTATTTTTTGTGCAATTTAGCCTATATGTTATTATGCAAATTGTCCAATCAAGAGTTAAATTAATCAAAAGATTGACTATTTCTATTGACTGCCTCATAAATATTTCGTTTCAGAAAAGAAATTTTTTAATTTTTTTTCGTATAATTTCAACAATTATTATTTAATCGTACTTTTATACTTTTTCTTTTATGATTAAGTTGTAATAACCGTAAATAATTGGTATAATTAAATATAATCAAAATAAGATTTTTTTAATTACGGCGTATCTGAAAATTATCTGACACGTCTTAATCCAATCTGCTAATGAACGGAGTGTTGTTATGAAACTTAAGAGCTTACTTATTAATATTGAACATACCGTAATAAATGACGGTAATCCTGAAATTTCCGATATAATTTACGACTCAAGAAAGGTTATTGAGAACACCGTATTCGTTTGCCTTAAGGGTTATACCTCTGACGGTCACAAATTTGCAGAATCAGCTGTAGAAAAAGGAGCTTCTGCACTCATAATCAGTGATGAACTTGATTTTGAAGTACCCTCACATATCGCGGTAATCAAAACAAATGATACGCGGCTCGCACTTGCTTTAATGAGCGTTGAATTATTCGGACACCCTGCTCAGGAGCTCAAGACAATTGCCGTCACAGGCACAAAGGGTAAAACTACAACAACAGCAATGATTGCAGAAATATTTGAGCAGTCGGGAATTAAGACCGGAACAATAGGAACTCTCGGAATTGTTTATGACGGAAAAACCGTTAAAACCGAAAATACAACACCGGAATCCTATGAAATACAAAAAGCCATGCGCGATATGATTAACTCAGGATGCAAAGCTATGGTAATTGAAGCCTCATCAATTGGACTTAAACTAAGCAGACTTGCAGGAATTACTTTTGACGCAGGAATTTTCACAAATTTCTCAGATGACCACATCGGAGGAGTTGAACACAAAGATTTAGCCGAATATCTGTTTTGCAAAAGCCTCTTGTTCCGTCAATGCAAACTTGCCGCTGCAAATATTGATGATGAAAAATGGAGTGAAGTTACAAAAGATGCAAAATCTCCCGTACTGACCTTTGGTTTTTCGGAAAATGCAAACTTGCGCGCAAAAAATGAGCACCTTCTCTCTGAAAAAGGATTTATCGGAGTTCATTTTGAAACAGAAGGATTGAAAACGCTATCTCTCGACGTTGGAATTCCCGGAAAATTTAATGTATATAACGCTCTCGCCGCAATTTGCGCAGTATCATTCTTCGACATATCCGAAAAGGCTATCATAAACGGTCTTAAAGTTGCGAAAGTAAAAGGCAGGGTCGAACCCGTAAAAGTTCCCGGCAACTACACTATGCTTATTGACTATGCGCACAATGCGCTGTCAATGGAGAATGTTCTGACAACGCTTCGTCAATACAACCCTAACCGATTAATCACCATGTTCGGTGCAGGCGGAAACCGCCCTAAAGTTCGCCGCTATGAAATGGGTGAAACTTCGGGCAGGCTGTCTGATTTATCGGTAATAACAGAGGATAATTCGCGTTTTGAAAATGTTATGGACATAATCGAGGACATCAAAACCGGGATTAACAAAACCAACGGAAAATATGTTGTAGTACCAAACAGAAAAGACGCTATACGATATTGTATGAAAAATGCGCAGGACGGTGATATTATTGTTCTTGCAGGAAAAGGTCACGAGGATTATCAGGAAATCAAGGGTGTCAAATATCATATGGACGAGCGCGAGCTGATTGCCGACATAATAAAAGAGTGCTTTTAGCAAGAAATCGGTTTTTCATATTAAAAACTCTAAAGCCATTAAATTGAAATAATTAAAATATTAATTTTTACGCTATAACAAAAGGGCAGTTCGCATGGAACTGCCCTTTTTATAATACCTAAACGCCATATACATTCAAAAGAATATTCTTTATTTCATAAAGCTTTTTAGACAAATCAACATAATAAGTATGCGGATTTTCAAATCTCTTTACCTCGTCCCACAATAGCTCAATCTGACCTTTGCAATACTCGGCAATTTCTTGTATTGACGGCGATTCATAAACACATTCACCGTTTTTAAACACCGTCACAAGCAATTCCTTTGCAGTAAAATCGGTAATCGTCTTTGTTTTCCACGTTGCATTCGGGTCAAAAATTGTATGCGGAACGGAATTGTCAACTGTTTCATCATAAACGCACAGCTCGTCGGCAAGCGCCTTTCCGCTCTCATTATCAAAATAGCGGTATACCTTTTTAAAGTGAGGATTTGTGATCTTGGTTGTATTTTCACTTACCTTGATTTTCGGCACAATTTCACCTATTTCATTTTCAACCGCAGCCAGCTTATACACTCCTCCCAGCACAGGCGAGCTTGCCGAGGTTATCAGCCTCTCTCCTACTCCGAATGTATCAATCTTTGCGCCCTGCATCATAAGGTCACGTATGAGATACTCGTCAAGCGCGTTTGATGCTGTGATTTTACAGTTTTGCAGTCCTGCGTCGTCAAGCATCTTCCTCGCCTTTTTGGAAAGATACGAAATGTCTCCCGAATCAAGTCTTATTGAAAACTCGGTCTTTCCCTGAGGTACAAGCACTTCCTTAAATACCTTTATAGCATTCGGAATGCCGCTTTTCAGTGTATTGTAGGTATCAACAAGCAAAGTCGGATTATCTGGATATAGCTCACAGTAAGCTTTAAATGCGTCGTATTCACTTTCAAACATCTGTATCCATGAGTGCGCCATTGTGCCTCCGGCAGGCACTCCGTAAAGCTCATCCGTCAGTGTGCAGGCTGTTCCCACACATCCTCCGATATACGCCGCTCTTGCTCCGTCAACCGCCCCACTTACACCCTGAGCACGGCGCGAACCGAATTCAATAACTGCTCTTCCCTGTGCCGCACGTACAATTCTGTTCGCCTTGGTAGCAATCAGAGTCTGATGATTAAGTGTAAGCAAAATGAAGGTTTCTATTAACTGCGCTTCAATCGCCGGTGCTTTGACTGTCATAACCGGTTCGTTTGGGAAAACAGGAGTTCCCTCCGGCACTGCATAAATATCTCCGCTGAATTTGAAATTTCTGAGATAATCTAAAAATTTTTCATCAAAAATCCCTTTACTTCTTAAAAACTCAATGTCGTCTTCATCAAAATGAAGCTCCTTAATATATTCAATAACCTGTTCAAGTCCTGCAGAAATAGCAAAGCCTCCGTTATCGGGGACTTTGCGGAAAAACACATCAAAATAAACATTCTTTTTATAGAAATTATTTTTAAAGTATCCGTTGGACATTGTAAATTCGTAAAAATCACAAAGCATTGATAAATTCTCGTTTTTCATCTGTCGTTTCTCCCCCGATAAATTATTGACCGTTTATTATCTGTTATTATAGTTTAGTCTTTTTTACATAATTTGTAAAGAAAATAATTACATTTTAATGCAAAAAGTAGTATAATAAAAAATAGGGGTGTTTTTTATGAATTCAGATAATATAAATAGCATAAAGCTTTGTCCGTTCTGCGAAAGTCAGATGAGTATTTGTCAGGACGATAATATTATTAATAATGAGCCGTATCTTGAATGTTCAACCTGCGGTCTGAGATTTAAAGTTGAGGGTT
Source organism: uncultured Clostridia bacterium (assembly GCA_947593615.1). Taxonomy (GTDB): domain Bacteria; phylum Bacillota; class Clostridia; order Oscillospirales; family Acutalibacteraceae; genus Ruminococcoides. Next base: position 15,794 of record CANQDR010000043.1, read on the forward strand.
TTGAGAAAAATCCCGTAGAAATCAAGGGAAATTAATATGAAAAAATGCTTAATCGTAGTTGATTACCAGGTAGATTTTGTTACAGGCTCTCTCGGCTTTGCAAAAGCAAAAGATCTTGATGAAAAAATCGCTGATAAAATCAGAGAGTACCGCAAAAGCGGTGATGAAATAATTTTTACTTTTGATACACATAAAGAAAACTATCTGTCAACCTTTGAGGGTAAAAATTTGCCCGTTAAGCATTGCATTGAGGGGACTGACGGACACAGACTGTACGGAAAAACAGCATCTATGAAAGATGATAATGATAAGTGCTTTTATAAACTGACTTTCGGCTCGTCAGAGCTTTTTGCATATTTAAAAGACAATGAATATGAGAGCATTGAACTTTGCGGCGTTGTAACTAACATATGCGTAATTTCAAATGCGGTTCTTGCAAAAACTGCTCAGCCCGCAACCGAGGTTATTGTTGACTCAAATTGCATAGCATCAAATGACGATAATCTTAATAATGCCGCCATTTCGGTTATGAAAAGTTTACAGATAAAAATACTCTGAGTTTCTATAGTTTATCTTTACCTTTTTTATTATTTAGTTCAGATAATTAAATTTTCAAAACAAATTATTTCATCGAATATTCAATAAAATACTCCTGCAACTATTGACAAATTGAAATTTTGATGATAGAATAACATTTGCGTTGAAAATTAAATTATACAGGGGTATAGCTCAGTTGGTAGAGCAGCGGTCTCCAAAACCGCGTGCCGAGGGTTCAAGTCCTTCTGCCCCTGCCAATTACAAATCCTTGAAAATGGCTTATTTAAGCCGTTTTCGAGGGTTTTTCTTTTTCAGACAAGGTACAGAAAACACCGTAAACACCTTCAAAAACACCGCTTTTCTAAAAATTTTCTAAAA
>CANQDR010000044.1 GCA_947593615.1 uncultured Clostridia bacterium
ATCTTAAATTCTTTTTCTTCTCCTCTCACCAACGGTTTTACCGAAGGCTGCAACAATAAAATTAAAGTGCTTAAACGCAATGCTTACGGTTACAAAAATTTTAAGCGCTTTCGTAATCGTATTTTACATATCTTTTCTCATCAGATACAAAAACAAGCGACAGTTTGATTTGCTATCGCTTGCTTTTATTTAATTTCATTTTTTCGGGTTTACCCCAACTATTGACATAGAGCCAAATAATTAAACAACTTTTTTATAAAACAAAACAGACCGTCTTTCGACGGTCTGTTTTGCGATTGTGTGTTTTATGAAAATGAATGTTTCAATATATGAACCATTTCATTTTCAATTATTATACTATTAAAAAGCCTAAATTTCAAGGTCAAAATGGCAGTTTTGACCTTTTTTACAGTGCAAACAACAAATTGCACAATATTTTTTCTGCTTATTTGTGCAATATTTTTTTACATATCAGTTTGTACTCATATATTAATCAATATTATAAAAAACTAACTGGACAAATAATACAAAAAAATTTTTTCATCTCAAATTCTGCTATTTATAATTTTATGTTATTCACAGAGTTTATTTTGTCTTTGCGCATTTTTCTCATAAATATTACTGCAAGCACAAATGCCGCTGCTTCCCCAACAGGGAATGCAATCCAAACAAAGATTTCCGCATTTGAGAGAAGTGTCAGTAAAAATGCAAGCGGAAGCGGTATTACAATCAGTCTGACAAGAGAAAGTATAAGTGAATGTACTCCGCAGCCGAGTGCCTGAAAAATCCCTTGATAGGCTATATTAGCACCTACGAACAAATAACCTAATGTTATTATTCTTATTGCATAAATTGAAAGTGCACAGGTCTTTTCCGACAGCGTAAATATTCCCAAAATCTGATTTGCAAACAGCTGAAGCACGACTGCTCCTATAAACATAATTATTAGCGTATAAATCATACCGTATTTTATGCCATCGTTAATCCTCTTTTTGTTTCTCATACCGTAATTAAAACCGATAATCGGAATCATTGCATTATTCATTCCGAATGCCGCAAAAAATACAAACTGCTGAATTTTATAGTAAATCCCATATGCCGTTACTGCCTCGGTTGATACCAAAGCAAAAATTACATTGACACTGTAAGTCAAAAAAGACATAAGCGCCTGCATAATTATCGCTGGTATTCCCACGTGGTATATCTGCCGTATTATTGCTCCCTGCGGCTTTATATATTTTAAGCCCGGACTGAAATCATTTGAATTGTAGATATAATGAAATGTCGCGTCAATCACAAATGATACAAACTGACCGATTACCGTAGCATAAGCCGCTCCTTCTATTCCCATAGCAGGCAAACCGAGCCAACCAAAAATCATAACTGGATCAAGAATAATGTTTGTTAATGCGCCTGCAATCTGCGCTATTGTTGACTGCATTGTTTTGCCTGTTGCCTGAAGAAGTTTTTCGTATGTTATATACATACTCACCCCGAACGAGCAAATTGTGCATATTCTGAGATATGATGTTGCCATAGCAATTATTTGAACATTATCCGTCTGTGATTTAATATACGGTTCAACCCCGAAAAATCCGAACAGTAAAAATACTATAAACATACAAAGTCCGATAAAAATTGAATTCCCCGCTATTTTACTGCATTTTTCACGATCACCTTCTCCAAGGCTTCTGGAGAGAATAGCATTAATTCCAACGCCTGTTCCTACTCCAATGGCAATCATAAGCATTTGTACAGGAAATGCCAAAGTAAGAGCATTTACTGCGTAATCTCCCATATCAGCTATTTCAGGCGTATCGCTCATACAACTGACAAAATAGCTGTCAACTATATTATAAACTGCCTGAACTGCCATCGAAAACATCATGGGAAGCCCCATTGAAAGCATAAGCATTTTAATGTTTGCCGTACCCATTTTATTAATTTTTAGTGTTTCTTCTTTTGCGTTTTGCATAATTACCTCCGTATAACATAAAAAAGTGCAGCTCTGAAAGCACAATCTGGACTTATGCTTTCAAAGCTACACGATTTACTACATTATACTATATTTTATTTTTCTATGTAATAGTTAAAAACTGCAAAAAATAAAGTTGTTGTATTTGAATTTTTACTGCAATTCTTAAAAACATTTTTTATAAAATTATTTTTAGACGTTTTTCACTGTCCTGACAATGGGACTTTGACAGGGATTTTATAATTTTTAGAACTTTTGTTCGAAAAGTTATTGAAAATCACATACATTTTCTATATAATAAAATATAGAGGCGGAGTTAGCCCCGCTCCGACTCTTAGGAAGAAGAATGAAACTGTCAAAGGAAGGAAAAGATAATGAATTATTTTGAATGGTCAAATGAATACAGCAATACGGCAAAGGAAATTGCCTGTGTAATAGACAAGCTTAAAACAAGGCGCAAAATTGCTTCTGTTTCCGAAAAGAAAGCAATTGATTTAAAACTGACAAAATACAGAATGTATTATAAAGAATGCATTAATATCGCAAATCACCTTATGCTAAGACACGAAGGAGTTGCATAATGATAACGCAATTGTCACACTTTAACGACAAGAATGTCGATAAAATACTATATTCAAAGTATCTGTCGTCAGGCAGCACAAATAATGAAAGCAGACGGCAAATGAAACAGATTTTATCAAAAGCAATTACCGAAGAACTGACCGAAATGCAGCGTGTTTGCATTGTGGAACATTATCTTAACAGAAAAAAACAAAAGGATATTGCTGCCGAGCTTGGACTTAATGCTTCTACAGTTTCACGCCATATTAATGCAGCACGACAAAAATTAAAAAATATTGCGTCATATTACATTACTAAGTATTGAGGGCAATCTTTATATTATAAAACAGAGTGTTACCATTTCAGATAACACTCTGTTTTTTATCGCTCATAAGAGAATACTATTAATGTTCAATAAATGCCTTTTCAACCTGAATGACAGGTATCAGCTTCGAATCAATTTTCCGTATATTATTTTTTGCAAGTGTGAGTATTTCATCTTCACTCATTTTACAGTTATATGGTACAACCAAATCAAATATTACATTTATGTGCGTTTCTCCGTTAACTATTCTGAAATCGTGGATTGAAAATTCGGGACTTATTTCACAAAGTACATTCTGAACTTCATCTTTCAAATTCAAAGTATATTCATCGTCTGTGGCAATCGGGTCCATATGAATAGTTGTCATACAGTTAAATTTTCTTTCAAGCGTCTTTTCAACAATATCAATTGTATCGTGTGCTCTGATAAAATCTTCATCGTCGGGGATTTCCGCGTGGAGAGAGATTATACATCTTCCGGGGCCGTAGTCATGAACGATTAAATCATGTATTCCGACTATCATTTTCTCCTGCAATACAGTTTCCTTAATGTTTCTGACAAATTCGGGAGCAGGAGGATTTCCGAGCAAAGGCGAAAGACTCTCCCGAAATGTGCTTACTCCTGTAAATAAAATAAATATTGCCACCAATATGCCGAGATATCCGTCAATATTAATTCCCGTTAAATTTGATATTAAAAGTCCGAAAAGCACTATTGAAGTAGCCGCGCAGTCTGTAAGCGAATCAAGTGAAGTTGCCTTTAGTGCGGCTGAGCTTATTTTCTTTGAAAGAATTTTATTAAAAAAGAACATCCAAAGTTTTATACCAACCGATACTGCAAGAATACATATTGATAAAAACGTTATTTCCGAACTGTTATCGGGATTAAATATTTTTTCCGCTGAGCTTTTCAGAAGCTCAATTCCCACAAGCAGAATGACTACGGATATTCCAAGACCTGCAACATATTCATATCTGCCGTGACCGAAAGGATGTTCTTTATCGGCAGGACGGCTCGCAAGTTTAAATCCCAGAAAAGTTACTACAGAGCTTCCTGCATCCGATAAATTATTAAAAGCGTCTGCCGTAACCGAAATTGACGCTGACATTACGCCTGCCGTGAGCTTAGCCAAAAACAAACACAAATTAAGAAAAATTCCTACTATTCCCGACATATTGCCATATGCAGTACGCACGTCGGGATCGTTTACGTTGTCGCTGTTTTTTACAAACAGCCTTGTAAGTAGTTTTGTCAATAACAACACCGCTTAAAATTTAATTGATTAATATAATGATTTTATATTAGTGTATGCAGGTTAGTCAAGAGAAACCACATTTACGACAGTATAATTTTATAAAGTAAAACAGACTGCTATTTGCAGTCTGTTTCGGAGGCTATATTTAAAATAAGCTGTTATCAGAGTGTTACGTTATATCCTGCAAGATATCTCTGGAGCAATGTAACGTCAAGAATTGATACTCTGCCGTCACCGTTTACATCACACTGAGGATTTTGTTCAACCATATTCAATCCTGCTTTCTGAATATAGGTTGCATCCATAATATCAATGTCAGTATCTCCGTCAGCGTCACCCATTTTGCCATAGATTGATGTGTATCCTTCTCGGTAAATAACAGCAAGTTCATCGTACATCTTTGACAGCAGCCTTGCCTGGAAGTTTGTAAGGCTGAATCCGCATCCGCTTAAATTCATTTTTGCAATTTCAAGACCTTCAGGACTTGTTTTGCGCTCGGCAAATCCCTCTGACGCCGAACCTGTGCCGTTGAGGTCAATTGCATAGCCTGTTTTCGGGTCAAACGAGGTTCTGCCGTTTTCATCGTGATATTTTGTTATAATCAAACTTGTTGATGCGAATACGCCGCCTGACCAACTGTCTGTTTCTTCGTTATATGTACCGTCGGGACCTAAAAGGTTACAGGTAATTGCAGCCATTCCGTCACGGTCTGTATATGATCCTATTCTTGTTTCTCTGTACCATGGGTCGCCGGTCGTTGCTGTAGGATGAATAAGAATTGAACAACCCATTGCTGCATAGTATCTGCCAAGCTCAGGATAAAAATGACCGTCACGGCAGATGTCAACACCTATTTTTCCCCACTCTGTGTCAAACATATAAGGTGTGTCGCCGCATACAGACCACATTGACTCATAGCCTGCACGGTGCATTTTCTGATATGAATCAATCTTGCCGTCAGGATACAAAATTGCTGCTGAGTTATAAACCTTTTCAACTCCGCCGTCTGTCATATCATAAATCGGTTCATCCTCTTTTTCTGTCATGCCGAATATAATATACATTCCGTACTTCTTTGCGTACTCTGAGAAATAATTTGTTGTTGGCCCGGGAATCGTTTCTGCAAGCGCTACCTGCATTGCAACACCTGTTTCTTGATAATACGGATCGTCTTTTTGGGCTTTCCATTCATATCCTGTAAGAACAGTTTCTGGGAATACAAGGATATCTACTCCCTTTTCTCCGGCTTCTGCAATGTACTTTTCCATAACCTCAATATTGGCCTCTTTATCGCCCCATACAGCGGACATATTTACAACTGCAGCTGTCGGTCCGTCTGTAATGTTGTTCCTGTAGGAAAGACTTTCCCCTGCGTCCTGTTTATCAGCAAGCTCATCATACAACAACGCGTAATCTTCAGGTCTGAAATCCTGATTTCTGCAGGTTGAGCCCGTGCTTGCCGTAAGAGGAGCTTTATTTGTAAGAAGTCCCTCCTGACCTGTAATTATGTCTGCTTCCGTATTTGAAATAACTGTTTCGTCAGTTGTGCCGGCATAATATACCGTTCCGTTATTTAGGATTACTGAACCTCCCGGAAAATCATATGCCTGACTTCCATTCGAATTTGTCGGTCCGTCTGCTCCTACAAGGTTTGAACTGAGCAATGTATAGCCGTCACGGCTTGTATTACTTTCAATTCTGTTTTTGTAGTACCATTCCCAGCCCTCGTCATTCTTTACGCCGTCACCGTCGGTATCGGTGTAGCTTCTGGAGGTTGCTGTGGGATTAAGCAAAATATTGCATCCTTTTGCAGCGTAATATCTTCCGATTTCAGGCATTGCATATGTATCATAGCATATGCTTACACCCAGTAATCCGTATTCGCCTGCATCAACAAGTACGGGTGTTTCACCGGGAGTACACCATGAACCCTCAACAGGACTGATTTTCTGATAGGTTGTGATTTCTCCGTCCGGCGAACAGATAAACGCCGAATTATAAGCATGCTCGCTGTCGTCGGGTATTGTTTCTGTTGCACCGTAAATGATCCACATATCGTACGTATCAGAAACTTCAGCAAACTTTGTCGCTGTCGGTCCGTCAGCTGTTTCTGCAAGATTAACAGCAGTCTGATAAGCCAGCGACTCAGGATTGCTTGACGATACATAGCCGGTTACGCACATCTCAGGGAACAGCAATATCTTTACGCCTTTTTCATGTGCTTCGTCCACATATTTAAGCATTGAACTTACGTTTGCTTCTTTGTTGCCCCAAGTTGATTTGAAGTTTACAACACCAAGCTCGTCCTTTTCAAATTTGTGCGATACTCTTGGCTGTGTTACTCTTCCTTCTCTTGTGTACTCGGTTGCAAATGCAGTAACCGATGCTGTCACAATAATTGTTGATGCAATGGCAATCGAAACAATTCTTTTTGACAGTTTTTTTGACTTCTTCATAAAACCACCTCATGTTACTTAAAATGCATAAAGCATTTTAAAAAAATATAAAAAAGGCACAAATAAAAATATTTGTGCCCCTTTACACTTTTGCAATATCCTTATTTAATTCTTGCATAAATATCAGGTGTTTAGAAAATTTTACGTAATTATTTAATTAAAAATGAATTTTAATAAAATAAAACTTTCATTTACAACCTTATTATACACCTTAAAAGCATAATGTCAACAGCAAAAATGTTTTTTGTAAATATTATTGTAAAATCATTATTAATGATGAATATATTTTAAAACTATTCTTCAAAATCCGACGGTTCTTCAAACGCCTTTGTCGGCGACTGCACATTTTTAAGCTTTCGCTGAATTTGACGAGTACGTACACCGACAAGCTTATCAAGCTCCTTGTTAGCTTGGTCAAGTCTCTGCTGTGTAAGTACAAGCACATCGTTAAACTTGTCAAATTCCTGCTTTACGCCTCCTAAGACCTCCCATACCTCTGCGCTTCGCTTTTGTACGGCAAGAGTCTTGAATCCCATTTGAAGCGAATTTAGAAGCGCCGCCATTGTGCTTGGTCCTGCGATATTCACCTTATAGTCGCGCTGTAAAACCTCAACAAGACCTCTGTTTACGACCTCGCTGTAAAGACCCTCAAAGGGCAAAAACATAATTGCAAATTCGGTGGTATTTGGCGGGTCGATATATTTGTCGCGTATATCCTTTGCCTCGTTTTTGATTGTGGATATAAGCAGTTTTGCAGCCGAATCAATCTTTTCCTTGTCACCCTCATCAATTGCGTCGCGCAAAGCGGAATATGTATCTCCGGGAAACTTTGAATCTATTGGCAGGTATATAAATCCGTCGTCATCTGAAGGAAGCTTTATTGCAAACTCAACAACATTTTTTGAGCCTTTTTTTGTTGCTACGTTTTCTTCATACTGTTCGGGAGAAAGTATCTCTGAAAGTATTCCGCCCAGCTGAATTTCTCCGAGTATGCCCCTTGTTTTTACATTGGACAATACTTTTTTCAAATCTCCTACGCCTACTGCAAGGCTCTGCATTTCACCGAGGCCCTTGTAAACCTGTTCAAGTCTTTCGTTCACAAGCGAGAACGATTTATTCATCTTTTCTTCAAGGGTTTTTTGAAGCTTTTCGTCAACGGTTTTTCGCATTTCCTCAAGTTGGCGGTTATTATCTTTTTGCAGATATTCAAGCCGTTTTTCAACCGACTGCCTGATATTCTCCAGCTTTTGCTCATTTTCAAGCGAAAAAGTTTTCAGACGTTCTTCAAGCTGTGACATTTTTTCGGTCTGATGCTGTGAAAAACTTCGCTGGTTTTCCACAATCATATCTCCCATAGTCTTAACTGAAAGCTGTGTCTGAGATGAAAGCTCCTGGCGAAGTGAGCTTTGCTGTTGGGCTATTTCTGTTCTTACTGCGTTTATTACACCATCTTTAACACCGCCATTATTCTTTTTTAGAAATAAAACAAGAATAATTATACTGAAAACAAGAGTAAGAACGCAAACGGCAATTGTAATAATATCTGAAATCTGCATTTTATCACTCCGAAATTATAACATCTATTAATTACCGCTGAAATAAACAGCATAAGAGCGTTGTCGTTTATTCAGCAAGTGTTTTATATATGATATGATAACATCGGAGCAATTTTATGTCAACCTGCTCAGCTGAATACTGTTTCCACTCTTTTTGAGCAGTTTTCGGGGGAATACAAAAATTTATCTATATGCTCATCATCGCAGAAATACTTAGGTTTCTGCGGATTGTATTTATAGTCAAACGTATCTATTATTATAAGCTTAATTTTCATTTTTTCGGGAATTATGCTTTTTATGTACACGCTTGCCTGCTGTCCTGCCTTTACCCCTTCTTTGCTTTCGGCAAGCCCTGCAAGATTAGGCGCAAGCTCAACAAATGCACCGTAATTTTCTACGCTTCTTACAATTCCTGCAACTGTTTCACCCGATGAAAAATTCATTGCATTCTGCTCCCATGTTCCCAGAAGCTCTTTGTGGCTTAGACTGATTCTGCCGTTTTCAATTGATTTTATGACTGCTTTAATATCCATTCCTACGGTAAAGCGTTCGCGCGGATGCTCAATTCTTGATACAGATATTGTGTCAATCGGCATAAGCGCGACTATTCCGCATCCTATGTCAGCAAACGCGCCGAAATTTTCAAGATGTGTTATGCGTGCATTTACCACATCTCCGCACACAAGATTCGAGATAAAATTATCAATACATTTTTTCTGTGCCTTTTCACGTGACAATACGGCATACTGAGTTCCGCTTTCATCTGTCCTGAAATCTGTTATAATAAAACTCACAGGTCTGTTGACCCTTGAAATTACGGCTATATCCCTGACTGTTCCCTCTCTTATTCCCAGAGCACCTTCTTCGCGGGGGATTATTCCTTTCATTGATCCGAGGTCTACTACAAGATTATGCTGAGAATCACATATGCACGCTCTGGCTTCAAGTATTTTTTCACTTTTTTTTGCTTCATTCAAAAGCTGCGGTGAACACAATGTATTTATATTCTCCTGAGTCGAAATAAGTTTTCCTTCGGGCAGATATTCTGACATTTTAAAACCTCCGTTGTATTAAGTAATATTTGGTTACAGATAAACATATGAAAAATTTGTGCGACATATTCCATTTCCCTAAATTTATTGAGATACATAGCCAAACATTAATTTTCGCATCAACTTGCAAAAAATACCAAAACTTGCAATTATACTGCATTTGTGGTATTATTAATGTGTGTGTTTTAGAATACAATCCGAAAGGAATTTTAATTATGAATTCTAAAAAATTCAGAAAAGCATTATGTATTGCCCTCGGCGCACTGCTTTGCGTTGCTTCTGTTTTTTCGTTTTCGGGATGTAAAAACGAAAAAACGCAGCCGGCCACTCCTGACGAGACAGGCACAACTGCTGTCTTACCTGTCAGCACCGCTGACGAAGTATCTGCCGTTGACGCACTTAAAAGTCTGGGAATTGACGCTGAATCTCTCGGAATTGAACCTAATATTTTGCATGACTCCGAAAATGAAGTTGGATTCCAGCTTGAAATGCCGAATGAAGGCGACACCATTGCCATTATTCACACTTCAATGGGAGATGTAACCCTGCGCTTTTTCCCCGAGCAGGCTCCAAAGTCTGTCACAAATTTCATAAATCTTGCAAAAGACGGAAAATATGACAACACTACCTTTCACCGAGTAATTAAAGACTTCATTATTCAGGGCGGTCACTGCGGAACAGATGAAAACAGTCCCAACGGAACAAGTTCATACGGCTCGGAATTTGAGGATGAATTCTGCGACAAACTGTTTAATATCAGGGGCGCGGTTTCTATGGCTAATAATGCGGCAGACACAAACGGAAGCCAGTTCTTTATTAATCAGACTGACGCAGAAGCCTACAAAAACAGCGGTGGCTGGAAAAACCTTGAAAATATGTGGAAAAACGTAAAAACACAGCTCGCTAACTACAAGGATTCAAATTTGCTGTCAGCATTCATTCAGCAAAACGGCAACAACTGCTATGATACGGACATTGTACCGCAAGAGGTTCAAAAGCTATACGAAACTTACGGAGGAAACGCTTATCTTGACGGCGCATACAACGCTGTTGACAGAGGTCACACAGTGTTTGCACAGGTAATTGACGGAATGGATGTTGTGGATAAAATTGCGTCGGTAAAGGTTGATGAAAACAACAAGCCTGAGAAAAACATTGTTATTAAATCAATAGAGATTACAACATATTCTGCTTCTGACAGCACTCAGAACACATCATCGGCTTCCGCCGAGTAATAATTTAGGAGTATTGTATGAGCGATTATCCCATTGTTGCCATAATGTATGATTTTGACAAAACTCTTTGCACAAAAGATATGCAGGACTACAGCTTTATTCCGAGTCTTGGCCTGACCGAAAGCGAGTTCTGGCAGTTTGCAAACTCACTCGGCGAGAAAGAACATATGGATTCTGTTCTTGCCTATATGTATGCAATGGTGAAAATCTCAAAGGATAAAAACATCCCCATTCTGCGAAAAAACCTTGTTGATATGGGCAAAAATGTAGAGCTGTTTAAAGGCGTTGAAAGCTGGTTTGAACGTATTACGGCATTTGGCAGGTCACATGACATGCAGATTGAGCATTATGTTATTTCCTCAGGTATGAAAGAGATTATTGAAGGCACGAAGATAAGCAAGTATTTTAAAAGTATTTTTGCCTGCGAATTTCTTTATGATGAAAACGGAAACGGTATCTGGCCGAAAACTGATGTAAACTATACAAATAAAACTCAGTTTGTTTACAGAATTAACAAAGGCGTGCTTGATATTTCCAACGACAATGACCTTAACCGCTCAATGCCTGACGACAGCAAGCGTGTTCCGTTCAGCAATATGATTTATATCGGCGACGGTCTTTCCGATGTGCCGTGTATGAAGATGATGAAGTCCTACGGAGGATATTCAATAGCTGTTTATCAGAACAGGGACAGCAAGGTCGAAGATTTGCTGAGAAAAGACAGGGTCGATTTTATCTATCCTGCCGATTACAGTGAGAACACAGGACTTGATATTACGGTAAAAAATATTATTAGAAAAATGTCCGTTTGTGATATACTCTACAACGAATACTGCAAACAGAAAAAGGAAATTGAATAATTTAATATAGTATAATTTTTTCAGGGCGGTTTTTCCGCCCTGTTTTTATGCAAAAAATTTATAATCAACAACAACACAAAATGTGATAATATCTCTACACATTGAGAAAACTATAAAAAAATCAAAATAAAAACCTCAGTTTTATTTCCTTTTGTTGTTGCAATACGACAGAATATGAAATATAATTATTAGTATATATATTATGATAAATGAAAAAGCATTTTTATGCTTTTGAGCATTTCTCAGCAATAAATTATATTAAAAAATAATTAAAGCACAGGAAATTTGGGTGGAAAAATGAACACTTTTCAAAAGATAACAAATGAAGTAAAAAAAGCAATAAACGGCAAGGACAGGGCAATTGTAACGACCTTGCTTGCAATTCTTGCCAACGGAAATATTTTGATTGAGGACATTCCCGGCGTAGGAAAAACTACAATGGCGGTTGCTTTTTCAAAGGCTCTGGGACTTAAATACGGACGGGTACAGTTTACTCCCGATACTCTGCCGTCAGACATTACCGGCTTTGCAGTTTACAATAAAGACTCTAACACAATTACTTTTAACAGGGGCGCGATTTTCTGCAATCTTTTTCTTGCGGACGAGCTAAACAGGACCTCAAGCCGCACTCAGGCGGCTCTGCTTGAAGCAATGGAGGAACATCAGGTTACTGTCGAGGGCAAATCCTATCCCCTTGCAAATCCTTTTTGCGTTATAGCAACACAAAATCCCGTTGGTGCCTCCGGTACCCAACTGCTTCCCGATTCACAGACAGACCGTTTTATGGTAAGAATTTCTATGGGCTATCCTGACGGTGAGGCTGAATGTAAAATGCTTTTAAACAGAAGCAGTATAAATCCTATTGACAGCATAGAAACTGTTGTTACAAAAGAACAGCTTTTGGAAATGCAGCAAAGCGTAAAGGATGTATTTGTCAAAAAAGATATGGCAAGTTATATTGTTTCTCTTGTATCGGCGACAAGAAACAATAATCTCATAAGCAGAGGCGCAAGTCCGAGAGCTACGCTTTCCCTTACCGATATGGCAAGGGCAGTTGCGTTTGCGGAAAACAGAGATTATATTGTTCCGAGAGATGTTCACAATATATTTTTAAATACAATCAGCCACCGCATTATTCTAAGCCCAGAAGCAACTTCAAGGCATATGAGTACGGAACAGGTGCTTAAAGATATTTTTTCGAGGGTAAAACCTCCGAGGATTTAACAGATGATAAAAAATATTCTTGTTTATTTGGGAATTCTAACAGGTGCCTTTGCGTTCAATATTTTCTATTACGCTTGGTTTTCATGGTTTTTGCTTGTTTTGGCAATATGTATACCTTTTCTTTCTCTTATTGTAAGCCTGCCGTTTATGATTTCGAGCGCCGCAAACAGTTTTATTGTTTTTTCTCATAAAAGTATAAATATTAATGACGAATTTTATATTGGCGTTACCGCAAAGAAACGCAGAACCTTTTTTTGCCCTTTGCTGAAAATTAATCTTAAGGCTGAAAACATATTTGCAAACCAACACGATAAAATCAAAATTACTTACGGCGGTACGCTTATGAAGCCCGTTTATAAAAAATTCAACAAGCTATCCTCTCACTGTGGAAGTGTTGAACTGAGTGCTAAATACTGCAAGGTCTATGACTTTATGGGAATATTTTTTATTCCCGTCAAAATTAACTGCAAATTTAATTGTGTTATTATGCCGAAATCTAAGAAGCCTGCACTGCTTCCTGACTGCGATAAAATATCGGTTGTGGGTTACAAGCCGAAAAGCGGCGGCGGTTTTTCTGATTTTTATGAACTCAGACAATATCAAAGCGGCGACAGTCTAAAAAATATTCACTGGAAGCTTTCGTCAAAATATGACGACCTTATCGTGCGTGAACCGACTCAGCCTGTATATAAACAGTTTGCCGTTAAAATTGCACTTAATTCAAACAGCGGTGACAATGATTCCATACTCGCACGTCTGATGTATGTATGCAGGTATTTTAATAAAAACGGTTCTTTATGCTATATTTTATCTGACATAGACGGTTCGGTTTCCTCTGTCGGCAACGACAGCGAGCTTAAAATGTACTTTAAATCGCTTTACACAAACACTCCTTACAATCCGTGTACAATTGACCGTGCAAATACATTGATTTATTCTATTTTTGCCGATTGCGAGGGGGTGAATGAAGAGTGAAAAACAAGGTTTCGTTTTTTGTGGATTTCTCTCTTACCGCAATGCTTGTGCTCGGGGTTTTATGGTGCAATATTACAGCTTTTGAGGTTAATGTAAATCCTATTGTTATTATTGTTTCTACTCTGATATTCACCTCGATATTCAGCTTGATTTCAGCTTTAATAAAGAGCAGAACAAAATTTTTGCTGAGTATTGCAGTTATAGCGATTATTTTTACTTTCACTGTTTTGTTTTCCCTTGAAAGCATACTTTCACAAACAGGCTATTTTATAAACCAAATTTTATCTTATTATTCTAAATACCTTGCCGTTCCCGATTATATTATTCTCGGAACAGAAAATTCAAATGATGCAACTTTGTTTTTAGTATTTATTGCATTTATTTTGTGTTCTGTTATTTCCGTTTCGCTGATACGTGCAAGACGCCTTTTACCTGTTTCTATAATAAGCATTTCGCCAATTATTCCCTGCTTTATACTGGTAAACACACTTCCGTCGCTTATCCCGTTGATTTTAGTCGTATCAATACTGTTTTCACTTTACATCACTTCATTTTTCAGAAGAAAAAATCCGATACAAAACGGAATAGTTACAATTATAATTACAGCTTTTACAATATTAACCGCCGTTGTAATATGTCTTATAAATCCCGTAGAGGGATATGAAAGATATGAATGGCAGGATAATTTGCTCAGTTATATGCATGAGCTTACAGGCTTTAAAAGCAATGACAGTTTGAATAATAATATTTCAAAATCCCTTAATGAAATAGGAAATTCTTTGTCCGAAAAAGAAAACCTTGCTGAAATAGGACCGATTGAGCAGAAAAGCGATAAAGCAATGAGAATTTTCACCGAAACAAACGGTCCTATATATCTTAAAGGACTTGCCTATGCTGACTTCAATAACAATGAATGGTCGATTTTGTCTAATGAGCAGTCAAATATTTTTCCTAAAGATTTTAACTCATTTACTATGACGAAAAGCCACATTACAAACAATAAAGAAATCAGCATTATAACCGAAAGCAGTCAGGATATTATGTACTCGCCGTATTTTTCTCTTGAAATCCCCGAAAATTTCTCGGCGCTGGGTGATGTATGTATCAGGAACAATAACAAGCTGTTATCCTATGACATTAATTACAGTCCGTATTCCGAAAGCCTTGTATATTTTACTGACGAAACTTCAAAGGAATACAATCGCTTTGTCGAGGCAACCTATCTTGGTCTGCCCGATGATACAAAACAAAAAATGCGTGAAATAGCCGATAGAAACGGTCTTACAGCGCTTAAAAAGTCGGAAATACCAAATGCAGTAAAGGAATTTGTATCAAAAAAAGGATATTATTCGCTTGATACGCCTAAAATGCCAGACGGCAAGGATTTTCCCGTGTGGTTTCTTGAAGAAGCCGATTCAGGCTACTGCGTTCATTATGCTACAGCCGCAGCAGTTATGCTGAGGGCACTCGGAGTCCCTGCAAGATATGTGACAGGCTACTATGCAAATGCGGAATCAGGCAGATGGACAACCGTTACTTCCGATAATGCTCACGCTTGGGTTGAATACTACGACAGTACGGCAGGATGGATCCCTCTGGAGGCAACACCTTCTTCATTCAGACCTTGGCAGTACAACAATACACTGACAGATACCGAAGCAGAACAGACAACGCAACAGCAGGATGTTACTCAGTCGGTTACAGAGCAAGCGACTAATGCTCCTGACACTTTGCAGGAAAGCACTGCGGCTGTTCAGATTGACAAAAATGAAAACAACAATAAAAACACCTCCGATTACGGTATTCTGAATACGGTTTTAATTTCAGTTGGAATTGTACTTGCGATAATACTGACAATTATAATCAGAAGAATTATTATATTGAGAACCCGCGCAAGTCAATTTGAAAAAGGCAGAAACAACAGGCGCGCGAAGTATATTTACAGGTATATTCTGAAAATAATGAGATTTTCAAACAACCCCATACCTAATGAAGTAGAAGAATCGGCGCTTAAAGCAAAATTCAGCAACCACACTATTGATAAAAAAGAGCTTGATGTATTGCTTAATTACGCAGATAATGCAAAAAATGAACTGTATAATAATAGTTCATTGATAAAACGGGTGTATTTTAAATTTATTGTTGTTATCTAAACTATTCGCAAAAAGCAATTAACAGATAAATTTTCAATTAATTGCTTTTTTTGCTTGATATCTATTAAACAAAATGTTATAATATATCACATAATAAGATTATATATATAAAATAAACTGAAAAACCGCTAAAATTTTTCCTCAAGTAAGATACTTATGCTTTATCACCGCGAAAATCCGCATTTAATCGGGCTTTCGCGGTTTTTTGACTTTCTGTTTGACGATTTTTGATACGATAATTAATTTAATTTTTCCATTTGTTTTCGCTTTTGTTCCATACTGCTGTGTACATATCTTTGTAGTGTTATCTGTATATCTGTGTGTCCCAATATTTCGCTCAGACTTTTTACGTCAAATCCGCTTTCTATTGCTCTTGTTGCAAATGTGTGTCTTAATGCGTGAAAATTAATTTGTTCTATTCCTGCTTCTTCCAAATATTTTTTGAATTTGTATCTGTAATTTCTCGGTTCTAAGCATTTATAATTTCCTGTTAAAAAATATCCGCTTGATTTATGTTTTTCTAACAAATTAATCATTTTATCTGACAACGGTATTATTCTTTCTGAATTTTCTGTTTTGGGTGTGCTGATTATTAGTTTGCTTTTTGTCAAACTGTTTTTATCTGTGTTATTTATTCTCAGCATTGTTTTGTTTACTCTCAGAGCTTTTTCTTCAAAATTTATATCTTCCCATTTTAATGCGCATATTTCTCCAACTCGCAGTCCCGTATTCAAACAAAGCAGTATTCCCAGTTTGGGCAAGTCTGTTTCTTTCTTTAAATATTCTTCAAGCTT
>CANQDR010000045.1 GCA_947593615.1 uncultured Clostridia bacterium
TGCTCTACTTTTTTTATTTTCTTATTATTTTTATTTCTGTAGGCTCTATTTGTTACCCCAACATTTATTATAGAGCCCTTTTTTCATGCAATTTCGGAGGTTACATTTTGCGAAAGCTGAAGAAATACACGCCCACTAAGTTCAAAGCGAAGGACTCCGTTTACGATAAAGGTAAAGCCGATTATGCCGTATCCTTCATCGAATGTCTCTGCCATACCAAAGGCACCTGGGCCGGAAAGCCCTTTGAACTGATCGACTGGCAGGAACAGATAATCCGTGACTTGTTCGGTATTTTGAAACCGAACGGCTACCGACAGTTCAACACGGCCTACATCGAAATACCCAAGAAAAAGGGGAAAAGTTTTATCAATATACCGCCATTGACGAATATTCTCGTTTCAGATATATCGCTGCCTTTAAAGAACAAAGCTCATATTCTTCTCAACAATTTCTTAATCAGCTTGTTAAAGTGTTTAAATTTCCAATATACTGTGTTCAAACTGACAATGGTCAGGAATTTACTAAGCGTCTTGGTTCTTCACAAAAACCCACCCTAACTTTATTTGAAAAGCGTCTTAGTGAGTTGAACATACAGCACAAACTGATTAAACCTTTCACTCCTCGTCATAATGGTAAGGTTGAGAGAAGTCATAGAAAAGATAATGAATATTTTTATGCCTCTCATAAATTCTACTCTTTTGAGGATTTCAAAAAGCAACTTGCTGTTAGAAACAGAGAATACAATAAATTTCCTATTCGTCCTTTAAATTGGAACTCTCCTGCCGATTATATCAATGCTTTTTTATCAACTGGCCAAGTTTTCTAATTTTGTAACACATTATTGACAAACCTACATTTTAATTAGCATGCTTTTAGGTTTTATAGTTGTAATTAATAACAAATATGTGGTATAATGAATATATAACACTATTATTCTAAATTAAAAAATCACAGATTTAGTGATACTGCTATACTTTTTTTCAGAAAACAGGTGCGGAAAATGAGAAAAAAACGAACCGTGGTAAAGGTTGGAACCTCTACCCTTACATATGAAAACGGCAAGGTCAATTATCGCAGAATTGAATGTCTGTGCAAGGTTTTATCTGACCTTCAGAACAGAGGCGAACAAATTATGCTTGTGTCCTCAGGCGCAATAGGCGTAGGTATGGGCAAGACAGGCCTTACATCACGTCCTGCCGAGACAAAAAAGAAGCAGGCACTTGCCGCTATAGGTCAGTGCGAGCTTATGTTTATGTATGACAAGCTTTTCGGAGAATACAACCACTCGGTAGCTCAGATCCTTTTGACAAGATATGCCGTTGAAACAGACCAGAAAAGACAAAATGTAATAAACACAATTGAGGAACTTATAAGAATGAACATCATTCCCGTAATAAATGAGAATGATACCGTAGCTATTGATGAACTTGAAGGAAATAATTTTGGCGATAATGATATGCTTTCGGCAATTGTTGCAGGACTTATGAGTGCCGACAGACTTGTTATATTAACCGATATTGACGGACTTTATGACTCAAATCCCAGAACGAACCCCGATGCAAAAAAAATCAGCGTAGTTGATAAAATTAATTCGGAAATTCTTTCCATGGCGGCCGGTACAGGCTCTAACAGGGGCACCGGCGGAATGATAACCAAATTGCAGGCGGCTGATTATGCTACAAAACGCGGAGTGGAGGTACACGTTATCAACGGTGCCGATCCTGAAAATCTTTATGAAATTTTTGACGGAAAAGAAATAGGAACTATGTTCCTTGCAAGACAGTAAAAGAAAGGATTTTTATAATGACACAGCTTGAAACAATGGGAGCCAATGCAAAAAAAGCGGCTCGTTTTCTGATGAACGCAGGTTCAAAAAAGGATGAAGCATTAAAGGCAATAGCACAGGCTCTGAGAAATAATGCACAGACAATAATTGAAGCTAATGATATTGATATAGAAAACGGAAAAAAGGCAAGGCTTAACGACTCTCTGCTTGACCGACTTAAATTGAGCAAAGAACGCATTGATGGAATGGCTGACGGAGTGGAACAGGTTGCGTCGCTTCCTGACCCAATAGGAAGAATTCTTGACGGCAGGACTTTAAAGAACGGTCTGCAAATTGAAAAAATCACAGTTCCCATGGGTGTTATCGGAATAATTTACGAGGCTCGTCCCAATGTGACTTCAGACGCCGCAGCGCTCTGCCTTAAAGCTGGCAGCGCAGTTATTCTGCGCGGAGGAAAAGAAGCAATCAACTCAAACAAGACAATTGCGGATATTATGCGCAATGCAATAGAGTCAGCAGGTTTTCCGCGCGACTGCATTTCTCTTGTTGAGGACATCACGCGTCAGAGCGCAACCGAGCTTATGCAGCTCTCCGACTATCTTGATGTGTTAATTCCGAGAGGAGGAGCAGGACTTATCAAGAGTGTGGTGAATAACGCAAAAGTCCCCGTAATTGAAACCGGCGTAGGCAACTGTCATGTATACGTTGACAAAAGTGCGGACATTAATATGGCTAAGAACATTATTTTCAATGCAAAAACATCTCGCCCTTCCGTATGCAATGCAATTGAAACGGTGCTTGTACACAAGGATATAGCAAAAAAAGCTCTGCCCGAAATAAAGGCAGAGCTTGATAAGAAAAATGTTGAAATACGCGGATGTGAAATTACTAAATCCATTCTCGGAGATTGCGTTGTTCCTGCAACAGAGGAGGATTATTCTGTTGAATTTCTCGACTATATTATTGCCGTTAAGGTCGTAGATGACATTCAGGACGCACTCAATCACATTGCAAAGTACAGTACAGGACACAGCGAAAGCATAATCACAAGCGATTATGACAGCGCAAACAAATTCACCTCTGAGGTCGATTCCGCCGCAGTATATGTAAATGCTTCAACACGCTTTACCGACGGAGGAGAATTCGGGCTTGGCGCAGAAATAGGCATTTCTACCCAAAAGCTCCATGCAAGAGGTCCTATGGGACTTAACGAGCTGACAAGCAGCAAATTTATAATAAAAGGAAACGGACAAATAAGATAAATAATTTACGTCTAATTACGTCAAAAGATATATAAGCGCTAACAAAAGTGTAGAGTCGGCTTTTTCATCCATAAGCAGTACAATTAAAAGCAAAATCAGGCTTTGCTCCTTGTTTTTAAACATTATATCAAGCAAACTGCCTGTATTTTCCGTACTTGTTTCCTGCAATTGAGTAACATTAGCATCAGCTTTAGGTTTTGGTTCTTCCTTTCGTTCATTCTTCTGACTTGTATTTTGAGTACCGCCGTAAAAAGGTGTGCGGCGGTTCATCTGCTGTGCTCTTGTAAAGGCTTCTTCTTCAAAGCTCGGCATATTTTCACCTCCCGTCAAAAGAACAATCCGTTGTCTTTCAGCAGAGGAATGATTTTAATAAATTTAATCATTTTTTCTGCCTGGTCAAGCTTATGTCGTTTTTCAGGACTGAGAAACGGTCTGAGAGAATTAAGCAAAAGGGTCGTTTCGTCGTCGCTTTTAACTGATTTCATAACAGGTGCAAGGCGGGTTATCGTTTTAAGCATATCATCGTTCAATACATCCGATTGAGCGGCAAGGGCAGGCTTTGGCGGTTCTGGTTTTGATAAACCAAGCTGTTCGCCAAGACTCTGCACCTGCTTGAGTGCATCGGGGTCACTTAATATCTGGTTGATTTTATCTTGAATTTCGGACATTTTATTCACGGCCCTTTCTGCCCACAAAAATATTTATTTGTTACACGTTTTGTCTATGGGCAGACAAGGCGTATAGTTCGGTTAGCCCCAAAGTTTTTTCGGGCGTAAATATACGGAGCAATTATTTATTCTGCTCTCCGCCGAGCAGTTTAATCAAAGACTGTGCCTGCGGACTATTTAGAATTTGTTTTGTTTTCTCGGGGTCGTTAAGCACAGATTCAATCTTTTTTTTCTGATTACTGTCTGCGTTTTTTAGCATATCCTGAACATTTCCTTGTTTTGCGGCATTCTTGATCTGCCCTTCAGACACGCCTAAACGCTGTGACAGTTCATTGAGCAATTTATTTACGTTATTATTATCAGCCATAAAAACACCTCAACATATGTTATGCCGTATTTTTTATTTTAGAACGGAGTTTTTTAAATGCGTATTTTAGTTGTATCCGATACTCACGGAGATTTGAACACCCTTTTAAGAGTTGTCAATTCGCAGCCTTCCGCTGAAATTATTGTTCACTGCGGTGACGGCGACGAGCAGGTGCAGTTTTTGAAGGACAACTACAAAGATAAAATGATTGTCGGAGTAAAGGGAAACTGTGACTGGGGCAGCACTCTTCCGTCAAAAGAAATATTAAATGTATGCGGCAAAAAAATTTTTATAACGCACGGACATCTTTATAATGCAAAAATAGGATATTATCGGATTATGAGCGCGGCAAGAGAAGAAAAAGCCGATATTCTGCTGTTTGGCCACACTCACAACGCAATGACATATTACGAGGATGGACTGTATATGCTTAATCCCGGTTCATGTCACGGATATATGGCAAGCTACGGATATGTGGATATAACCGATAAGGGCGACATATTTACAAATACTGTTGCCATAAAATAAATGTGGAAATTAATCAAATTTATGATATAATTAATTATTGCGGAGGTGTCTGTTTTGAATTTAAGCGGTTTTGACTTTGATGAAAGCATAAAAAAGATTATCGGAACGCTTGATAATAACGGAAGAATACCTCACGCAATAGTAATCGAAAGCAAGGACAAAAACAAAGCTCTTGCGGCGGCAAGATTTCTTTCAATGTATGCAGTATGTATATCGGAAAATAAGCCGTGCGGCGTGTGCGCACAATGTCATAAGGCAGAACAGGCGGCTCACGCCGACATAAAATATGCTTATCCCGAAAAAAAGTCAAAGACATACTCAATTGACCAGATTCGCGATATTTCAAAAGACGCTTTCATACGTCCAAACGAAGCAAATGCAAAAATTTACATTTTTGAAGATGCTGACAACAGATTGTCTGTGATTGCGCAAAATTCATTTTTAAAACTGCTCGAGGAACCGCCGCAGAATGTATATTTTATTTTGCTTTGCGAAAACGCAAAAAGACTGCTTGCTACAATTTTGTCGCGCTGTACGTTGATTACGCTTAAAAGCAGTACAAGCTTTGATGAGACTGCGGTGCAAAACGCAAAAAATATTGTAAACGGTATCTTGTCATCAAGAGAATACGATTTGCTGCTGGCGTCAAATTCACTTTCCGACAAAGACAAATCAGATAAAACGCTTGCGGCTGTCAAACTTATTTTGCGCGACGGAATGGCTGTGCTTTCGGGTGCAGACGCAGTATTTGACGCAGCTCTCGGCAAATTGCTCGCGGCACGGTTTACAAAGGGAAAGCTTATCGAGATGATAGAGCTAACAGAAAATGCAAAAATAAAAATAACAGAGAACATTAACATAAATCTGCTGACAACTTGGTTGTGCGGAGAATACAGGAGGATTTCATGGCAGAGGTAATAGGAGTTCGATTTAAAGAGGTGGGAAAGGTCTACTATTTTGACCCCCTTGACAATAAACTTAATATAGGAGATATGGTCATTGTTGAAACAGCCAGAGGACTTGAATGCGGAGAGGTTGCAACTGCAAATAAAACTATTGATGATTCGGAACTTGCACACCCGCTTAAACCGCTGATAAGAATTGCAGATGAAAACGACTTGCTTCACCTTGCGGAAAACAGGCTTAAGGAAAAGGAAGCATACAAAATCTGTGAGCAAAAAATTGCTGACCATAAACTTGAAATGAAGCTTGTTAATGTTGAATACACATTTGACAACAGCAAAATTTTATTTTATTTTACCGCCGACGGAAGAGTCGATTTCCGCGCTCTTGTAAAAGACCTCGCTTCTGTTTTCAGAACAAGAATTGAGCTCAGACAAATAGGCGTAAGAGATGAAGCTAAAATGCTCGGCGGTTTGGGAATCTGCGGTAATCCGTTCTGCTGTGCAAGTTTTATGGGCGAGTTTATGCCTGTTTCAATCAAAATGGCTAAAGAGCAGGGTTTATCGCTTTCTCCTGTCAAAATTTCAGGAACCTGCGGCAGACTTATGTGCTGTCTGAAATACGAGCAGGAAGCATACACCGATTTGCTTAAAAAAACACCCAAAATAGGCGCAATTGTCAATACTCCCGAGGGAAAGGGGCTGGTAGTTGATAACAATCTTATTGCCGGTACGCTTAAGGTAAAACTCAACGGTGCTCCCGACGACGTCGCACCCAAGAGCTTTACGGTAAAACAGTGCAAGCTCGTAAAAGACGGCTATATAAAAATTGATAAAAAAGAAATTGAAGAATTAAAAGGTCTTGAATAAACTCAAAAATATTATGATAACATAATATTTAAAAATTAAATTCAATGCTAAATAAACTTTTATTATTTGTAAAAATCCGAAAATTATTCCCAAAACAATTGCTTTTTTTAAAATATATGTTACAATAAAGGTGAAATCTTTTAAGGAGGTGTTCCCCCTATGGCATACGTTATTAATGATGAGTGCATCCAGTGCGGCGCTTGTGCTGATGCTTGTCCTTGTTCTGCTATTTCAGAGGGTGACGGCAAGTACGTTATCGACGCTGATGTATGTGCAGATTGCGGTTCTTGTGCCGATGTTTGCCCGGTTGGTGCTCCTCAGGAGGCTTAATCGAGGGTTGACCTAATAATTCAAACGGCAAGGGTTGTTCCCTTGCCGTTTTAATTTTATTCACTTGCCGTAATACAGGTTAAGTAGTATAATAATAAAATAAATTTATATTTGTGTGGTATTAATCCCAAATAGCTCCAAAAAAATTTTTTCAGATATTATTTGAGATTAGCGTAAAGGAAATATATGAGGAACATTCATCTTGAACCTATCGGAAACGGAATAAGTATTTATGTGTCGGACAGTTATCATTTTTCTACCGACACAATTTTGCTTGCTGATTTTTCAAAACCGCAGGGGCGCAAAAAATGTGCTGAACTCGGCACAGGCTGCGGAACGATTCCGCTTTTATGGTGCAGACAAAACAGAAATCTTGAAATATCTGCCGTTGAAATACAAGAGGACGCCTGCACGCTGGCACAGCAAAGCGTTGATTATAATAATCTCGGCGGAAATATAAAAATTATAAACGCTGATTTAAGATGCCTTAAGGGGATCCTTAACTTCGGATGTTATGACCTTGTGGTATGCAATCCCCCATACAAAATCGGAGGAAGCGGAATTACTAATCCACAAAACTCAAAGCAGATTGCAAGGCACGAGGTTGAATGTACGCTTGACGATGTTTGTGAAAGCGCGTCAAAGCTATTGCAGTTCGGGGGTCGGTTCTGCATATGCCAGCGACCCGAACGGCTTGCAGATGTTATGGAGTCTATGAGGAAATTCTCAATTGAGCCAAAAACACTCAGATTGGTGCAGCAGCGAGTCAGCAAGGCACCCAAGCTCTTTTTGCTTGAAGGCAGACGAGGGGGCAACAGAGGATTTTTAAATGTGCTTCCCTCGTTGTTTATTGAAGATGAAAACGGTAATTTTTCCGAAGAGATGATGAAAATTTACGGCAGCTATAAAACTCCTGCCGAACCGAAAGGATAAAATATGAGCGGAATTTTATATGTTACGGGCACACCCATAGGCAACTTGTCCGATTTGTCTCCCCGTGCGGTGCAAACGCTTGAAAGCGTTGATTTTATTGCGGCAGAGGACACCAGAGTTACACTGAAGCTGTTAAATCACTTCGGCATAAAAAAGCCTATGGTCAGTTATTTTGAGCATAATAAGCGTGAACGCGGAGAGATAATCTGCAAAAGAATTATTCAGGGCGAGAATTGCGCAATAGTTACCGATGCAGGAATGCCGTGTATCTCTGACCCGGGCGAGGACTTGATTAAGCTATGCGATGAATACGGAATAAAAACAGTTGTAATTCCGGGTCCGAGCGCCGTGATCTCCGCTCTTGCCGTATCGGGTCTTGAAACAGGACGATTTACCTTTGAGGGTTTTTTAAGCGTAAATAAAAAGAGCCGAAACGAACATCTTCAGTCTCTTAAAAATGAGCAGCGCACTATGATTTTTTATGAAGCACCTCACAAGCTTCCCTCTACTCTGAGGGATTTATATTCATCTTTCGGTGACAGAAAATTGTCTATTGTGCGTGAGCTTACAAAAATTCATGAGGAAGTGATCCGCACTACCACAAAATTTGCGGCAGACAACTATGCGGACGGAAGCCTCAAGGGCGAATTTGTGTTAGTTCTTGAGGGTGCGCCAAAAAACAACGATAACTCGGAATATACGTTGGAATTTGCCGTAGAAACGGCAAGAAAGCTGATTGAAAACGGTGAAAAAGCCACCGAGGCGGCAAAACAGGCGGCATTGATTACAGGCTTTAAGAAAAATGAAATTTACAGGGAGCTGTTGTGATGACATACGAAAATGCACTTGAAAAAATCCATTCCCTTCTCACCTTTGGTTCAAGACCGGGACTTGACCGTATTCTCACCCTGCTTGACCGAATGGGCAATCCTCAGGACAAGTTAAAGTATATTCACGTCGCAGGAACAAACGGAAAGGGTTCTGTATGTGCAATGATTTCTTCGGTGCTTGTTGCCGCAGGATATAAAACAGGACTTTTCATTTCTCCGTATATTACCGATTTTCGTGAGAGAATACAGATTAACAATACTATGATAAGCAAGGAAGAACTTGTATGCGCAGTTGAAAATACATTTCCTCTTGTTGAAAAACTACAGAGCGAGGGAATTGTCATTACCGAATTTGAGTATGTAAACGCACTGCAGTTTTATATTCACGCAAAAGAAAAGTGTGACATAGTAGTTCTTGAAACAGGTATGGGCGGTCTGCTAGATTGTACAAATGTTATCAAAGCTCCGCTCTGCTCGGTTATTACAACAATAGGTCTTGACCATACGGCCGTTCTGGGAGATACAATTGAAAAAATCACCGAACAGAAGTGCGGAATTCTTAAACCGAATTCAATCGCCGTAACCTCAAAACAGGAAATGTGCGTGATGGATATTATAGAAAACACCGCACGCAAAGTAAAAATTCCCCTCGCCAAAAGTGAAAATATTAAAATTAATGTTAAAAGCAGTACCTTGGACGGAAGTGTTTTTGAATACAATAAAAATGAGTTTACTCTTGGTCTTGCGGGCGAACATCAGCTTGAAAATGCTAAAACAACCCTTGCCGCAATTGAAGTTCTGCGGTTAAACGGTATGATAGATGTGTCCGACAACCATATTCAGCGCGGTTTTGCAAACGCTTCAAATCCCGCAAGGCTTGAGCTGTTAAGCAAAAGTCCCGTTGTCATTCTTGACGGAGCGCATAATCCTAACGGCGTTGAGGCTCTTAAAAATGCCGTCAGCAGATTTTTACCTGATAAATATATAATAGGAATTATGGGAATGCTTGCCGACAAGGATATTGATAATTCGCTGAAACTGCTCTGCGGCACGTTTGATGAGATTTTTACCGTGCCTGTAGATAATCCGAGAGCTCTTTCATCTGGGGAGCTTGCAAATAAATGTGAAAAATATTTTGATGTTGTTGAGAGTTTTGAAAACCGTGAAACCGCCTTTGATACCGCTTTTGAAAGGTCAAAGGAAAAAGACGGTGCGGTTGTCGTGTTCGGCTCGCTTTATCTTGCAGGAGAAATCCGCCCGTACATTACAAAAAAACTTGGGCATATCTGATATGTATCGACACTTTTTATACGTCTTAAATAAAAATAATAATACAACAGAATAAAACAAATTTTTTACTCCATACTAATTATGATAGGTATGGAGTTATTTTTATGTAAAGGGATGTTTAAATGCTTAAAACAGAATTCAAAAATAATATTCTGACTGCGTACATAGACGGCGAAATAGACCATGATACAGCTGCCAAAATCCGTTCCCGAATTGACGGAGCGGCGCAGTCGCTGAAACCCGGACTGTTATGTCTTGATTTTTCCGGAGTATCGTTTATGGATTCTTCGGGCATAGGTCTTGTAATGGGGCGTTACCGTCATATGAAATTGCTCGGCGGTACGCTTAGAGTAATAAACATTCCCGACAGTATGTATAAAATTTTTGCAATGTCGGGAATTGAAAGTCTGGGGGTGCTGAGATGAATATTATCAACGAAATGAGCCTTAGTTTTCCGTCAAAAAGCCGTAACGAATCCTTTGCACGTAGTGTTGCGGCAGCTTTTGTGATGAATCTTGACCCTACAATCAATGAACTCAGCGATATTAAAACTGCTGTTTCGGAGGCGGTCACCAACTGCATAGTTCACGGTTACCGCCGCTCCAAGGGTACGGTGTACATAAAGGGAAAAATTACCGACAACAACAAAGTTATCATAAAAATCCGAGATAAGGGTTGCGGAATAGAGGACGTAAAAAAGGCAATGGAGCCCTTGTTTACAACTGCTCCCGAAGAAGAACGTGCAGGCTTGGGATTTGCCGTAATGCAGAGTTTTTGCGACAAGGTAAAAGTAAAATCCGAACTCGGCAAGGGTACAACGGTCACGCTGGAAAAAACCATTGCCCAAACAGACAATGATCGATAAAAACAAGCTTGCAGAAAGCAATATGGGACTAGTACACGCCTGCTGCAAGCGTTTTTCGGGCAAGGGAATTGAATATGAAGAGCTGTTCTCGGCAGGTTGTCTGGGACTTGCAAAGGCTATCAATAACTTTGACGAAAGCAGGAATTTTCAGTTTTCCACCTACGCTTTTCCCGTTATTATGGGAGAAATCAAAAGACTGTTCCGCGACGGCGGTTCGGTTAAGGTAAGCCGAACGCTCAGGGAGCTTGCTTCGGCAATCTGCAGGGCAAACAATGAAAACAAGATGAAAAACGGCACGGAGCTGACCGTTTCACAGCTTGCCCAAAAGCTTGACGTATCTGAGGAAAAGATAATTGACGCACTTAACTGCGTGCGCACTCCTTTGTCGCTTACAGCTGAATATGATGAGGACGGAAATCCTCAGCTTGATGTGCCTGTTGATGATATCCAGTATGAAATATCAGAAAGGCTCAGTCTTGAACAGGCGCTGAAACTGCTTGATGATAACGACCAAAAAATTATAAGACTAAGGTATTATCAGAATAAAACGCAGACGCAGACCGCCAAAATACTTAATATGACGCAGGTTCAGGTAAGCAGGCGCGAACGTAAGATCCTCGGAATTATCAGAGGAAAAATGACAGTGTAATAGGATATTAACCAATAATTTACAAAACAGTGATTGAAATCATTCTTTTCATAATATATAATAAAACCAGTATGGGGAAAGATAATATAAAACTTTCTGTAAAAAAATTATGAAAGAATGGAGAAATATATGAGAAAAACAAAAATTGTCTGTACAGTCGGCCCGGCATGCAACACAAAAAAGATGCTGCTGAAAATGATTGACGCAGGAATGAATGTTGCAAGGGTTAATATGTCGCACGGCACATACGACGAGCTTGAAGCACTTTTTGATACGATAAACGATGCGATAAATGAGAGCGGAAAAAATGTGTCGATTCTTCTTGATACAAAGGGACCCGAAGTCAGAGTGGGAGTATTTAAAAGCGGTTCTGCAAAGCTTGAAGAGGGAGCAACCTTTTCGCTTTACAAGGAAAGTGTTGAGGGTGACGCAAACGGAGTAAGTATTTCTTTTCCCAAACTTGTCGATTTGTTTTTTGCCGATGCCGAAAAAGCAATAGGAAGAGAGCTCCTGCTTGATGATGGCATAATTTCGCTTGTTGTAAAAGAAGTATACGATGATAAAATCGTGTGTACGGTAAACAAAGGCGGCACGCTTAAAAACCGCAAGAGCATTAATATTCCGGGTTATCATATAAACATGCCTTATGTGAGCGCGCAGGACAGAAAGGACATAGAATTCGGACTTGCGCACGGCGCAAATGTAGTTGCGGCATCGTTTGTACGTACGCACGAAGACGTCAGAACGCTTCGTGATTTTATAGACAGTATCGGGTATGAATATGTAGAAATAATTGCAAAAATCGAAAATCAGAGCGGCGTAGATGATATGGACGCAATTATGGATTATGCCGACGGAATTATGGTTGCAAGAGGCGATATGGGAGTTGAAATTCCGTTTATTAAGCTCCCTGAAATTCAGAAAACGCTCATAAGAAAAT
Organism: uncultured Clostridia bacterium; assembly: GCA_947593615.1. GTDB lineage: Bacteria > Bacillota > Clostridia > Oscillospirales > Acutalibacteraceae > Ruminococcoides. The sequence continues at coordinate 12,221 of CANQDR010000045.1, forward strand.
GTGTGGCAAAGGGAAAGTATGTAATCACCGCAACACAGATGCTTGAAAGTATGACGACATCTCCGCGGCCAACACGTGCTGAAATCAGCGACGTTGCAAATGCAGTTTATGACGGAACAAGCGCGGTAATGCTGTCAGGCGAGTCAGCGGCAGGAAAATATCCCGTTGAAAGCGTAAAGGCTCTTGACGCTATCTGCACCGAGGCGGAAATTAACGGAGAATTTACCGCACTTAAAGATTATATAGAAACTCGCTCAATAGATGACCAGAATCTTATAAGAGGAAGTATATGCAGAGCCGCAAAGGATATTGCAGATTCAGTCGGTGCAAAGGCAATTATTGTAGAGAGCGCAACGGGAAAGGTAGCAAGGGCAATGGTTCATTTCAGACCCGAAGTTCCCGTAATTGCCGTAGTTACATCTAAGACGGTGTGCAGAAAGCTTTGCCTTAACTGGGGCGTTACTGCACTTATCGGAGAAGAAAAGCAAACTTCAGACGAAATTACGAAACAGGCAATGGAAAAGGCTCTCAGCACAGGACTTGTGCATAAGGGAGATACGGTTGTTGTGCTTTCATCAAACAAAACGTACCCTACCTCAAGCACCGATTCACTCAATGTAAGGATACTTTAATATGGAAAATATAGTTCTTATAGGTATGCCCGGTTCGGGAAAAAGCACGTTGGGCGTGCTTCTTGCAAAAGCCGTCGGATATTCCTTTGTTGACACCGACCTCATAATAAGCCGTATGGCAAAAAAACCTCTGCAAAAAATACTTGATGAGGACGGACTTGATGTTTTTTTAGAGCTTGAAGAAAAAGTCGGGCGAGAGCTTGACTGCGACTTTACAGTAATTGCAACGGGCGGCTCAATGGTTATGAGCGATATGGCAATGCAAAACCTTAAATCACACGGTAAAGTAATTTATATTGACGTTCCCTTAGATGAGATAAAGCATCGTGTTACCAATATCACAACAAGGGGAATTGCATTCAGAAAAGGTGATACGCTTGACGATGTTTATCGTGAGCGCACTCCGCTTTACGAAAAGTACGCCGATATAACCGTCAAATTCTCTGAAGGAACCATTGAGAATACAGTTGAGAAAATTGTAAATAAGCTAAAAGAATAAGTATTAAAAAATTTATAATCTTAATTTAAAAGACAGGTTTTATGGTAAATCTGTCTTTTCTTTTTTATCAGCATAATTTTAAGCAAATATAATATTTACATTATTTTACACAAAGAAAATGATTGCTTGATTTGTTTATGTTTTTTAAGTGGTAATATAACGGCAGAAAGAAAAGGAGAGGAAAAATGAATAATACTGAAAATAAAAAAATCAGAGTGATTATAATTTCACTTACTGCGGTAATTACAATTCTTTTATGTGCAGGCACAGCAGTAGGATTTATATTATTAAGCAATAATACGCAGGAAGGTGAAACTGAAAAAGGAATTGTATTTGACAGTAATGCATCTCATTATGATGCAACAGTAGAAAATGACAGCAATGACAGCAGCGGGATTAAAGTTCCAGGCTATAATGATATTGTGTTTTCATCAGACAGCACAGATTTTCCCATAACACTCCTGAATCCCGAGGACAATCCTTGTAATTTTCAATTTAAATTATCACTGAAAGAAACAGGTGAACAGCTGTGTTCTACAGGTCTTGTTAAACCGGGTGACGCTATCAAAGGAGTAAAGCTCCAAAACACAATACCCAAAGGTACTTACACTCTTGTCATAAATATATCCACGTCCTCTCTTGACAGCGCCGCTAATATGAACGGTGCACAGGTTCAGACAACACTTACAGTTAAATAATTAATACAATAATCCCCTAACGGGGTTTATATAAAATACATATAAAAATAATTTTAAGGAGAATTAAGTAATGAAAAACTTAGGCAAAAAATTAGGAACAGCAATGCTTGCCATTGCAATGTGCGCTTGCGCAACAACATCTGCTTTTGCAGCTTCAACAACAGATACACCTGTTGTTGATGAAAATAACACGTCAGCTAACTTCCAGCAAAAAATTACGTACACAAAAGACGCTTCGGAAATTGTTCCGGCATACACAGTGTCAATTCCGGATACGGTAGCTCTTGCTAAAGATTCTACTACGCTCTCATATTCGCTTGCACTTGAAAATGATACAGCGTTTATTCCGGACGGCAAGAAAATCAGCGTAAAAATTCAGAGCGCAGGCTATTCCGGAAATCTGAAAAAGTTTGCAGTATGGGATTCAAGACATCTTCAGGAGGCTGAATATCTTATCTATAATTCCGACGCTTCCGCTAATCCCACATATTATGAAATTGGCGATGAAATTGTTTCATGGACCGGTTCTAACTGGGGAACAATGACAAGGAAAATAAAGCTGAAAGATTATTACAACGTTGGAGCAGGAAATTATAATGGTGTAATCAATTATACGGTATCTCTTGAAGATAAATAATCTTAATCTGTGGTGTAAATTATACCGCTTTCATTAAGGAATGAACGCCATGAAAAAATTAATCGTTGTTATCACTGCGGCTCTGAGTGTACTGTTAATTTGCTCAATATTTACAGCGTTTGCAGAAAACAGTTTCAGAACAAAGGTTGTTTTGACAATTGAAGAAACAACATATAGCAGCACAAATACTCAGGAAGTTACACAAAACAGCACTTTACAGACTTATGTTAGTAAGCCTTTATCTGCAATTGAAAGCACAAATGCGGACAATACTCAATCCTCTGCCGAATTAAATGTGCAAAGCAGAGATAAGACATTTTTAAGAACAGGAAGCAATATAGCCTTCGCATCAGTTGCAGCTTTTTTTGTAATGGTAATTTCAATCGTAGCTGTTTTATGGATAACAAAACGAAACAAAAGGAACTAAAGGAGTAATCATATACAGTCACTATACCCATGCGTCAGCATCGGTAAATACTGCAACAGAATAAGCACCCCTTTTTCTACCGAAATTGCATATAATCAACAAAGCGCCCATGCTTTTTTGCATGGGCGCTTTGTATGTTTTTTTAATTTATTTTATTTGCCTTTAAGCACGACTGTTTCAGCAGTATGATGAACGGCGTTCAGATATTTTGTAAAAACATCTTCTGTTTTAAGTTTAAGACTTGACGTGTTTACACAAGGATGACACCCTATGTATTCACCCTTTAAAACATCCTCGTCAACAAGAAGTCTTACCTTGTTTTCCCTGTCGTTCATAAGTCCCATTATGCTTACTGCGCCGGGCTTTTTCTCATGTGAGATAAAGAAGTAAAAGAAGTGTAAAAAATTTTGCCGTTCCCTGTCCGGCTGACTGCCGGACGG
>CANQDR010000046.1 GCA_947593615.1 uncultured Clostridia bacterium
TGAAACCATCCGGGACAACATCGAGCAGACGCTTCACGGAGCGCCGAGCCAGCAGAAAAAGCATGAACAGGAGCGTTGATCGCTGCTCCAAAACGTCTCTGTAACCATAAAAAAGCACAGGAAAGCATTATGCCTTACCCGCAATACTGTACCGTCTTCGGATGGAGCAAATGAAGCATATTTTTCCCGAAAAATGATACCGGGAATATACAGTATCAATCACATCGAAGGAGGAATCGAATGAGCGAGAAATTTATCTATGAACCCATTGATCTCTGCGCCTGTTACGAGCCGGAAGAAGAAATCCCCGCCGACCTCATAAAAGAATGGGAGCGTCTCTACTGGGAAGGCCCGGAGGACACGCCGGAAAACAGGGCATTTTATCTTATCGAGCCGGACGGTTCACTGTACTACTATTACGGCAACACTCGCATCAGGGTTTCCGAGCATTTTGCCGTCAAAGGCAAGCCGATGGGAAAGCTGATCGAAAATGTCATCGAGTATGCTGCCGGAGGAACACCGCCCGAAAAGAAACCGGCTGTTTATTAACAGATTCCATATTGATTCGGGTCCACGCTTACAGTATAATAGAGGTGTATTGTAAGCGTGGGTTGTTTCCGAGAAAAGGAGGATTATTTACAGTGAAACAACCGTACAATACAGCACTTTACATGAGACTTAGCCGTGACGATGAGAACTACGGCGACAGTGTTTCCATTGAAACGCAAAGGACGATCTTACGCAAATACGCGCAGGACAACGGGCTTCATGTGGTCGGCGAGTACGTCGATGACGGATGGAGCGGGACGAACTTCGAGCGTCCGAATTTTCAGCGAATGATGGACGATGTTGAGGCGGGAAAGGTAAACTGTATTGCCACGAAAGACCTATCCCGTTTTGGCAGGGAACACGTTATGATGGATTACTACCTCGAATTCGTGTTCCCGGAGAAACAGATCCGCTACATCGCAGTCACTGAAAATGAGGACACGGATAAAGGGCTTTCCGATTTCGTTCCTTTCAAGAATTTATTCAACGAATGGCTGGCAAAAGATACCAGTCGCAAAGTCAAGACCGCGCTCAGAGCCAAATTTGCGGCAGGGGAACGCACCTTTGCTTACGCTCCGCTGGGCTATGTCCGCCACCCGGAAATCAAGAATGCCCTTGCGGTGGACGGGGAGACGAAGTGGATCATTGAGAAAATCTTTGACCTTGCCGTACACGGAGCAGGAGCCGCTAAGATCGCCAAAGTCCTGATTGCCGAGAAGGTTCCTACCGCCGGTTGGCTGAACTTCACGCGATACGGCACGTTCGCCAACATCTATGCCGGAGCGCCGGAGGAAAAGTCCTACGCATGGACGATAGCTCAGGTCAAATCCATTCTCAAGGACGAAACCTACATCGGCAACAGCGTCCACAACAAGCAGACCAACATCTCCTACAAGAACAAGAAGCGGGTACGCAAGCCGCAGGAGGAATGGCTACGGGTGGAGAACACCCACGAGGCCATTATTCCAAAGGACGTTTTCAATCAGGTGCAGGAGCAGATTGCCGGACGGCGCAGACAGATGAAGAACGCGACTACGCAGATTTTTGCCGGGCTTGTACGCTGTGCTGATTGCGGATGGTCGATGAGTTTTGCGACAAACAAGCAGAACAAACACCCATACAGCTACTTCAACTGCACAAGTTATCGGCAGCTTGGCAAAAACGGCGGACGCTGCACCGCCCATTATGTTCGCTATGATACCCTTTACGCCTATGTGCTGTCGAGAGTCCAGTATTGGGCGGGACAGGCGGAGCTGGGCGAGGAACAGCTTTTAGAGCGGCTTCTGAAAACCGGCGACAAGGGACGCGCCGCGCAAACGAAGAAACAGTCTGCGGAACTTGCCAAGGCGGAGAAGCGCAAGGCGGAGGTGGACAGGCTGTTTGCCAAGATGTATGAGGACTGGTCAGCGGAGCGCATCACGGGCTACAACTTCAATATGCTGTCCCAGAAGTACCAAGCCGAGCAAAGCGAGCTGATTGACAAGATTGACCGCATCAAAGCAGAGCTTGCCACTGAGCGGCAGACATCATCCGACGCCGAGAAATGGGTCGCGCTGATAAAACAATACTCCCACCCCACAGAGCTGACCGCCGAGCTTCTGAACACCTTGATTGAAAAAATCGTGATTCACGAAGCAACGAAAGACGCGGACGGTATGCGGGAGCAGGAGATCGAGATTTACTACCGTTTCGTCGGCAAAATCGACTGACGGGCGGAAAAATACACGTTCATATCCTTAACTGAGTGAGACGGGATTAAGTTGCCCCGATATTACGCTTCTAACTTCGGTTGCCGATATCCTCGGGGTAACAACAGGCGAGTTGCTTAATGGTCAAAGGAGTCAATCTGTTGCCTCTAAGGAAGTAGAGAAAACCATCGACAATGCGTTAGTTTATGCGGAAAAAACCGCAAAATCAAAAATAGTATCGTTCCAAAATATATTAGCCGTATCATTTTCGGTATTGCTGTTGCTTGGCATCATTGTTTGCTCTATTTGTGATATAGCAATATCTGGAACATTTTCCTGGTCGCTATATCCAATTACTGCAATTATTTTTGTGTGGTTAGTATTTATACCGTTTGTAAAATACGGAAGCAAAGGAATGCTTGGCTCTTTGGTTATCTTTAGTGTTTTAATCATTCCGTTTCTGTATGTAATGAGTATAATCGTTGGAAATCATCTGATTATGCCAATTGGAATTAGAATGTCACTCTATTCAATCGCTTATCTTTGGTGTGTCTATCTTATTTTTAGAAAATTAAGGAGGAGAAAAATAATCGCAGCTGCTATTTCTTTATTATTAACAATACCCTTATGCATAATAATAAATATTAGTCTTGCAAAAACTCTTTTTATTTCGCCTTTTGATATATGGGATTTATTGTCATTTGCGATTATCACCATGATTGCTATTGCGCTATTTATAATAGATTATTATAGAATACACAAGTGTTAAAAGCAATTTGACGATCTGGAGCGTCTGTTCTCATTTATGAAAGCAGGCACTTTTTTGCACCCTAAAACGCGCATTTGAGAGAAATAAGGAAAAAGGTATCGTTCCCTTGCCCGGCTTTTGAAAGGGGCGTACAGAGTGAAAAAACGGCAAAAATCGCCCCGAAAAACTGCTTTTTACAGGCTCTATGTCAATAGTTGGGGTAAACCCGAAAAAAGGAAATTAGATATAAGCAAGCGATAGTAAATCAAACTGTCGCTTGTTTTTGTATCTGATGAGAATAGACATGTAAAATACGATTACGAAAGCGCTTGAAATTTTTGTAACCGTAAGCATTACGTTTAAGCACTTTAATTTTATTGTTGCAGCCTTCGGTAAAACCGTTGGTGAGAGGAGAAGAAAAAGAATTTAAGATTCCGGTAAGCCAATTTATCAAAGTGTTTGAGAACTTTTGAAGTTGAGGAATACCACTGTCGAGAGCAGAGTTAATCCAATCAGACATAGCTGTTTTAGCTGAACTTCTATTTTTGCAATCAAGAATTTTAAGAAAATCTTCTTTGAAAAAATAGGCAGTGGAGAGAGTAGGAGAGGCATAGAGCATAATGTTAACCTGTTGTTTTTGTTCATCAGAAAGAAACTGGAATTTCTTAATTAAAAGCTGTCTGGACTTTTTGAAATATCTGCGATGAGATTTACTGAATTTCTTTTGTTCCTGTTTGCGAACAGCCTCAAAAGCCCAGATAATCTGCCGTATCCAATGATATTTATCAACAATGTGAATAGCATTTTTAAACCAGACAGATGAAATATTAGAGTAAGGTTTCCACATATCAGAGACAAAATATTTAACCTTGTTTCGTTCCTCGTTTGAAAATGCGTTAAAGTATTTTGTAAGATAACTTTCATATCTTTTTGGAAGTATATCTAAAACAATTTTGTTAACAGGGTCAGTGAGAATACATTGATATTTTTCTCCATTCGTATTACCTTTAAATTCATCAATAGAAAGAGCAGCAGGGAGTACTTTTGGAGAATAGGAGACGAAATCAAAAATTCTGATAACAGTACTAACAGAGAGGTTAACCTTTCTGGCAAGGCTTGAAAAAGATACTTCATTTCTTAATTTGTCAATGATATACAAGCAAAGTCTGTTAGTCATACGATGATGACGGGGAAGAAAAGAGTTATGTTCAGCAAATCTCTTACCGCAGGAGCAACGATATCTACGCTTCTTAAGATGAATAAAACATTTTTTGCCGAAAGCAGGAATATCACTTGTAGACGATAATCGTGAACAGTATCAGTTAGAGTATAGCAACAATGGCATTTATGAGGTTTTCGCCTCAAATGGCAAAAAATAGGCAGAGAATTATTAATTTCTTCAACATTTTCTATCTCCATATCTTGCAATCCTATGATTTTTTCTGTAAAATGTTTGTAGAGCATATTTGAACCTCCGTTTCTGGTTTATCGTCAATTCCATTTTAACGGATTTTTCACAAATATGCTCTACTTTTTTATATTTTTTCTTTTTTATTTTTGTGGGCTCTATTTGTTACCCCAACATTTATTATAGAGCCTTTATTTATTTACCAATAAAAAATCTGACCTCTAAAGGTCAGCTTTTTTTAATTTCAATTTAATTATGACTTGTTACCAACATATTTTGAACTGCCAAGCCCCAAAATAAGTATAAAAATCGGATATAGGAAAAACAAACCTATGGCAAAACCGGTTCCCTTGCCATATACAAATGCAGTCTTGCGGCATAAAAAGAATGTCAGCAATAATGATATGAGTCCAAAAACAACGCTTATGACACCCTCTATAATAATAAAAACACCATTAAGATTACTTACCCTGCCTAAACCGACAGCAGCTGAATAAATCACAGAAACTAATAATGTAAGCCAAAAATATTTGGATTTCCATGCAATCTTAAATAATGTATAGGCGTTATAAACTGGGATAATACTTTTCCAGCCGGGAACATTTGCTTTTTTGAACAAAGACCAAAACGCTATAATTTCAAGAATATAAACACCAAGCGAAATGAAAAGAAAATAAAATTGCATTCCTGAAATCATAAATAATTGACTTGACATAAAATACCTCCTAATTAAATTTATATTACTTATATAGTACAACAAAACTTATAGGAAATCAATATATTTATAAAACAAAAGTGTTGACAAATTCAAAAAACAGGAATATAATACTCTTAATAAGATAAACCTGTGAGCAAGATTAGTAAGAATTTTTAAAGCTTTCAGAGAGCCGTCGGTTGGTGAAAGGCGGCAGCGGAGAATTTTCCGAATGGACTTGTGAGGGCAGACCGAAAGCATTTGCGGTAAGCACAAAAAAGCATTTATTAGTGCATAGAAAAGTGTTAATTGATAGAACCGAAAGGCAATTGCAAGTAGTTTCCGACGGAACCCGACCGTTAAAGCGGGAGGCATATGTCAGTATGCCGTAGAGCGGACGTTTATTGTCAATTTGGGTGGTACCGCAGAAGTTGTTTTTTTAGACTTTTGTCCCTTTGAGGGACAGAAGTCTTTTTATTTTATAAAATTAATAAAAATGAAAGGTTGGTGTTAAAATGATTAAACCGTCTTATGATGAGATCATGAGGTTAAAGGACAGCTACAGCGTTATTCCTGTATATAAAGAAATTTACGCTGATTTGGTTACGCCAATAACCCTGCTCAGAAAAATTGCGCAGAAATCAAATAAGTTTTTCCTGCTTGAAAGCATTGAGGGCGGTGAAAAATGGGGCAGATATTCGTTTTTAGGATTTGATCCCAAAGCGCGTCTGGCATATAAAGACGGAACGCTGACCGTTACAGGCGAGGGAGCAAGAGTTATAAAAACAAGCGATCCGTATGACGCCGTTCGGGAATATCTTGCCGATTACAAAACGCCAAAGTTTGAAGATATTCCTCCGTTTACGGGCGGTCTTGTGGGATATTACGGTTACGCCATGATAGCCTGCGCCGAGCCTGTTTTAAAGCTTAAAAGAGGCGATACAAACGACTTTGACCTTATGCTGTTTGACAAAATAATTGCTTACGACCATCTCAAGCAAAAGCTGAGCGTTATTGTAAATATGAAAACCTATGACCCCGAAAGACAGTACCGTCAGGCCAAGGATGACATTGCAAAGATAATTGAAATCATCACTGATAACTCTCCTCTTCCAAAGCTTCAAACAGATGAAAATGTTGAATTCAAGAGCACCTACACAAAAGAAGAATTTTGCCAAATGGTTGAAAAGACCAAAGAATATATTTATGACGGCGATATTTTTCAATGCGTTGTTTCAAGAAGGTTTGAGGCTGAATACAGCGGTTCGCTGATTAATGCCTACAGAGTTTTAAGAACAACCAATCCTTCGCCGTATATGGTATATATGTCGATTGACGGTGACGAAATCATAACCGCCTCTCCCGAAACTCTGGTAAAGCTTCAAAACGGCGTGCTTAATACATTTCCGATTGCAGGCTCGCGTCCCAGAGGAAAAACCAAAGAAGAGGACGACGCTCTTGCCGACGAGCTTATAAAAGATGAAAAAGAACTTGCCGAGCATAATATGCTTGTGGATTTAGGAAGAAACGATATAGGGAAAATCGCAAAATTCAATTCGGTCAAGGTCACCGAATATCAGAAAATCCTGCGGTTTTCAAAGATTATGCACATTTGCAGCGAGGTTGAGGGGCAAATAAAGGAAAATCTTGACGCTCTCAGCGCAGTTGAAGCACTTCTTCCTGCAGGCACTCTTTCGGGAGCACCTAAAATAAGAGCCTGCGAAATAATTGAGGAGCTTGAAAAAACTCCGCGCGGAGTATACGGCGGAGCACTCGGTTACATCGATTTTAACGGCAATCTCGACACCTGCATTGCAATAAGAATGGCTGTAAAAAAGGGAAATAAGGTTTACGTTCAGGCAGGTGCAGGAATTGTAGCTGACAGCGTGCCTGAAAATGAATATCTTGAAACCTACAACAAGGCTCTTGCCGTTATGAATGCAGTTAAAAACGCAGGGGAGGTTTATGAATTATGATACTTTTTATTGATAATTACGACAGCTTCACCTACAATCTCGTGCAGTTCTGCGGAAGCATAAACTTCGACATAACGGTCGTGCGCAATGATGAAATTACGGTCGATGAAATTATAAACTTAAATCCGACGCACATAATCCTCTCTCCGGGTCCGGGCTATCCCGAAAACGCAGGAATTTGCGAAGATGTAATAAGACAGCTCAAAGGCAAATTCCCTATTCTGGGTGTTTGTCTGGGGCATCAGGCAATATGCGAGGTGTTCGGCGCTGAAATTACCCACGCGATAAAATTATTGCACGGCAAAAAAAGCGATATAATTGTTGATAACAGTTGTAAAATATTTGCTGATATGCCAAAAACAGTCGAGGGAGCAAGGTATCATTCGCTGATTGCAAAACGAAGTACAATTCCCGATGAGCTTGTTGTAATTGCACAGGATGATATGGGAGAAGTAATGGGCGTAAAACACAAAGAATATGATATTTACGGATTACAGTTTCACCCCGAATCGATCCTCACTTCTCACGGTATGCAGATGATAAAAAACTTTTTAGAAAGGGTATGATTTTATGATTAAAGAAGCAATTAAAAAAGTAGTAGCAGGAAACGACCTAACATTTGACGAGGCTTCACAGGTAATGGATGAAATGATGACAGGTACGGCCACTCAGGCACAGATGGCGTCATTTCTTACCGCTCTCAGAATAAAGGGCGAAACAATTGACGAAATAACAGCCTGCGCTAAGGTTATGCGTGAAAAGGCACTGCATATAAAACCGCGCACAGACGTTCTTGATATTGTAGGAACGGGCGGCGACGGCACGGGTACTTTTAATATTTCAACTACGGCGGCATTTGTTATTGCGGCTTCGGGAATATCCGTTGCAAAGCACGGCAACCGCTCAATGTCGAGCAAAAGCGGTTCGGCTGACTGCCTTGAAAACCTTGGCGTAAATATTTCAATCAGTCCCGAAAAAAGTGAAGAAGTTCTTGAAAAAACAGGAATATGCTTTATGTTTGCACAGGGATATCATGCTTCAATGCGTTTTGTAGGCCCTGTAAGAAAAGAAATCGGCATACGCAACATCTTTAACGTTCTCGGACCTCTCACAAATCCTGCAGGTGCAAATCTTCATATTACAGGCGTTTATTCAGAAGCACTTGTCGAGCCGATTGCAAAGGTATTTTCAAATCTCGGCGTAAAAAGAGGCTTTGTGTTCTACGGCAGCGACGGTATGGACGAGGTAACGGTTACTGGAACGACAAAAGTTTGTGAAATTGACAACGGAAGCTTTAATACCTATGAAATTTCACCTGAACAGTTTGGACTGAAAAAGTATGAAATGTCTGAGCTTATCGGCGGCAACGGTGCAGAAAATGCCGAGATTACAAAGCAGATTCTCAGCGGCAAGCTTAAAGGTGCAAAGCGTGACATAGTTGTGCTCAATGCGGCTCTCGGTATTTATGCAGGCGGAAAAGCTGCGTCAATTGAGGACGGCGTAAAGACAGCGCAGGATATAATCGACAGCGGCAAGGCATACGCAAAAATGGAAGAATTTGCAAGGGCAACAAACGAGTAACGTTTTATACAGACAGTTAAGATATATCGGAGAAAACTATGATTCTTGAAACTATTGCAGAAGCAAACAGAAAACGGTATAATGATATTCAAAAACAAATTCCGCTTGAAACCATAAAAAATCAGGCGCTTTCAATGGAAATCAACAGAAATTTTCCGTTTGAAAAAGCACTTGCTTTGGACGGAATTTCATACATCTGCGAGGTCAAAAAGGCTTCGCCGTCAAAGGGTATAATCGCAGAGGATTTTCCGTATGTTCAGATTGCAAAGGATTATGAAAATGCAGGCGCCGCGGCAATATCGGTGCTTACTGAGCCGCAGTGGTTCAAGGGTGAAAACGCTTATTTAAAGGAAATCTCTCAGAATGTTAAAATTCCTCTGCTCCGCAAGGATTTTACTGTCTGCGAATATCAGATTTACGAGGCAAAAACTCTGGGAGCGTCGGCTGTACTGCTTATTTGCGCCCTGCTCGACACCGAAACAATCAGAAATTGGATTCAGCTTTGCGACGCGCTTGGTCTTTCCGCGCTTGTTGAGGCTCACACTGAGGAAGAAGTAAAGTCGGCAATCAGCGCAGGCGCAAGGGTCATCGGCGTCAACAACCGCAATCTAAAGGATTTTACGGTCGATATTACTACCTGTACAAGACTTAGAAAACTTGTTCCCAAAGAAATTCTGTTTGTCGGCGAAAGCGGAATAAAAACGAGTGAAGATATTGACAATCTGAGAAATTCCGGCGTAAACGGAGTTCTTATCGGAGAAACGCTTATGAGAAATCCCGACAAGAAATCTGCGCTTGAAGCATTGAATTCAGGAAAATTATAATTTGCAAATTAAATTTTGAGGTGCATATAAAATGTCAAAAGGAAAATTCGGCATTCACGGCGGACAATTTGTTCCCGAAACCCTGATGAATGCCATAAACGAATTTAAAGAAGCATACAACAGATATAAAGATGACCCCGAATTTGTGTCAGAGCTTGACGAGCTTATGCGTGAATATGCAGGCAGACCGTCACTTCTTTACTATGCCGAAAAGATGACAAAGGATTTGGGCGGCGCAAAAATCTATTTAAAGCGAGAGGATTTAAACCATACAGGCTCTCACAAGCTAAACAACTGTCTGGGACAATGCCTGCTTGCAAAGAAAATGGGCAAAACAAGGGTAATTGCCGAGACAGGCGCAGGTCAGCACGGAGTTGCAACGGCTACGGTAGCCGCCCTGCTCGGACTTGAATGTGAGATTTTCATGGGCAAGGAGGACACAATCCGTCAGGCTCTTAACGTTTACAGAATGAAACTGCTCGGGGCAAAGGTAAACGCAGTTGAAACAGGCACAATGACGCTTAAAGACGCCGTAAATGAAGCTATGCGCGAGTGGACAAACCGAGTTGCCGACACGCATTATGTTCTCGGTTCGGTAATGGGTCCTCACCCGTTCCCTACGGTAGTGCGTGATTTTCAGAGTGTGATCGGCAAAGAGATAAAATCCCAGCTGCTTGAAAAAGAAGGCAGACTTCCGGACGTTGTTATGGCGTGCGTAGGCGGCGGAAGCAACGCAATGGGTGCTTTTTATGATTTTATTGACGAAAAAAGCGTTCGTCTTATCGGCTGTGAGGCCGCAGGACTCGGCGTTGACAATCCCAAAAATGCCGCTACGATTGCAAACGGAACTCTCGGAATTTTTCACGGTATGAAATCATATTTCTGTCAGGATGAGTACGGTCAGATTGCGCCCGTTTACTCAATTTCGGCAGGACTTGACTATCCCGGAATCGGTCCCGAGCACGCAAATCTGAGCGATACAGGCAGAGCGGAATATGTACCCGTAACAGATGAAGAAGCAGTATGCGCATTTGAGTATCTTTCAAGAACAGAGGGCATTATTCCTGCAATTGAAAGCTCTCACGCAGTTGCTCATTGTATGAAAATCGCGCCGTCAATGGATAAGGACAAAATAATCGTTGTCAATCTTTCAGGCAGAGGCGACAAGGACGTTGCGGCAATTGCAAGATACAGAGGGGAGGATATTTATGAGTGATATAAAAGCGGCTTTCAAAAACGGCAAGGCATTCATTCCGTTTGTTACGGCAGGCGACCCAAATCTTGAGACTACGGAAAAGCTCCTTATTGCCATGAGCGAAAACGGAGCGGATATTATAGAAATCGGTATTCCATTTTCAGACCCTATTGCAGAGGGAGTTGTAATTCAGGAGGCTGACATCCGTGCGCTTGCATCGGGAACAACAACCGACAAAATTTTTGATATGGTTAAGCGTATCCGTCCGCAGATTAAATGTGCTCTTGCGGTTATGACATATATGAACCCGATTTTCGTTTACGGAACTGATAAATTTATGGCTAAATGCAAAGAGTGCGGTATCTCAGCCGTAATCGTTCCCGACACACCGTTTGAAGAAAAGTCGGAGCTTAAACCGCATTGCGACAAATACGGCATAGATATGGTATCTCTAATTGCCCCGACTTCACACGACAGAATAAAAACTATCGCTAAAGAGGCGCAGGGCTTTCTTTACTGCGTTTCGTCAATGGGCGTTACAGGTGTAAGAAGTGAAATCACCACCGACGTCGGCGAAATGGTGCGGCTTGTAAAATCCGTAAGCGATATTCCATGCGCCATAGGCTTTGGCATTTCTACTCCCGAACAGGCAAAGAAAATGTCTGAAAGTGCAGACGGAGTAATTGTCGGTTCGGCTATAGTTAAAATAATTGCAAAGTACGGAACAGAATGTATACAACCTGTTTGTGATTATGTTAAGCAGATGAAAGAAGCGATAATGTGAGCACAGTCGAAGAACTTCAAAAGGTAATTGACAACAGCAAAAGAATTGTATTTTTCGGAGGCGCAGGCGTATCAACCGAAAGCGGTATTCCCGATTTCAGAAGTGTTGACGGACTGTACAATCAAAAGTATGATTTCCCTCCCGAACAGATTTTGAGTCACACCTTTTTTGAGCATAATACCAAAGAATTTTACAGATTCTACAAAGATAAAATGCTTTGCTTGGATAAAAAGCCGAACAAGGCGCATTATAAGCTTGCCCAACTTGAAAAGGCAGGAAAGCTTCTTGCAGTAGTAACCCAGAACATTGACGGACTTCATCAGGCGGCAGGAAGCAAGAATGTTTATGAGCTTCACGGAAGTGTTTTGCGCAATTACTGCCGAAAATGCGGACGGTTTTACGGCGCAGAGTACATAAAACACAGCGAAGGCGTGCCGAAGTGCGAATGCGGAGAGGTTGTAAAGCCCGATGTTGTGCTGTATGAAGAAGGACTTGACGACAAAACCGTTTCGGGTGCGCTGAATGCGATTGAAAGTGCAGACACGCTGATTATTGCAGGAACCAGCCTTACGGTTTATCCTGCGGCAGGTTTTACACAGTATTTCCGAGGAGATAACATTGTGCTTATCAATCGTGACGCAACGCCGTTTGACAACAAGGCAGACCTTGTTTTTCACGAGAAAGTCGGCGAACTGTTGGATAAAATTACAGTAAAAAACGATAGTTTTTAAAAACTATCGTTTTTTATTTTTATAATTAGCTATTATGTTCATCTGCTTGAAAAACTCTTGCGGTCAACCGAATATGATTATGCAACGTTAGCAGAAAATCGGCCCATTTAACCGAAAATTACTTAGTCAGCTCCATTTCAATACAGTTCCAAATTTCACCCATACACTGATAACTTTCTACATTCTTTAATTTAACTTCTTTAAATCCGCAGGATTTATAACATTTTATGGCAGCTGTGTTATTTTCGAAAACTCCTAATGATATTTTATTTACCTTGATGAAGTCAAAAGCATATTGAATTGCCAATGAAAGCATTTCTTTTCCATACCCTTTTCTACGCTCATTATCATCAACAATAACAAATCCCAATCGAATTTCGTCGTATGTATTATTTGGAAAACGCATTGTAAAATGCCCTACTACGCCGATGTCATTAAAAGCAGTCATCCCCCAAATATTTTTATTATTCTTATCTCTGTCATAATAGAGATTCATATCATTAGAAGTAATGGGATATTTTTCATACCGGTCTGCACTCCATTGACGGAAAGCATATTCATTTTTTATCCATTTGGTTATAATCTCTGCATCACAAGCCTTGTATGGTCTTAATCTCAACATTCAAAGAACTCCTCTCAAACTTTGATATATCACTCAGTTTAATGTCTCAGTATAGTTTCCTTATCAATTATTATTGCTCTGATTCATTTCCTCATAATCTGCTTTAACTGCCTCATAAAGCTGAATACTGTCCCAGTTTTTGTTTGTGGGTGTAACTACAGCCTTGAGAGGTACTCTGCCTATTCCGTGTTTGTTGAGCGCGCGGATTAGCACGTCAATTTTCTGACTTGTGAAATTGTGCATAACAATCATCTCGTCCGAAAATCCATCGCCGCTGTATTTTTCGTCTTTGGCACAAATGTCTTTAATGCCTGCAAGATAACCTATCGGCTGACAGAAATCTTCTTTTTTAACACCTATTACGGAAAATTTCTGCGGCATAAGTGCAAATTTTGCCTTGCGCAAACGTTCGTCGCTGAAATTATAGAATAAAGCGATTTCTCTCATTTTCTACAACCTTTCAAATTATGTATAATTTAATTGCAAAATACGTTTTTTCTTTAATTTGAATAACATTCTACCGCATTTGCTTCGGTGTGTCAATATTTAAGGTGTGCAAGCATTTTATTCTTACAAAAATAACTGTTTAGCTGTTGCAAATGCTTTACAGCCAAGGTGATTTTATGATAATATACATATTATATAAATCATTTAATATCCATAAGACTAACAGAGTGCCAAAATGCGGCGATTAAATAAACATCACCCATAAATGCAGGAGATTGAAATGGAAAAAAGAACATTTTACTACGGTCACACAAACTCGGAAATGCACAAGGATATGCAAAATCTGCTCAATAAAGCAGGTATGAGCAAAACCTTTGCCAAAGGTGAAATAATTTACCGCCAAGGCGATATTGCAACGACCTTTTGTTATCTTAAAAAGGGCAAAGTCAAGGTTTTTATGACGTCGGTTGACGGAATGGAAAAAACGCTTAATACCGCTTCGCAGGGTGAACTGCTCGGTGAGGGCGCGTTTTTTGATAAAAAGCCGAGAGTAAGCTCTGCAAAGGCGGTTGCCGACTCTGAGGTCGTTATGATTGACGAACAGCTTTTGACCGAGCTTTTCGGAAAACATCCTCGGCTTGCATTTGAGCTTCTTGAAATTCTTGCAAACAGAATAAGACTGCTGTCATCTCAGCTTGACTCAATGACGTTTTTGCAGGCAGACGCACGAATCGCGCGGTTGCTTTTGCAGAACGAAAAAAACGGAACCGTTAGTATTACTCACGAGGAAATTGCAAATGCGGCAGGTGTATCAAGGGTAACGGTAAGCAAAACTCTAAGCCGATTTGCTAAAAAGGGCGATATATCGACCGAGTACAGAAGAATTGTAATAAAAAACAGCGAAGCACTTAAAAAACTTTCGAATATTTATGCGACAGACTAAGGCGAAGATGAAAATATATGAAATTATGAGGAGTATTAACAATGGAGATAGTTGTCAGAGAATACACTGATACCGACTTACAGGAAATGCTTAAAATCTGGAATGAGGTCGTTGAGGAAGGAATTGCCTTTCCGCAAGAGGAAATTTTAAACGAAGAAACAGGAAAGGACTTTTTTGCTTCTCAGACCTATTGCGGCGTTGCCGCAGATAATGAAACAAACAGGGTTTACGGTTTATATATCCTCCATCCTAACAATATCGGAAGATGCGGTCATATCTGCAATTCAAGCTTTGCTGTAAGCTCCGACAGCAGAGGACTGCATATTGGAGAAAAGCTTGTGACAGATTGTCTTAAACAGGCAAAGCTTCACGGTTTCGGTGTTATGCAGTTTAATGCTGTTGTGGCAACCAACATTCACGCAAGACATCTTTACGAGAGATTAGGATTTAAGCAATTGGGAACTATTCCGAAAGGCTTTCGTATGAAAGACGGCCACTTTGAGGACATATGTCCGTATTATCACGAGCTTTAATTAAATAATGATTTACTTTTGTTGCGTTATATGTTAAGATATACCATATAATAAAAGTAAATGTAAAAAACAAACTGAAAAATCGTTAAACATTTTCCTAAAATATATGTTAATAACAATTTTACACCGCGAAATTCCAATTAAAAGGATTTTCGCGGTGTCTTTTTTTGCGTAAAAAATATGAAAAATATAAGTTTTGGGAAAATTGCGTATTATAATACAATTTTTTTAGTTTTTATAGGTATAGATGAAGGAATATGTAAAAATTATGTCTTTGATTTAAAAATGACGCAAAAAATCCTCAAGTAAGATAATTAATTTTCAAGGATTTTTCAGTTTTTCGCCCATAAAATAGTGCAGATTATATTATTTTTTATGATTTATTTCGATGTTATTGTACAAATTTTCAAGTTTTTTGCTTTGTTTTTACTTTTTTAAATGTTATTTTTGGTCAAGGCGTGGTCAGTTTGTTGTGTTTTATAAATAGGAGATGATTATTATCAGAACACAAAGAAATATTTACAAAAGAAAAGACGGTCGCTGGGAGGGTAGGTATTTTAAAGGATACGGTGCCGACGGCAAAAGAAAGTATAATTCGATATA
>CANQDR010000047.1 GCA_947593615.1 uncultured Clostridia bacterium
CTGCTGCAGGGGTTAAGCCTGTAAAAACCCCTTACAGGGGTTGTGCAAACCACCCGTTCAACGGGTGGTTTTGATTTATTAAATTCTTATAATACTAGTTGTTATTGAAATAATTTCCATAATATGGTAATATGATTTTAATAAATTATTATCCAAATGTGTATTTTATAAAATATATTTTAAATTACATTTATGAAAAAACTATTTATTTTAATAACAACAGCCGTCTTTATATTAATATCAATAACTAACGTATCTGCAAATGAAAATGTCAGTTTTGAACTGACAGACTGCAACTGCAATAAAAACCGACTGTTTACGGTTGAAATGATCGCAACTTGCAGTTCTCCGCTGAGCGCCGCTTCGTTTGAGTTTACATATGACAAAAGTATGTTTGAATACAGAAGCGCAAAGGTCGCCGATGATGATTCGCAAATCGCAGTAAATGAAATGGATGATAAGATAAAGGCTGTATATCTTAATACTTACGGTAAAGACATTAAAAATGGAGAAGTTATTTTTACAATCACGTTTAAGGCAGTAAAATCAGGTGTGGGATATATTGACTTTAATGTAAGAGACTGCGTAAATTCAGATGTAAGATCAATTGATGCAGGCAAATGTACATCTGCAAAAATCACAGTAAGCGGCAATTCATCTGATGAAGATGAGAACAGCAACAATAAGACAGCAAAATCTAAAAACAGCTCTGACTCAGAAAATAAGGCAGGCAAAAAAAGCTCCCGTGATAAAGATGAAGCAATTGAGGCCGCGGCAACTGCTGACGAGCTTGGTGCTTTAAATCCAATTGATGATAAAAGCACACGATTTTTAATTATCGGAATTTGTATCGGTGTATCTATTCTTGCTTTGTTTTTGCTCGCTTTTTACATTGGCAGACATTCAATGAAGAAAGATAAAAATGATGATGATTCAGATGAAATAAACGATAAAAATAATGAAAGCTCCGAATAAATCGGAGCTTTTTACTATATAAACACTGATTAATTTACAAGATAAAAACTTATCATCTATTATACCCTTTTGCCTTGTATTACGTTTTTATCCTTGAATATTTTATTGATGGTATTGAGCACTCGTTTTTTGTCTGCGCTCCAGAGAGGAGCAACAAGGAGTTTTTTGTCTCCGTCACCGGTAAGTCTGTGTATAACAACATTTTTTGGAAGTGTTTCTATGCAGTCACATAGAATATATGCATACTCTTCCAAGGTCAAGGTTTTAAACAAGCCTTTTTCATAATCTTTTAGCAAATCCGTGTCTTTCAGTACGTGAAGCAATTGCAGCTTAATTCCGTCTGTTCTGCTTCCAACATATCTGACGCTTTGAAGCATCATTTCTTTTGTTTCAAACGGAAGCCCGAGAATAATATGCGTAATGACATTTATTCCGATAGAATGTAGGTTTTCAACTGCCGTATCATATACATCAAGCTCGTAGCAGCGGCGTATATAATACGAAGTAGATTTATTAATAGTCTGCAATCCAAGTTCAATCCATACAGGTTTGATTTCATTCAGTTCTGCAAGCAAACTCAGAACATCTTCCCCCAAACAATCGGGCCGTGTGGCGATTGACAATGCTGCAATTTCACTATGATTTACAGCCTCATAAAAAATCTTTTTCAGATATTTTACATCAGCATAAGTGTTGGTAAACGGCTGAAAATATGCAATAAACTTTTTACAGTCAGACTTTGCTTTTATTCTGAGCTTTGCCTGTTCGATCTGCTCATAAACAGAGAGCAATTTATCGGCGGAAAATTCTCCCGAACCTCCCCTGCTGCAAAAAATACAGCCTTTATCGCTTAATGTTCCGTCACGGTTCGGACATGTCATTCCCCCGTCCAGCGAAATCTTATATACCTTTTCTCCAAAGGTGCTTTTTAAATACTCATTTAACGAATAATATTTCATTTCTGTCTCCAAGCGTTATTGAGCAATTTCTGATACAGTAAAAAAGACCGACTTGCAGCGGTCGGTCAATTTTTATGTCTTACGACAATTTAAGAGGAAAATCTATGAAAAAAAACTATGTTTATTATCTCGTTTATTATATCTCATTTGCTTCTGTTTTTGCTGTGATTATATGATAAATAATTAATGTGATAATAATTTGACGTTTAAATAAAAGTACAGTGAATATTAAAAGAACATTACGAAAACTTCTTTATATATTCAAGGAATTTTTCATATAAACAGTCTTCAATTTCTTCAAGGTCATTATCCATTCCGCCGTTAAAAAACATTTTGGTGTGCATTTGAAGAGAAAGATACGCTCCGATAAGATTTTTTCTCACTTCATGCTGTAGGTCATCGCTTAGAGTTTTTCCGCATGACAAGCCGAGATAAACATTATTATCCGCAATCTGGGTTGATATTGATGAGTTTTTTAGTTCAAATGAATTCATCTTATTGAGTCCGTTTGAAAATTCTCTCAGGGAAAACTCCTCTTTTTCCAGCTCATATTTATTTTTATTTTCCAAAATCTCATTTTCACAAACTTCAAGCGAAAATTCCGGTTTAGTAATGTATGAGTGCATATAATCAGGGTTTGAAGCGAGAATATGATATAATCTCATAGAATTTACTGCTGTTTCAAGACAGGAAAATGCCGCAAACTGCATATTGCTCTCATTCAGCTTTAAAAAACTGTATAAATTCTGGAATACAGATTTATTAATGACTATTAAAATTAATCTTTCGTTCTCTCTGTAATCTGCTAAAATAGGATTTGTAATGTACTTCATTGTAAATTGGTACGATTTATTTACATAATCAGAAAACAGATTTTTAAATTCGTTTAAAAAATCGCTCTCTTTTATCGTAAAACTAAACATATTTTCACCTTATCTAAAAGCTTCCATATCAGAATTGTAAAGTTCATTTCTTGTTATGTCAGAATCATAACAGACTGAAAAATATTTTTCAAGAGCCGATAAAATCAAATTCGGGTTAACATTGTCTGTACTGCCGGCAGTCAGCGTAATATTAAGCTCGGCAAAATCAAATTTTTCATCTATGCAGAAATTTTTAATACTCGGCTTTATATCAACTGTTTTTATACCTTTTTTGGATTTTTTTTCAATCTCAATTTTATCAAGTGCAAAAAGCTCGCTGAGCTGCTTGCAAATAACTGCCGAACTCGTTTTATCATCACTGATTTTTATAGTGAAATTTGCAAAAGCTATTTTTCCTGCCTTCATCAAAGGCTCGGTAACCTTAAATATCTGTAATCCTCTTGGCAGACATTGATTTAGTTTTAAAATTATTTCTTCATAAGAATAATCATCATCTTCGAGCTTAACATCCATGCACTCGTTAATTCCTCTGAATCCCAAAGAAAGCGGCAAAGGAAATGTTGCAAAAGGATGCGGATTAAATCCCTCCGTATGCCATACGGGAATTTTGCTTTTATGCAGTGCTCTTAACATACAGCGGTTTAAGTCAAGATGAGAAATGTATCGGCACTCGTAATCTTTTTTAAACCAAATTCTTACGTTTTTCAAAACATACTCCCTCCCCATACTTAGCTGCACCACAGTTATTGCACTTTAAGCGGCAATGCGGAGTTGTTGTATTTTCATACGCCTTTTTACATTCTTTGATGAGGTAATCTTTTGTAACGCCGTAATCAATATGATCCCAAGGGAGAATTTCATCAAAAGAACGTCTGCGGTTTGCATAGAATTCAGGGTCAATGCCGCATTCATTGAACAATTCAAGCCATTTTTCAAGGCTGAAACAATCGTTCCAGCCGTCAAAATGAAAACCGCGTTCACAGGCAAGCTCCATTACTCTGCAAAGCTTTCTGTCGCCTCTGGCAAAAACAGCTTCAAGAAAGCTTGTATCGGCGTCATGATAATTAAACTGAATTTTTTTGGTAGTAATACTATCCTTTATGTGCTGCTGTTTACCGTGAAGAACCGGTATCGTATCCTGCGGTTCCCACTGAAACGGAGTAAACGGCTTTGGGACAAATGAAGAAGCCGAAACCGTTACTCTTACAGATTTTCCTTTAGGCTTATTTGGGCACTTATAGTAGGTATCCACAACAGCTTGTCCGAGTTTTGCTATGGCTTCAACATCATCAATTGTTTCCGTGGGCAGACCTATCATAAAGTAAAGCTTAACGGTTGTCCAGCCACCCTCAAAAGCAGTTGAGCAGGTATTCAAAAGCTCGTCTTCGCGCACATTTTTATTAATAACGTCGCGCATACGCTGACTTCCTGCTTCGGGTGCAAAGGTAAGTCCGCTTTTGCGAACGGTTTTAATTTTATTCATTATGTCATCGGTAAATCCGTCAACACGCAGTGACGGCAGAGAAATGCTGACTTTTTCGTCTTTGCTCCACTCTGTAAGCTTTTCAAGCAACGGAACAATTTGACTGTAGTCGCTTGAACTGAGTGATGAAAGAGAAACCTCGTCATATCCTGTATTTTCGCAAAGTGCTCTGCATTGAGCATTAATGGTTTCTGGTGATTTTTCACGCACGGGACGATATATAAAGCCTGCCTGACAAAAGCGGCAGCCTCTTATACATCCCCTGAAAATTTCCTGTACGGCTCTGTCGTGCACTATTTCAACAAGCGGCACAACAAAGTTATCCGGGTAATATGACTTATCCATATCTTTCATCAGACGCTTGTGAACAACAGCAGGAGCATTATTTTTTGGTGTAAAGCTTTTTATTGTTCCGTCATCATTATATTGCACATTATAAAGCGACGGCACATAGACGCCTTCAATTTGTGCACATAATTCAAGAAATTCATGTTTTGTTTTATTTTCACTGCGGCATTTTCTGAAAAGTTCAATAACCTCTAAATCGACCTCTTCTCCCTCGCCGATAAAAAACAGGTCAACAAAATCTGCAATAGGTTCCGGATTACAGGCGCACGGTCCGCCGGCTGCAACTATCTGCTTTAAATTTTTGCGATCTGAGCTTTTTATAGGCACATTCGCAAGTTTTAGCATATTAAGCATATTTGTAAAGCTCAGCTCATACTGCAAAGTAAAACCGATAAAATCAAAATCAGATACAGAATCGCCGCTTTCAAGGGCATAAAGAGGAATATTATTCTTTATCATTTCCTCTTCCATATCAATCCAGGGTGCAAAAACACGCTCACACCAGATATAGTCATACTCATTAAGGAGGCTGTAAAGAATTTTCATTCCCAAATGTGACATTCCGACTTCATAAGTATCGGGAAAACAAAACGCAAATCTGACATCTATGTCTTTTTTATTTTTAATTACCTCATTTAGCTCGCCGCCTACATAACGTCCGGGCTTCTGAACCTTTAAAAGCAGTTTTTCAACTTCCCTGCTGACCATTTTAACCTCCGTCAGTAATATCTGTTATTCCTGCATACAAGAGAAAATATCAGATACACGCAAATAAACAATAATGAAAAATTATATTTTGAACTGAATAAAAGTAAAAATCCGAGTGCTGCAAGCGGAAAAAGAAATATGAATGTCAAAACACTTATTATCTTTTCTGAAATTTTGTCAGACAAATGTCTGCTTAAAATAAGATAAAGAAGCTGTCCGCCGTCCAGCGACATTACCGGCAATAAATTAAACAAACAAACTGATAGATTTGCAAATGCAAACGGCATAAAAATTTTATTACTAAATAAGTATAACAGATAAAACGGAATAAAACAAATAAAATTAGCAAACGGCCCCGAAAAAATTATTATCAGGTTTTCTTTAAATGTTCTCTTTTCTCTAAATTTGTCAAAAATAGATATTTCAAAAAGCGTAATTGTAATTTTATCAGGTGAATGACCGTACAGGTACATCGGAATCAAATGTCCCGTTTCGTGAATAATTACTGCAAGCAGACAGCAAAGGTATTCTTTGAGTATCCCCATAATAATAAAGATTGCAGACAAACAAATCAGCAGATACGAAATTTTTACTTCTGTACATAATAATTTAAACCTCATCTTTAGTTGCTGTACCGAACAGACTGTTTAAATCAAAATCATTGTTTCCGTCAAAAATAACTGAATTATTCAGATTAGTATAATACCAATCCCGCGCTGCGGCATATAAATCTCCGCCTATTCCTTTGATTATAAATGCCGCTAAAGCAATAATCAAACATACAATTAGCTGAATGGTTATAAGAAGCTGCTTTGGAGAATCCTTTTTCTTTTTTTCTCTTATGATTTCATCCTGTTCTTCTTGTTTATCTTCATCATCATCAATTTCTAACGTCTGTGGATACTCATAATTCGTTGCCGACTGCCAGCCCTCGTCATATGTGATTTTGTTTCTGTTTTCATCCATAAAATTATCACCTCAATGCAATATATGCATTGAGGCGGACAAATTTAACCGAGTTTTTTGAAATCACCTTTTACAAGATTAATAAAGAAAAGTATAGCCAATAGCAGAGAACCTGCCTCCGCAATTGGGAACGCATACCATACAGCAGAAAGACCAAACAGATTTGAAAGCAAAAATGCGATCGGAAGAATAAGCACAAGCTGTCGGCAGAATGACATAAGCAGACTGCGTATTCCCTTGCCTACTGCCTGGAACAGAGTTGTAAACAATATACCTCCTGCGGCAGGTATAAAACAAAGACTGATAGTTCTGAATGCCGGAACTCCCATAGTCATAATATCGTCTGTGCCGCCGAATAATGAAATAAGTACATCAGGGATTGTCCACATTAATACAGTACCTATTAACATAATTATTACGGCAATTACAATTCCGC
The DNA here is from genome assembly GCA_947593615.1 of uncultured Clostridia bacterium. GTDB lineage: Bacteria > Bacillota > Clostridia > Oscillospirales > Acutalibacteraceae > Ruminococcoides. Next base: position 6,760 of record CANQDR010000047.1, read on the forward strand.
GTTTAAGCGCAGAATATAGCCTTTTTCTGTTTCGTGCGCCGTAGTTGTAACCTAAAATAGGCATAACTCCCTGATTCAGTCCGAAACACGGCATAAAAACAAAGCTCTGAAGCTTGTAATAAATTCCAAGAACCGTTACGGCAGCCTCAGATACGGCAAGTATGGCATTGAGTCCGATTATCATAACAGAACCTATCGACTGCATAATAATTGAGGGAAAGCCAACTGCATAAATATTTTTTATTGTTGAAAAATTAACTCTGAAGTCTTTAAAAGAAATCTTGACTTCATGCTTTAAGCAGAACAATACTATGAGAGCAAATACCATTCCGCAGAACTGACCAAATACCGTTGCAATTGCCGCTCCGAGTACGCCAAGCTCAGGGAATATGCCTATACCGAAAATCAGCAGAGGATCAAAAATTATATTAACAATCGCACCTGTCAGCTGAAAAAGCATGGGAAATATCATATTTCCGGTTGCCTGCAATGTTTTTTCAATCATAACCTGAATGATTGAGAACACCGAAAAACAAAGAACTACAGTAAGATACTGTACACCGTATTCTACAATTTTTTCATTGCTGCTGTATGCATTCATAAAAGGCGATACGACAAATAATCCCAATAACAGAAAAATCACGTAACTAAGCACACATGTAAGCAAGCCGTGTGTAGCAGCGTCATTTGCTTCTTTAAAATTTTTCTCGCCGAGTTTTCGTGAAACAAGAGAATTTACACCTACGGCTGTACCGACAGTAACCGCAATTAAAAGCATTTGCAAAGGAAATGCAAATGATATTGCGGTAAGACCGTTCTGGTCATACCGACCAATAAAAATACTGTCAACTATGTTATACATAGCCTGAATCGTCATTGAAAAAATCGCAGGCACCGACATTGATAAAATAAGCTTTGTCATTGGCATGGTGCCCATTTTATTTTCTTTTTTTACTTCCATTTCTTTTTCCATATAATCCCTCTTATTCACAATTAATTTTACATACTAAAGCAGCAGAATTTCTAATGTTTATGTTTTGAAAATCTGCCGCCATATTACATAATTTTCCGTATTCGTTTATATAATGAAAATATAAAAAACATTATCAGTGCTCCCGTTATCACTCCTGAAAAATCGAGCAGTACGTCAGTTATCAGCCCTGCGCGCCCGATTACATTAAGCTGAATAGTTTCATCAAGAACCGCAACGGCAAGTCCAGAAAACAAGACCTGAGAATAATATTTATAAGGTTTTATTCTGTCGAACGAATAAGCACAGCTCGTCAGCAACATTCCAATTGCAGTAAATTCGGCGAAATGCGCCGATTTTCTCACAATATGGTCTGTAAGCTCAGCATTGAATCCAAATGATAATAATATTTTCTGTAAAAAAACCATTACATTTTCGCTTTCTTCAGCAGATATATCAGCCGGCATAGAAGAATGAATGAATGCAAAGGCTATCATACAGGCTGTAAGCATAAATATTATGATTCTGAAGCGCAGTGAAGCAGATTTTCTTTTCATTAAATCACTCCTGTGTATATTTTACAGGAAATATATTCAAAGTCAATGCAGATATGAGTAATTTATCAATATGTATAAATATAACGTAAGAATGTGTTAATAAAATATAAAGTTTTATGCTTTGTTTGTATTGAAAAAAAAGGTTAATTCTGTTATACTATTTTGGAATTATAAATAAAAGAAAAAATCAAGGAGATAATATGTGGTATTTAATTATATTTTTAATCTCAATGGTTCCAATTGTTGAGCTCAGAGGCGCAATACCCGTTGCCGTTGCTAACGACCTTAATATGGTGTGGGCATATATAATCTGCATTATAGGCAATATGCTTCCCGTTCCGTTTATTTATCTGTTCGCAAGAAAAGTGCTCATTTGGGGCAAGGATAAAAAATATATAGGCAAATTCTTTACATTCTGCATTGAAAAGGGCGAAAAAGGCGGTAAAAAACTTCAGGCTAAGGCAGGAAAAGGACTTTTTGTCGCTCTGATGCTTTTTGTTGGAATTCCCCTTCCCGGTACAGGAGCATGGACAGGAACACTTGCCGCAAGCTTTCTGGATATGGGATTTAAGAAAAGTGTAATCGCCGTTACTCTCGGCGTAATAATGGCAGGCATTATTATGGGTCTTGCAAGTATGGGCGTATTCGGCGGAATTGGCGCGCTGTTTGCCCCAAAAGGCTAAAATATAATTAATAAAACGGGCAGCATAAGCTGCCTTATTTATTAGGTGAACAAATATGAATAATATAAAAAAATATGACGCGGTTATAATCGGCGGCGGTGCGGCAGGACTTATGTGTGCAATTGCCGCAAAAAAGAAAAATAAATCTATTTCCGTGGCAATTATTGAAAAAAACGACCGCGTCGGGAAAAAACTGCTGTCAACAGGCAACGGAAGATGCAATCTTACAAACAAAAGCCTATCTTCTCAAAAATATACAGGCTCGTTTAAAAATAAAAGCGAATATATTTTTACAAAATATGACACAAATCGTTTGCTTGAAATTTTTAAAAATCTCGGTTTATTGACCTTTTCTGACGACAGCGGACGATATTATCCCGTCTGCAAACAGGCAAGCGCGGTTCTTGATGTTCTGAGATTTGCCTGTGAAAGACTTGGAGCGGAAATTTTCTGCAAAGAAAACATAAGAAGTATCAGAAAAAACGAAAGCGGTTTTGTAATTAAAACAGATGAAAACGAATTTATTTCAAAAAAGCTTGTTATTTCAAACGGCTCCAAGGCAGCACCTAAGCTCGGAGGCAACGGAAGCGCCGCAGACTATATAAAGAACTTCGGGCATAAATTTACTCCTTTCTCCCCTGCTTTATGTCCTGTTAAAGTGAAATCTGATATATTAAAATCGCTTAAAGGAATGAGAGTTACAGGAAAAGCATCTCTAATTGACAAAGAATGCAATATAATCAAATCCGAAAGCGGTGAAATTCAGTTTACAGATACTGCGCTTTCGGGAATTTGTATTTTTAATTTATCGCTCTATACTAAAAAGAATTTTATAATTTCACTCGATTTGCTTCCTGATATTTCTAAAAACGAATTATTATTAATAATAAACAGAAATAAATCTTTATTTAATTATTTAGAAATAGAAAATCTATTTACAGGAATTTTTCATAAAAGGATCGGACAGGCCGTTCTGAAAATGAGCGGTATTAAGGACTTTTCACGGAAATGCTCGTCGCTTTCGGAAAACGAAATAGATAAAATATCCGATACGGTAAAAAATATGGAGTTTACGGTTATTGAAAACAGCGGATTTGAACAGGCGCAATGCGCATTGGGCGGAGTATGCGGCAATGAAATTAATGAGAAAACCATGGAAAGCAAGCTTGTAAAGGGACTTTATATCTGTGGAGAAGCAATAGACATATGCGGAGAATGCGGAGGTTATAATCTTCATTTTGCGTTTTCAAGCGGACATCTGGCAGGTGAAAAATTATGATAAGAATTAATAATGTTCACATTCCGCTGGATCATGACGATGAAATAATAAGAATAAGCGCGGCAAAAGAGCTTAGAATAAATCCTAACGCAATTAAAAGCACCTCGATTTTCAGGCGCTCTGTTGATGCAAGAAAAAAGGATAATATATTCTTTTTATGCTCAATTGACGTTGAGCTGAATATAAATGAAGATAAAATACTTAAAAAATGCAAAAATGCTGTAAAGGCAGTTCCGTACAAATATGAGGTAAAAGAATGGAGAGGTCATACCTCTCCCGTTGTAGCAGGAATGGGACCGGCAGGACTTTTTGCGGCATTAATACTTGCACAAAGCGGAGCTAAACCGATTGTAATTGAGCGCGGACGTGATGTTGACAGAAGAACGGAAGATGTCCGCAAATTCTGGCTGAGCGGAAAGCTGGATACAACATCAAACGTACAGTTCGGCGAGGGCGGCGCAGGAACATTCTCGGACGGAAAGCTGAACACGGGCACAAAAGATTTCAGACAGCGCAAAGTACTCTGCGAATTTGTTAAACACGGCGCACCGGAAGAAATTCTTTACAATGCAAAACCGCACATTGGTACAGACAAGCTGAAAATCACCGTCAAAAATATGCGTGAGGAAATTATATCCCTGGGCGGAAAAGTGCTTTTTGAAACTAAATTAATCGGTTTCAACACAAAAGACGGTATGATTACATCTGCAATTGCAGAAAGGAACGGACAAAGGGAAGTTATTGAAACAGACAATATTATTCTTGCAATCGGACACAGCGCACGAGATACGTTTGAAATGCTGTATGACAAAAAAATTCCGATTGAAGCAAAGTCGTTTTCGGTGGGCGCAAGAATTGAGCATTTAAGAGAGAACATAGACAAATCGCAGTACGGAAAATTTTGCGGCAACAAAAATCTTGGAGCCGCAAGCTATAAAATGAATGTTCATCTTGAAAACGGCAGAGGAGTTTACACATTCTGTATGTGTCCGGGCGGAAAGGTCGTGAATGCCTCCAGCGAAGAAAATATGCTTGTAACCAACGGAATGAGTGAATTTGCAAGAAATGACGTCAACTCAAATTCTGCCCTGCTTGTGGGAGTAAATCCCGATGATTTCAAAAGCGACAGTCCGCTTGCAGGAATGTATTTTCAAAGAGAGCTTGAGAAAAAAGCATTTGTTTGCGGCGGAAACAATTACAATGCTCCTGTTCAGAGGGTCGAGGACTTTTTGAAAAGCAGGAAAAGCACCCATATAGGCGAAGTTGTGCCGAGCATCGGTCCTGATTATACTCTGACGGACATAAATGAGATTTTCCCTGAGTTTGTAAGCGAATCAATGAAACTGGGCATTACTGCAATGGGCAAAAAACTAAAAGGCTTTGACAGCGGCGACGCGGTTCTTACTGCCGTAGAAACAAGAAGCTCCTCCCCTGTCAGGATTTTGCGAAACAGTGAAACAATGCAGTCAGTTGCAGTAAACGGGCTTTATCCCTGCGGAGAGGGCGCAGGATACGCCGGAGGAATTATTTCCGCCGCAGTTGACGGGATAAAGTGTGCTGAAAAGATTATTGACGGAAATTATTAAAAAGCGACATAACGCTGCTCACAATTCGGGCAGACGGTGTAACGCCGCTCATAATTCGGACAGACGGTGTGACGCCGCTCATAATTCGGGCAGGCGGTGTGTCGCCGTTCACAATTCGGGCAGGCGGTGTGTCGCCGCTCATAATTCGGGCAGGCGGTGTGTCGCCGCTCACAATTCGGGCAGGCGGTGTGACACCGCTCACAATTCGGGCAGGCGGTGTGACACCGCTCACAATTCGAGCAGACAGGTTCAACAAATTAAATGCCTTCTTTGCCCGAAAATCACCGAGCAATTTCTCATAAAATTGAAACACGCCCTGTAACATAAGTTACAGGGCGTTATTACGACTGCATCTGTAAGCCGGGTTCTGTCGTGAACAGCCATCTATCTTGGCAGTCCGTTGCCGAAACTGCTCGATGCCACCTCCTAAGGACACGCCGAGCAAGCGTAAATGTCCTACCACGGTGTTGCTTCAAATAGGGTTTACACGGCAGGTTAGTCTCCTAACCTCCGGTGAGCTCTTACCTCACCTTTCCATCCTTGCCGAAAAAACGGCGGTAATTTTCTGTTGCACTATCCCTGGAGTCGCCTCCGGCGGCCGTTAGCCGTTATTATTGCTCTGTGAAGCCCGGACTTTCCTCGTGCAAATCCTTTCGGATTTTGCCCGCAGCTGTTCAATGCACTCGCATTATATTTAATAATAAATGAAAAAAACATAAAAGTCAAATTAAATTACACAAATAACTTGATATAAAACTTAATTCGTTATATAATAATAATTGTTATTTTTTAAGAATATTTGTAAAAAAGGAGTATTTATATGGATATTAGAAAAGAATCACTAAAAAGGCACTATTATTGGAACGGAAAAATACAAGTACTTTCCAGAGTGCCTATTTTAACCGCTGAGGATTTGGCATTGGCCTACACTCCCGGCGTAGCGGAGCCATGTCTTGAAATTCAGAAGGATTACGATAAATCATTCGAGCTTACAAGAAGGAACAACCTTGTAGCCGTTGTAACCGACGGAACAGCCGTACTCGGACTGGGCGACATAGGTCCTGAGGCGGGTATGCCTGTTATGGAGGGAAAATGCGCACTGTTTAAAGAATTTGGCAATGTTGACGCGTTTCCAATTTGCATAAGGAGCAAAGATGTTGATGAAATCGTAAATACAATTTATTTAATAAGCGGTTCATTCGGAGGTATAAATCTTGAGGATATATCTGCTCCTCGATGCTTTGAAATTGAAAGAAAGCTCAAAGAGAAATGCGACATTCCGATTTTCCACGACGACCAGCACGGAACGGCGGTAATAGTAGCCGCAGGACTTATAAACGCGCTAAAAATTGTAAAAAAGAAGTTTGAGGAAATCAAGGTAGTAATGAACGGAGCAGGTGCCGCAGGAGTAGCTATTACAAAGCATTTGCTTAATATGGGAGTAAAAAACATTACGCTTTGTGACAGCAAGGGTATAATTTGCAAGGGCGATTCACGACTTAATTCAGTAAAGCAGGAAATGGCGGAAATAACAAATCTTGACCGCATTACAGGAACGCTTGCCGACGCAGTAAAAGGCGCAGACGTATTCTTGGGAACTTCAGCCGCAGGATGTTTGACCGAAGATATGGTAAAAACAATGGCAAAAGACCCGATAATTTTTGCTATGGCTAATCCAACACCCGAAATTATGCCCGACCTTGCAAAAAAAGCAGGAGCGGCAGTTGTAGGCACGGGCAGAAGCGATTTTCCAAATCAGATCAACAATGTGCTTGCATTTCCGGGAATTTTCAGAGGAGCACTTGATTGCAGGGCAAAGGATATTAATGAAGAGATGAAGATAGCCGCGTCTTATGCCATTGCGTCACTTGTTGACAATAGCCAGTTAACTCCGGAATATATTATCCCCCACGCTTTTGACAGCAGACTCGGTCAGACGGTTGCCAAAGCAGTTAAGGACGCCGCTGTTAAAACAGGCGTTGCAAGAATTTAACATTTAACATATCTTGAAAGAAAAATGAGACACCGCAGAAAATAATGCGGTGTCTTTTTTGCTTTAAAGGAAACTGCTCGGAAACAAAAGATAGTTTTAATATGGTTCTGTCTGCTCGAATAAGTACATCCCGCCTACTGTTTTTTACGTGAAAAATATAATTAATTCTTAAAAATTGCATTTTAATATGCAATTTTTTTAATTTTAAATAGTTTAAGTGAAAGGTTATGATTAACGTTAGCGCAACGCATTTTATAATTTTATAATTAAACTTGAATAAAACAAAAAGCGATAGTTTTAATAAAAAACCATCGCAAAAAGCCTTAAGTACGATACATAAATAAATTACAATAATTATTTTGTATCTATATATTAACATAACTTTTTTGGTATGTCAATACTTTTTTTAAAAAAAATGTAAATTTTTTTTAAATTTTTTAATTTTTAGGAACTTTTAGGAATGAATTTAACTTTTTAATAAACTAAATCTTGTAATAATATGGTCATAACAATAATAATATAGTGGCTAATTTTCATAAAGGTTTATTTTTATTGCAAGTTAAACGTAATATGATTTATTTTTTATAAATAGGAGTTGATTATTATCAGAACACAAAGAAATATTTACAAAAGAAAAGACGGTCGCTGGGAAGGCAGATATTTTAAAGAATACGGTACCGACGGCAAAAAAAAGTATAATTCGATATATGGCAAAACATATACCGAAGTGAAAAACAGACTTGAAGAAATAAAATCGGGTATTATAAGCAATCCGAAATTTTATACAAATCATCTTAAAGTTAAATTAAGAGATGTTTGTTATGAATGGCTTGAAATAATTAAAATTAATGTTAAAGAATCAACCTATTCAATGTATGTATATATTGTTGAAAAATACATTCTTCCCTGTATTGGAAACATCAGATTATATGAAATAGATAGTAACTATACAGATGTGTTAAAAAAGAGATACAGTAGTTTTGCACCTAAAACAATAAGAGATATTTATTCAGTATTTAAACTGATAATTGAATATGCAAATGAAAAATACAATACAAATATACAATTAAAAAGATGTAATTTAAAGAATAAAAACATCAAAAGAATAAAAGTATTGTCAGTTTGTGAACAAAATAAGCTTGAAGAATATTTAAAGAGAGAAACAGATTTGCCCAAACTGGGAATACTGCTTTGTTTGAATACGGGACTGCGGGTTGGAGAAATATGCGCATTAAAATGGAAAGATATAAATTTTGAAGAAAAAACTCTGAGAGTAAACAAAACAATGCTAAGAATAAATAACACAGATAAAAACAGT
>CANQDR010000048.1 GCA_947593615.1 uncultured Clostridia bacterium
TTTCAGACTATCAGGAAAACCCGGATGACTTCATCGCTTACCGCATAGGTCAGATGTACTTCAATGCTCAGGGAACTGTACAGGACATTCCTCAGTCTATTGCCTGGTTTGAAAAGTCAGCCGAGCAGGGCAATCCCGATGCAGCCTATCAGCTCGGTATTATTCACTCTCAGCCTGATTCAGACTTTTTTGATACTAATAAAGCTAATGATTATTTTTCGTTTGCGCTTAATTCTTATCTTAACTCTGAAACAGATCAGGAAAACTCCTTAAATGAATACCGTTTAGGCAAGATGTTTCTTTCAGGTCAAGGCACAGAAAAAGATATTGATAAAGCCGTTAAGTGGTTTGAAAAAGCATTAGTAAATGAAAATATTAACGCTGCTTATCAGCTTGGAAAGATTTATTACTCAAGTACAGACGTACCACAAAATTTACGTAGAGCAGAAGAATTTTTTAAAATGTCTGCTGAAAACAATAATCCTTATGCTTGTTATTATTTAGGCAATATAAATCTTGAAAATAGCGACATACCACAGGCAATAAAATATTTTGAACAAGCCGCAGATAATAATATCTCTCATGCCTGGTACAGACTGGGACAAATTTATTCTGATACTGAGTATGGTGTGCTCAATGCCGAAAAAGCAAACGTCTGTTACGGCAATGCCTTACAGCAATACATTTCAGACTATCAGGAAAACCCGGATGACTTCACCGCTTATCGCATAGGTCAGATGTACTTCAACGCGCAGGGAACTGTACAAGACATTTCACAGTCTGTTGCCTGGTTTGAAAAGTCAGCTAAGCAAGGCAATCCTGATGCCGCTTATCAGCTCGGATATATTTATAAATCTGAAAATTACGGATTTAAAAATGATATGCTGTCAAACAAATACTTCTCCTCTGCCCTGTCTGCATATCAAACGGAATTTTCTAAAAATCCTACAGACAGCTCCTTGGCTATGCGTATAGGTAATTTCTACCATTACGGATTAGGTGTCGAGCGAGACATTGACAAGGCTATTTTCTGGTATAAAAAATCTGTTGAGCTTGGCAATCAGAAAGCACAGCAAAAAATTGATGAAGCACAGCAGATAAGGCAGTTATCAGTTATGTCTATTGCAACAACAGCCTGTCACCTTGGCAGAATGATAAATACTGAAACTATGGCTGCCGCAAAAAACAGATATGTTTCTGATACAAAACTTCTGCATAAAGAAAAAATTCAAAAAATATATGCAGGTCATGCCATCAGCGATTATGAACAAAGCTATGATTATTAAGGAGGTACAAATGTCACGCTATATACCATTCACAGAAGAAGAACTATATCAGGCTCATCACAAAGATATTAAGCAATACCTTGAAAGCATAGGCGAAAAGGTATTGCACAGCGGAACAGAATATATGTGGGCGCAACATGACAGCGTTAAATTTCGGGGACACGTTTGGTATCAGCACTCCACAGGCGCAAAAGGTACGGCGGTCAATTTTCTTATGGAATTTTTCGATTATTCATTTCAGGATGCCGTTATCACTCTGCTTGACGGCAAATATATGGCGACAAGAAACACTCGTCCTGAAGATATGCTTGGCAAACAGCCTGACGAAACATACCATAAAAAACATAAGGTAATATTACCACCGAAAAATCCAAATAACAAGCGTCTTTATGCTTACCTCTGTACCGCTCGCTGTATAAATCCTGACGTAGTCACATATTTTATCCGAAAACAACTGATTTATGAGGATAAAGACAATCACAATATTGTTTTTATCGGCAAGGATAAAAAAGGTATCATAAGATACGCAGGTTTAAAGGGAACTCTGACAGACAAACCATTCAGACGTGAAATAACAGGCAGCAACAAAAATTATTGCTTCAGACATATCAGCACTTCCGATACGCTGTATGTGTTTGAAGCTTTTATTGATTTATTCAGTTATATCTCCCTGTTTCATATGAATTATGACTGGCACAAATTTAACTACATAGCTTTAGGCGGTCTGTATGTTGATGTTTTAAAAAAGTTTTTGAACAGCTATCCTCATATTAAAAATATAGTTATCTGCACAGATAATGACTTCAACAGCCCTGACGGAAAAAATCACGGTCAGGAATTTGCAGTAAAAGTTAAAAAAGATTTAGATCAAAGTCACAGCGTAATAATTCATACACCCAAATTAAAGGATTGGAACGAAGTGTTAACAGAACGAAGAAAGGAAGAAAAAACGTGAACACAGGAATATTTATAGCAGTCGGTATTATATTTGCAATCATTTTAATTATTTACCTTGTCGCCGGCAAAGGCGGCACTCTTAATAACATTAAATCAAAAACTGTCGGTGACGGTCAGTACGGAACAGCAAAATGGGCTTCAAGGGACGAACTTAAAAATAATTTTAAATATATTCCTTTTGAGCCTGAAAGATGGCGCAGAGGCGAAAACCTGCCAACACAAGAAGGAATTATAATTGGTTCTGAAATACACGGAAAAAACATAACTGCAATAGTTGACACATCCGACAATCACACAATGTTTGTTGCGGCTTCCGGCGGAGGTAAAACAACTTCTCTGGGTTATCCTAATATGGAATACTCGGCAGCCTGCGGTATGTCTTTCTTTACTACCGATACAAAAGGAAACATATCTAAGGAATTTGTCCCCATACTAAGAGATTATTACCATATGCAGACTTATGTTATTGATATGCGAAATCCGGCAAACAGTGACGGATATAATCTTTTAGCACTCACAAATAAATACATTGACAGATACAGAAACAGCGGAAATCTTGCGGATAAGGGCAAAGCAGAATCATATGCCAAAACCGTAGGCTCGTCTGTTGTAAATCTCAATAACAGCATTAAGGATGCAGGCTCAAACAAATTCTTCTATATTGCTGCAGAGGGTGTCGTATCTGCTATAACCTATCTTGTTTCCGAGTTATGTGAAACGGGTCAAAGACACATTGTATCAGTATTCAGAATTTGCCGTCAGATATTAGAAATAGACCCTGCCACTATAGGTAAAAAGGGCGTTATCCCTCAGACATACTTATCTCAGCTTTACTCCCTGCTTCCTGAAAATCATATTGCAAAAGATTTGTTATCGGCAGCAGCAACAGCAGGTGAGCTGAAAACTATTGCAAGTATCGTTTCAACTGCCGTTTCACAAATGTTATCCTTTCTTGACTCCGAAATGGAACAGCTTCTATGCTTTGATGAAGGAAGCATAGACATTGAGAAATTTGTACAAGGCAAAACAGCTATTATATTTATCTTTGATGAATCATCAAACACCAAAAACTTTATTGCAAATTTACTTGTAAGACAGACCTACAACGAACTGTTGAAAGCCTCGGAAAATTACAAAGATAACCGCCTTCCCCACCGTATTCAATACTTCCTTGACGAATTCGGCACTTATACAGCAATTGAAGGCGTACAGCAATTTTTCTCGGCAGGACGTTCACGTAATATAATAACCAATCCTTTTTTACAGTCATTATCACAGCTTGATGAAAAATACGGCCGTGATACTGCAAAAAATATTCGCGCGAACTGTCAGAATATTATGTTCAGCTTTCCGTCGCCCCTGTCTGATGATGCGGAAACCTTTTCAAAGGCTCTCGGTACCCAAACGGTTATGAGCGGCTCGGTATCAAAGCGATACGGAACTGTGAACACTCAAAACTCAACAACTTATCAAATGATTAAAAAGCCTCTTATGACAGCAGACCAAATAATACGTATGGGCAAAGGTGAATGGGTATTAATGCGCACAGGCACAAATCCTGCAAAAATGCAAATTCCAAAACTTGAAAAATGGAAAATTGAAATTGATAAGGAACATCCTTTTAAGATTGCGTCAAAAGCCTCTCGTTCTGTTGATTATGCTGACCGAAGCTTCTTAATGAACGCAATTCGTAAAAAGTATAGCCGAACAAGCTACGTAACCAATACAGAACAATCAAAACAGTCCATATCGGATGAATATTTAAGCTAAAAAATTTTATTTATAATTATTTTTTCAAAACTTGCTGCAATTACAGCAAGTTTTTTTATTTTCTCAGCATTACTGAGGAAATAAAAAAGCCTGTTGTAACGGCTTAAAAGAAATTCGGGAGGAATTTTTGTGGAAGAAAATTATAAAAACGGCATTGAAAATATACTGGAAGTAGAGGGTGTTAATGCTCAGGGTTACGGCATACTTCCGCAGTCAGTTATGTTTGACCGTGATTTATCAGTTCAGAGCAAAGCTATTTATGCTTATTTCGTGTCCTACACGGGCGCAGGGCGAACAATCTTTCCAAAAAGGGAAACTATCCTTACTGACCTAAAAATGTCTAAAAACACCTTTTACAAGCATTTTAAACCGCTTCTTGTAAACGGTTATATAAAAATCAGCAAAGCAAAAGGTTTTAAGAACAAAAACGTCTATACGGTTTGCAATAATCCTAAGAAAATAAAATGCGAAATTAACAGTGAACAGAGTGAAAGCCTTTTATCATTGGACGGTATAAATGCAAAGGGCTATGGCTTCATTCCAAAGATAATTATGTGTGATAAACGGCTCAGTATTATAGCCAAAGGTCTGATTGCGTTTTTTTACAGCCTTGTTCAGAGCGGATGCAGAGCTTTTCCGCACCGCTCTACCGTCTGCATATTTTTAGGGATTTCAAAAAACACATATTATAAAGCACTCAATCAGCTGATTGAATACAACTACATAACCGTTAAGCAAAGACACACAAAAAACGGACGTTTCTCAGTTAATGATTACATTCTCAACAGCAACCCATCAAAATCACCGTGTCCTAAAAATTGCGACAATTCAGAAATTCAGATAAATACTGATGTTGCACCGTGTCCTAAAAATAGGGACATTTTAAAAACTCCGATAAATACTGAGTTTTTACCGTGTCCCAAAAATAAAGACATTATAAAAAATGACCGTGTACTAAATTTTGAGACATTACCGTGTCCTGAAAATTGCGACAATAATAACATTACCAGTATTAACAGTAATAATAATATATCTTCATCTAATCTTGAAGTAGATTATATAACCTACACACAGAATGAAAATGAGATAAGACAAATGATTTACAGTCTGACGAGATTTGATGAATACTCAAACAAAAACGACAAATTTTCAAGGCAGTATTGCAAAACAGTCAATTTGCTTGTTGAAATGCTTTGCGTAAAAGAGCATGGATTATACAACAAGCAGCTTGTTAAAACCTCCAGACTTTTTGATTACCTAAATGACTGTATATTAGAGGACATAGACGGATTATCCTTGCGTGACCTTATCCTTGAAACTGTTAACTGCTATGATTTTTGTTTTTCACGTTACGTTATTAAGCAACCCGCAGCGTATCTGAAAGCTTTACTGTGGGATCATATTCACAACTTTGATTTGTAAACCGAATGTTTATTTTTTTGCAATTTTTGTACTCAAAAAATACATAATATTGAAAGCAATATTGTTTAAAACTCAGTATTTATCAGAAAATTAATAACCGTCAACTTAAATGTAATATTATCGGTCGTTTAAATAATATGCCTTTTAATATTGTAGAAATTGTCAGCACTGCTGACAATTGTGAGCGGAGCAATATTATTTTTAATATTGCTCCTTTATCCTGCTAAATCGCACCTGCTTAAAATCGTGGCTGAATTTTGTTTTTACAGCCATTTTTCTGCGTGAAATTTTATATCCGCTCTCCCCTATGCTCTATGGACTTTTCTTTACAATATAAACTTAAAATGGGTATGTAATAAGCCGTTGCAATTAAGCAACGGCTTTCAATACACCTTACATTTTCTTTCCGAAAAGCAGTTAGGAGACAGTTTAAAATAAAATCCGATTAAATAAGCCCGGCATCAAAAAAGAAAATGTCCTGCACCGCTTCAGGCATAGCGCAAAGCCCCGAAAGCAGAGAAAAAATAAATTTCTCTGTCCCTCGGAGGGACACTTATTCTTCATCCGGCACGTATTCAAGTATATCTCCAGGCTGACAATCTAAATATTTACATAGCTTAGCAATAGTTCGAGTGTCTATATCCCCACCGTCTTTTATTTTTTTATAACTAGCTTGTCCTATAATATTTTCTTTCTTTATAGTATATGAAGTTATTCCTATCTCTCTAAAAATTTCTAATAATCTGTCATACGTAATTGGCATATTACAGTCCCCTTTCAGCTTTTTATTATACAATTTTTATATCTCTATTACAAGTGACAATATAGACAAAAACATCTCTATTATTAGATATATAATATATACATAAAATTTAGGAGGCATTAAAATGAAAAAAGAATTAAAAATACTTGATAAGATTGAAACCATCAGACGAAAGGCAAAGAAAGACCCTGAAGTATTTTCAACAGATTTTACGATTAGAGTAATTGAAAAAATTATTTCGGAAGCTGCTGGATATAAAAACCGTGTCGAATGGACAAATGAATTAAAAAACTGTGACAGCGAATATAAAAAATGGATAGATAATTTTCAAAACGTGTATGAGTAATACAGTTATTATCTATGTCCCTCCGAAGGACACTTATTCTTCATCCGGCACATATTCAAGTATATCACCGGGCTGGCAATCTAAGCATTTGCAAAGACTATCAAGATTATCTGCTGAAACAATTTGACCCTTACGAAATTTTTGTAGTGTTGATTCACTAAATACTTTTTCTTTTCTTATTCTGTAACTTGTAAAACCTGCTTTTTTCAATGCAGCAACTACATTAAATTTATATATTAATGCCATTATAAAATCCCCTTATAATTTTAGATAAATTATAGCAAATATATACACGAATATCAATGTATAAAATAAACAAAAACACGCTCCAATATTCGTGTATTATGTCAATTGAAAATGCACGTTTTTTCGTGTATAATATAAGTAAAGATAAGGAAGGGAAACAAAATATTCAGAGGTCGATAATGATTACATTAATGCTTGTTCCACAATCTATAAATTTTATCTATAAATAAGTGTCCCTCCGAGGGACACTTGAAATAAAAATTAAAATACAAAGGAGACTTTAAAAATGTTAAACAGAATCGTATTAATGGGCAGACTTGTTGCTGCTCCCGAACTCAAAACAACAAGCACAGGAAAAAGCGTAACAAGTTTCCGCATTGCTGTTGACCGAAACTATGCTAAACCCGGCGAAGAACGCAAAGCAGACTTTTTCGATATTGTTTGTTGGAACAACACCGCCGAATTTGTTTGCAGATATTTTACAAAAGGCAGTCTGATTGCTCTTGAAGGTAAACTGCAAAGCCGTACATATCAGGCAAAAGACGGCACTAACCGTTATATTACGGAAGTCGTTGCCGATACAGTATCATTTACTGGTGAACGCAGAGATAAAAATAATAATGCAAACACCAATTCGTCTGCATCTGCTGCACAACCGCAAATGTCAGCTCACAATGACTTTGAGGAAATGCCATTGGATGAGGATTTACCATTCTAATTTTAAGCAAGTGTCCCTCCAAGGGACACTTGCAAACAATATCTTAATAATAAATCTGCATAAAACCAATTAACCTGTACCACTCCGTACATACTACAAAGCCCATAAAGCAGAGAAAAAATAAATTTTTCTGTCCCTCCGAGGGACACTTAGACGCTTTCAGAAACAATATCAAACTTCATTGGCAAGGTGTTATCCTTTTGCAGCATACTTAACATTCTGCGGGCTGTTCCAATAGGTTTATTAATTCCGGCTTCCCACGCTTCTACTGTTTTTATTGATACTCCCATAACGGCGGCAAATGTGCTTTGTGTCATATTCAACGAAGCTCTTACTTCTTTAATCTCACTTGGAGCAAAATCAGGAACAGGATTTACAGTGCATTTTGAAGCTTTAGCATTTAAATTACCTTTTTCATATTCAACTGCTTCATTTAATCCCTGCATGATACTTTTATAAACACTCATTTATCATTACTCCTTTCAGATGATAAAATTGTTTTTTCCAATGTTTTCAATAAGCTTTTGATTGAATTTCTTTCCTCTTTACTTAAATTATCCTTTTCATTTTTAGAATATGCGGTAATTAAATATATTTTTTCATAAACTGCAAAATCTACATAACACACTCTTGCACTGCCGCTTTTACCACGATTTTCAAAAGCAAATCTTAGTTTTCTTAAACCACCCGTTCCCTGCATGACCTTTCCAATCAACGGATTCACGGTCAGTTCTTCCTGCAATACTTTTAGCTCATTGTCAGAAAAGCCCAAAGAAGTCCATTGTTTATCAAACTCAGGAAGCATTATAAATTCTCTTGTCATTTCATTATCACCACTTATATTATACCCTATTATATAGGGTATGTCAATAACAGGTGTTTGACATCACGACTGTCCCTCGAAGGGACACTTATTCTTCATCCGGCACGTATTCAAGTATATCTCCGGGCTGACAATCTAAATATTTACAAATGTGATTTAATGTTACAGTATCAATAGTCTTGCCTTCTTTTATATTTTGAAAAGACGATTGACTGATAATTTTATTTTTTTTCATAGTATAAGAAGTAATTTTTCTTTCTTTAAAAAGATTTAACATTTTATCATATTTAATCATATAAAAAATCCTTTCTTTTTTTATGGTATATTATAATTTATTTTTATCTCGCGTTCAAGTGATAAATTGTACAAAATTATGCTATTTACTTTGTTCAATATACCAATTGATTATCCCGTGTTTACGTGATATAATATAAGTAAAGATAAGGAAAGGAAACAAAATATTCAGAGGTCGATAATGATTATATTAATGCTTGTTCAACAATCTATAAATTTTATCAATAAATAAGTGTCCCTCCGAGGGACACTTGAAATAAAAATTACAATACAAAGGAGACTTTAAAAATGTTAAACAGAATCGTATTATTGGGCAGACTTGTTGCTGCTCCCGAACTCAAAACAACAAGCACAGGAAAAAGCGTAACAAGTTTCCGCATTGCTGTTGACCGAAACTATGCTAAACCCGGCGAAGAACGCAAAGCAGACTTTTTCGATATTGTTTGTTGGAACAACACCGCCGAATTTGTTTGCAGATATTTTACAAAAGGCAGTCTGATTGCTCTTGAAGGTAAACTGCAAAGCCGTACATATCAGGCAAAAGACGGCACTAACCGTTATATTACGGAAGTCGTTGCCGATACAGTATCATTTACTGGTGAACGCAGAGATAAAAATAATAATGCAAACACCAATTCGTCTGCATCTGCTGCACAACCGCAAATGTCAGCTCACAATGACTTTGAGGAAATGCCATTGGATGAGGATTTACCATTCTAATTTTAAGCAAGTGTCCCTCCAAGGGACACTTGCAAACAATATCTTAATAATAAATCTGCATAAAACCAATTAACCTGTACCACTCCGTACATACTACAAAGCCCATAAAGCAGAGAAAAAATAAATTTTTCTGTCCCTCCGAGGGACACTTGTAAACATGAAAGGACTTTTAATATGATATTTTTATTTCAAAAACCAATTACTGACGCCATCAAAAAAATGCTTGATATTGATATTAACAATATTGAATACAATAAAACAACCTTTAATGTAAATAGTGTTGAAATTGAAGACCCTGTAAATCTTCCTTTTGATAGAACATATAAGGGAGATATATTGATTTTTAAAAAAGATAAACCTATATATGCTCTATTATACACACTTAAAAGCCATGAGAATATTCCGGAACAATCAACTTGTAGTCTTTGCATAGATGGATCAGCACAGGCTTCTCTGTAATTAGCCTAAAATTATATTTTTTAGTATTAAGCAAGTGTCCCTCTGTGGGACACTTGTGCTTTTAAAGGAGAATAATAATGAAAATTGAAGTAACATTAACAAAACAAACCAAGAAAACAATTTACAAAAAATTAAACATATGCTCTTATATGATGAATTGAAACTAACAAATATAAAACGTTCGCAAAGAATTTCTCATAAGAATTTTTATATTATGGCTTTCCGTGCATCCAGAAACAAACATAATTGTGATGAATATATTAACAATCTAAAAATATTAGAAACAGATATTTTTTATTGCAAAGATGATAACAAAAAGAAACAGTTAAAAAAATTATTTTATTTATATATTACTTTAAACCCTTATACTGAAAATGCTGTTTTCAAGAATTTTATAAAACAAGTGTCCCTCGGAGGGACACTTGTTTAAAATATAGAGGAGATATTTAAATGAAAAAATTATTTACACTATTAACTTCCATTATTATAATTATATTTATCATAACGGGCTGTGATGATATTCACCTTGAAAATATATCTGCAAACTCTATCACAGCACCTTCAAGCGATGTAGTTAAAAATGATGTAGTCAGAGTAGTTGACGGTGACACAATCATAATTGACTTAGACGGTGAAAACACAAAAGTTCGTTTGATAGGAATAGATACACCGGAAAGTGTACATTCTGATGAAAGTAAAAATTGTGAGTTTGGCAAAACTGCTTCTGATTATACAAAGGGCCTTTTGTCAAATAAAAAAATATCGCTTGAATATGATAAAGATAAATATGACCCCTATGGACGATTACTTGCATATGTATATCTTGATGATAACATGGTAAATTATGACCTTGTTGTTAATGGATATGCGGTTGCAAAGGAATATAAACCAAATACAAAATATGCAGATGTATTCACATACGCCCAGATAGAGGCAGAAAAAGCAAAGAGCGGAATGTGGTCTGAAAATATAACTTATTTAGACTGCAATTTAAAACGTGATTATTACATTAATTATTAAAACAATAATTTTATCTGTCCCTCGGAGGGACACTTACAATTGAATATATTTAAAAATTTTGAAAATAATATTGACGTACATAAATATGTACGCTATAATATTATTGAGGTGGATTATATGTATAATACAAACATTACTAATTTCAGAAAAGATATTTATAAAGTATTAGAGCAAACCGTAAAATTTAATGAACCTGTAAATATAAGCACAAAGGACGGCAACGCAATAGTTATCAGTGAAGAAGATTACAGAGGATTAATGGAAACTCTTAACCTTACTTCTATTCCTGAAATGAAAGAAAAAATTGTTGACGGTCTTAATACTCCACTTTCAGAGTGTGTTTCAGAAGATGAGGTAGAATGGTAAGTGTATCAAATTTTATATACAAAAACTGCTCAAAAAGATATTCCAAAATTAAAAGCTGCTCATCTTGATAAAACTGCCAAAAATCTAATAGCTCTTATAAAAGAAAACCCTTATCAGATACCTCCAACATATGAAAAGTTAGTTGGTGATTTAAAAGGAGCTTACTCACGCAGAATTAATTCTAAACACAGACTTATTTATCAGGTTTACGAAGAAACAAAACAAATAAAAATAATCAGCCTGTGGTCTCATTATGAACGGTAATATATAACAGCAAGTGTCCCTTGGAGGAACACTTGCTGTTATTATCAGATTAGCACTTCTTAAAAACCAGAAGTGCCTATTTTCAATACCTGTCCCTCGGAGGGACAGGTATTGTTTTTTATACAGATTAATCATAATCCAAATTTAATCTGCATTACAGTCACGTCACTAATAGTAACCGATCCATCTTCGTCAAAATCTGCCAAGTATTTTTGAACATTATTAAATGTAAAAAAATGAGCCAAATAATTTTGAATCATTGATATATCATCTGAACTAATTTTTCCGTCCAAATTAACATCGCCTAAATGATATCCGACTTTTTCAAGATTCCATAGTTCGTTTTTAGGAAGATTATTAATATTAGAACCCATAACTAATACAAGTGAACTGCCACCTGCTCTAAAGTATTTTCCACTGCTTCTTGAATAAAAGTATGTTTTTCCGTCCTGACGTCCGCTCTCTTCAAATCCATAAATACTAACTCCCATTACATCGTCCTTGATTACAGTGCCGTTAACTGGTGTTCCTCCTAAAGCAGAGCCTATTCCAATACCTTTATCAGAATCTCCGGAACAGGGATAAACACCAAGTTCTTTTCTATATTTTTTAAATAACCATTTCTGATTTAATTCTCCTGTAAACGGCTGTAATTTTAAACTGTTGTCATTGCTATCAAAAGTCAAGTAATTTCCCTGGTAATCTTTTAAATAATAAATACCTTCCTGTGAAACTTTTTTAGAGTAGGATGTATCAGAACAATATGCATATCCATATCTTACTGTTTCATCATAATCATTAGTATATTTTTTTACTTTCATTTCATAATTGCCGCTTCCGGCTAAAGCGGAGGTAATTAACTCAGTAGATGAATATGAATTATTAGATGTCTTAATTAAAGTTTTATCTCTTAAAAGTGACAAGTCCAAATCAACATTACTTTTACTATATAAATTTCCAGCACAATCACCTGTGTTTTCTTTTAACCATGCAAGACTTACATTCATATTAGATGCACCATAAGGGAGTTGTACAAAACGCATTGAATCTTCCGTTTCATCTCCCTCAATTGTTCCAATACCATATGTACCCTGACACAGAATATCTGCCATCAACATTACGTCAGGCGCACCTGCACCCTGCTTATCTGTCAGACCACTATTCAATTCATTATCATTTTCGTAGGATGCAATTTTTCTGTTGCATGATGCCAAAACAATCGCCTTAACAGCTTGTGGAAAAGCCGCAACTGATGGTTTCAATTCAAACATAAGAGCAAGCATAGCAGTTAAAACCGGTGCAGATGAGCTTGTACCGTTTCCCCCTATATTTGCCGACATAACAACATCAGGTTTTTCAAGCCCGCGAACTGAGCCATTTGAATTTTTGTAGCTGCTGTATGGATAAATAACATCATCGCTTTTATCTGCTGTATTCTTATCATCGTAGGCTCCTACTGCAATTACATTATGTGCCATTGCAGGAGAAGCAACACGTCTGTAAACATTACCATTATTATCTACAGAACCCTGACCGTCGTTTCCGGCCGATGCAACAACCGTTACATTATGATACGAAACAATATGATTAAACCATTTGTCTTGTTCTTTTTCAGCATAGCTTTCAGTTGTATTATCTTCTGTGAGTGTCCAGCTTAAGCTAACATTAATTAGTTGTACTCCATTAGACAACATTGCTTCTATATTACTGTATACAGTATTCGTAGAATATAAATCAATATTTTTAGCAAATCCACTTTCTGAGCCCATAAGTATTTTTGATGTATTGGCCGCATGATCGGATGTTCCTATATTTCCAACTTTATGAATTTTAGTTAAATCAAGTTCAGGGTCAACTGTGGGATAACCGTTTTCAACAATTCCCACTTTTATTCCTGCTCCTGTAAGGCCAAAGTCTGAAACTAGTTGATTATATCCGGTATTGCTTGCAATACTTTCTTTAGTGCATTCCTCATACTTAGGTTCTTCATGATAGTCTATACTTTGAACAAGATTATTTTCTGAAATTTTTTTAATGTCATTAACAGACATATTTGCAATAACCATTGGAGCATATTGGCTCTTAAAAATTATATCATCATCGGCAATTGATACTTCATTTAAAAATTTGTCAACTGCTTTTACATATTGTTTTCTTGACAGCTCTCTTCTCTTGTTAATATACTTATCCGTTCTCGTTTTCTCTATTTTTCTCTGATTGGCGGTTTTACTTAAATAGTCTTTCAATTGCTCGGCATTATCAATACTTTGAATATCATTCTCCATATTAACAGAAAGAGAGTCAATTGAATAACCCGTTTCTTCTTTTGTCATAATATCCACATTAACCTGATCAATATCTTTATACCATATGCTTACAGGAATTTTTTCATTATCTGCGCTGTTGTTCAAAATATCATAGAGCTTATCCCCTATAATTTGTGTATTCTCTGAATTTGTTGATTCTGTTTTCGAGTAAGCAATTAACATACAGTTTGACAAGATACATAGAGCCAAACAAATTGAAAATACGACTTTAATTGATTTTTTATAATTTTTCATATTACACCTCATTTTTGAAAAATATTTTTTATCGTTTAATCAAATACTGCCTATTATTATAAAAATATATACTAATCCCAATTTTAAGTAAGAATTAGCATTACAATAAAACACCTCCTATATAAATTTTAATAAGCAATATTAATCTGCATATAAAATAAGTATTAAATTGTTTTTATAGCCAATATTATTATATATTTTATCATATTTTATCGTATTTTATTATATTATATCACATAAACAATAAAAATCAACATATTTTTTGATTTATATAATATTTTTACATAAAGCTACATTTCTATAAAATAAAAAACAAGTGTCCCTCCGAGGGACACTTATTTTTAATCATTTAATATTGTTTCAGTAAATAAAACTAACAAATTGTAGGTTTGTCAATGATGTGTTACAAAATTAGAAAACTTGGCCAGTTGATAAAAAAGCATTGATATAGTCGGCAGG
>CANQDR010000049.1 GCA_947593615.1 uncultured Clostridia bacterium
ACTGCTTGCAGTTTTCCTCAATTCCACGGTTCACTCTCATTTTTTTGTAACACATCTATTGTAATCCTACATATTTTATTTCATAATTGTTTTTTTAAGGTAAATTAAAATCCTCTTTTATTGTGCAGAACAACTTAATATTATAAAAAAATTTTTTGAAAATCTCTGTTTTAATACTTTATTTTTTGCAAAGTTTATAGTACAATGTATCTGACAGTATATTATAATTTAATTTACTTTATTATTTATACACAACCATTTTTTTATAAATTCTGGGGTGAAATTTTTTGAATAAAGATTTTTATGATGATATAATTGTCGTCGACGAAGAATTAGTTGATATTTCAAAAGTAAATGCCGAAGAGCCTGTTAAAACGAAAAGAAAATACAGTAAAAAAAATAACAGGTTTTCAGACAGCGGAGAAAAAACCTATAATAACAAAAAAAGTGATAATAATAAAAACGGAAAGAAAAAAATTATTATAATATCTTCTGTCGCAGCGGCAGTTGTTGTTGCATTGGGAGTAGCAGGATTTTGTCTGTTTCAGAACAATGTGCTTACTCCCGGGGGCAAAGCAGTGGAATTTACTTTTGATGAGGGTACGGTGGTGTCGGGAATTTCCATTTCCGGCAAGACGATGGAACAGGCTAAAAAACTGCTTGAGTCCAATGCAGAAAGTTTTATAAAGCCGCTTAATATTTCGGTTGACGCAAACGGAGATATAACAACGCTTACGGAATCGGATTTTGAATATACATATGATATTGATGCCGTACTAAGCAGTATAAAGACTGAAGCAACAGACCCGTCTGCCGAAAAAACAACGGATTCAAAAACATATGAAATAACTGCCTCCGTTACTCCCGATTCTATTTTGAAAAATACAAAGGTAATTGAAAAGAAAACAAATAAGGACGCAGTGAATGCACGCGTTTCCAAATTTACCCCGTATTCAGAAAACCGTTTTGAGTATGCCGAAGCTCAGCAGGGCTGTAAAATTGATTCGGAGGATCTTAACAATCAGCTTACAGAAGTAATTCAGAGCGGTACTAATGAATACAGAATTATTGCAAAGGTTGAAACAGTTGAGGCAAAAATAAAAGTTGATGACGTTAAAAATAACATCAAAAAGCTTGTTACTTATCAAACTGTTTCCTACAATACCGCAAACGGAACATCAAATATGAAAGTTTCACTTGAGGCATGCAACGGTTCTGTTATTGAACCGGGTGCGACGTGGTCATTTAATGAGTGCACGGGCGACTCAAACCTTGAATCAAAAGGTTATAAACCGGCCCACGTTATCTCTGAGGGAAAGCTTGTCGACGGCATAGGCGGAGGAATTTGCCAGTCAAGCTCAACGATATACAATGCTGCTGTCAGAGCAAATATGGACGTTGAAGAGCGATATAATCACAAGTGGGCGTCAGCATATGTTCCTACGGGACTTGATGCAACGATTGATTATCCGCGCCTTGATTTAAAGCTTTCAAATCCTACCGATTATCAGATGTTTATGGAATGCAAGCTTGTTGACTCTACTCTTTATGTTTCAATCTGGGGCTATAAATCTCCGTCATATGATATTATCAAAACATATAACGAGCTTGTAAGCCGCGACGGTGACAGCTATACCGTAAAAGCATGGAGGATATATTACAAGAACGGCAGTGAGGTTGACCGTGAATCTCTCGGTTCTTCTTCATATGATAACGATAACGGATATATTTTCATTGATGCCGGCAGCGACAGCAACGCTTCTTATGATGATGTTGATGATGTTACGGAAACTACAAAGCCTGAAAACAGTTCATCAAATAATGATTCCTCCGAAAATTCGCCGAACATTTCATCAAGCACGGTGACGTCATCAAACAGCAAACCGTCAAGCAGTTCACAACAGCAAACGCCAACTCCAAAACCGACTCAAAAGCCTACTCAGAAACCTACTCAGCCTCCTGTTCAAACAGATGAACCTACCAACGAGCCGACTGATGCTTTTGAATCTGAAACACAATAAATTTCTGTCATAGATTCATTTTTATGAATGTTTGAGCGGTTAGAAGTATTTCGTATCTTACTTAATGTTTTGTGCCAAAACTTGACTTAAATTAAATGCTCCCTTTCGCAGATAATAAAAGCGGAAGGGAGTTTTTTTATGATTAGAAGAATAGGCGGCCATACAATTGGATTTGAAGAAATGCCGTCAATAATAGGATATGCTTCAGTAGCGGGAAAAATGGAGTCTGAGGGTCCTCTGGGCAAAGAGTTTGACAAGCTGATTTACGACAGCTATGACGGTCGTGACACCTACGAGCAGGCGGAAAGCCAGTTTCAAGCTGAGGCAGTTTCAGAGGCTCTAAGAAAGTCAGATGTATCAAATGAAGAAGTGGATTGTATTTTTGCAGGCGACTTGCTCAACCAGTGTATAAGCTCAAGCTACGGACTGCTTAATTTTGAAATTCCATATTTGGGACAATACGGGGCATGTTCAACAATGGCTCAGGGGCTTATAATGGCGGCTGTTTTTGTTGAGAGCGGAGCCGCAAACACTTCAATGTGCGTTACATCATCGCATTTCTGCTCGGCTGAAAGACAGTACAGATTTCCTATGGAATACGGCGGAGTCCGCACGCCTACTGCTCAGTGGACAGTAACCGGAGCAGGAAGCTGTGTTTTAAAAAAAGCTAAAAAAGGGCCGTGTGTTGCGCGTGCAACTGTAGGAAAAATTGTAGATATGGGTATTAAGGACGCAAACAATATGGGTGCGGCAATGGCTCCTGCGGCGGCTCAGACTTTAAAACATTATTTTGAAGATACCAACACTTCGCCCGAAGAATATGATTTGATACTGACAGGAGATTTGGGCGAGGTTGGAAGCAAATCGCTTTATGATTTGCTTTTACTTGATAACATTGACATCAAAAGCAGACATAATGACTGCGGACTGATGATTTTCGACAGGGAAAAGCAGGACGTTCACGCGGGAGGCTCAGGCTGCGGCTGCTCCGCCTCTGTGCTTTGCTCAAAAATCTTAAATGATGTAAACAGCGGAAAGCTGAATAATATTTTGTTTATGGCAACAGGAGCATTAATGAGTCCCACATCAAGCGGTCAAGGTGCAAGTATTCCGTCAATAGCACATCTTGTAAATATAAAAAACAGATAAAATTTAAAAAAAGCTCTGTTCAAATTAAATCCCGTGTGTTATAATTAGATTATAAATGCGATAATCATTGAAATAAAGTAACGGGAGTGATGTTTATGTTTGGCAGAATTAAGAACATTGATAACAGAGTTCTTGAAAATATTGGCAGAATTCATAAACCTGCACTCAATAGAATAATGATTACTGCCTCACGGGCAGGAAATCTCGGTTTGATATGGTGGGCTATATGTGTTCCGTTCCTTGTGCGCCCGGAGTGGCGGCTTACCGGTCTGAATATTGTTTTCGGTCTGGCTCTTGCACATCTTATGGGAGAAATTATTTTAAAGCATATTGTAAAACGCACTCGTCCGTGCCATCATCTTGGAGATGACGAACAGCTCATTAACCGACCTAAATTTTACTCGTTTCCGTCGGGACATACAACCGCTTCGTTTGCGGTGGTGGGTGTTGCGCTTCTCAGATGCAGACTGTCTGTGTTTTTGCCCATATTGCTTCTTGCTTCATTAATCGGATTTTCAAGGATTTACCTCAGAGTTCATTATTTGACCGACGTCATAGTCGGAATGCTTCTCGGATTTGTATGCGGGGTATGCTCAGTAATTTTGTTTAATGCAATTATCTTTCCCTATTGATAAAAATAACAGTTAAATTAAACCTCTCTGTTAATTCAGAGAGGTTTGTTTTTTAATTCAGTATCAATTCAGTATAATTATTTTCCTTCGGGCAATACTTTATTTAAAGTAATTTGCTCGGGGGGTTATAATTTGCAGTACGGAAAAGTTGAAATATGCGGCGTGAATACGTCACAGCTAAAATTACTTAAAGAGAGCGAAAAAAGAGAGCTTTTAAATATTATTAAGAACGGTACGGAAGATGAGAGAAAAAAGGCAAGAGATAAAATGATTAAAGGTAATTTGCGGCTTGTTCTTTCGGTAATTCAGCGTTTTACAAACAGAGGAGAAAATCCTGATGATTTATTTCAGGTGGGGGTAATCGGCCTTATAAAGGCAATAGATAATTTTGACGCAAGCCTTGACGTGCGTTTCAGCACATACGGCGTACCCATGATAATAGGAGAGATAAGGAGGTATCTGCGCGATAATAATTCGGTTAGGGTGTCGCGATCAATGCGTGATACAGCGTATCGGGCAATGCAGATTAAAGAACAGCTGACAAATAAAAATGACCGTGAACCTACCGTGGAGGAAATTGCAAAAATAATGGAAGTGCCAAAAGAAACCGTTGTACTTGCGCTTGAGGCAATTGTAGAACCTGTTTCTTTGTATGAACCTGTGTTTTCCGACGGAAACGATACAATATACGTAATGGATCAAATAGGCGATAACAATGATGACTCAACATGGCTCGAAGAAATAGCCGTTAAAGAGGCAATTGCAAATTTGTCTGACAGAGAGAAGCGTATATTATCGCTCAGATTTTTCAGAGGAAAAACCCAGATGGAGGTTGCAAGCGAAATAGGAATTTCTCAGGCACAGGTCAGCCGAATTGAAAAAGGCGCTCTTGACACAATAAAGAAAAATATCTGATTTAAGCCCCGAACATCTGTATTCGGGGCTGTATTGTAATTTGTTTTTTCTATAAATATAAATTTTGTGAATGAAAATCAAAAATAAAACATTTACTTTTACGCTTTTGTGTGTTAAAATTTTAGTGTATAAAACCGTATTATAATTTTTATAAGGAGGCATTGGTTTTGAATTCAAAATTAAAAAACGAATCAACTGATTTTTTGTTTAAAGCGATTCTTTCTCTTGAGAATGAAGAGGACTGTTACCGCTTTTTTGAGGATTTGTGTACAAGCGCAGAGCTTAAAGCAATGTCACAAAGACTTGTTGTTGCAAAAATGCTTACCGAAAAAAAGGTTTATACCGAGATTGTCAAGGAAACGGGCGCGTCAACAGCTACTATCAGCCGTGTAAAGCGCGCGCTTTTTGATAATGATACATACGGATATACCCTTGTGCTCGACAAACTTCTTAAAGAGGATAAAAAATAATGGCAAGCTATGTTTCTTTTGCCAAGTTTTATGACGGACTTATGGAGGACGCCAACTATAAAGAACGGTGCGGCTATATTCTGGAGCTTATGAAACGTCATAAACATGATATGGGCATAACGCTTGACTTAGCCTGCGGTACAGGCAGTATGACAAGACAGCTTGCGCTAAACGGAGTTGACGTTTACGGAGTTGACGCAAGCGGAGAAATGCTCAGCGAGGCTATGCAGAAATCTGCTGAGGACGGACTTGATATTCTTTATTTAAAGCAAAAAATGCAGAATCTTAATCTATACGGTACAATCAATACCTGTGTCTGTACGCTTGACAGCATAAATCATCTGACCGATATAAATGACGTAGAAAAGACGTTTGACAGAGTGGGATTATTTATGGATAATGACGGCATTTTTATGTTTGATGTCAATACTATTTATAAACACCAAAACGTGCTTGCCGACAATACATTTGTTTTCGAAAATGAAAAGGTTTTCTGCGTATGGCAGAACAGCCTTGAGAAAAATGATGTAGTAAAAATCAGTCTTGACTTTTTTGAAGAGGAAAACGGCGTATATTACCGTTCAAGCGAGAGCTTTTGCGAGAGGGCATATTCTGACGCTAAGATAAGAGAGATGCTGAAAAATGCCGGATTTGAAACAGAGGCTGTATACGGCGACCTGTCTTTTGACGAGCCGAGTGAAACCGAGCAAAGAGTAATTTATGTAGCAAGAATGAAAAACTCCCGAAATAAGAAAAACTGAAAGGAATTTTCATATATATGGATAAAATAATTCGTTGTATTACAAGCGACGGTGCAATAATGGCATCGGCAATTGACGCTTCAGATATAGTATTTACAGCTAAAAAGCTTCACCACCTGTCAAGAAGTGCAACAGCGGCTCTCGGCAGACTTTTATGCGCAACTTCAATTATGGGTGCAATGCTCAAACAGAAGGACGCGACAATCAACCTCAGAGTAATGGGCGACGGTCCGCTTGGCCCTGTTATAACTGTGGGCGACAGCAGAGGAAACGTAAAGGGTTATGTAGGCGACAGCAATTGCGCTACCGAGTATTACAAAAACGGCAAAATAAATGTGTCAAAGGCAGTAGGCAAAAATGGTGTGCTTAATGTTATGCGCGATTACGGTTCGGGAGAGCCATATATCGGGCAGGTCGAGCTTGTGAGCGGTGAAATTGCAGAGGATATTACAAACTATTTTGCTACGAGCGAGCAAACTCCTACAGTATGCGCACTCGGCGTTCTCATAAATAAAGAGGACGGAGAAGTTATGCTTGCAGGCGGACTGCTGATTCAGCTTTTGCCCGGCGCTGATGACGAAACAATCGAAAAGCTTGAAAAGAACATTGAAAAGCTTGACCCGGTAACAACAATGCTTGCAAAAGGAATGAGCATACTTGACATATGCAAAACCGCTCTTGAGGGATTTGAGGTTGAGGTGCTTGACGAGTATCCTGTGAATTACGTGTGTACTTGTTCTAAGGAAAAGCTCGAAAGATATTTTTGCACTATGAGCGATGATGATATTCGTTCTATGGCTGACGAAAATGGTATAGCTGAAGCAACGTGCAATTTTTGCAACAAAAGGTATGTATTTACAAAAGATGATCTTGAAAAGTTAATTCAAGAGAAAAATTCTTAAAAGACAATGGTATATCTCAGAGTTTTATATCTGAAAAAAATTCAAAATTTTTTCAAAAAAGTGTTGACATTTAGTCTCAGATGTTGTATTATAGTTAACGTCGCTGAGAGATACAGCAACCGATACGAAGCGACAAAGGCATGTGGGAGCATAGCTCAGCTGGGAGAGCATCTGCCTTACAAGCAGAGGGTCACAGGTTCGAGCCCTGTTGTTCCCACCACACTTGGCCCGGTAGTTCAGTTGGTTAGAACGCTAGCCTGTCACGCTAGAGGTCGACGGTTCGAACCCGTTCCGGGTCGCCATTTTTGCCTCTGTAGCTCAGTCGGTAGAGCAGGGGACTGAAAATCCCCGTGTCGATGGTTCGATTCCGTCCGGAGGCACCAATTAAATGCGGATGTAGCTCATCTGGTAGAGCGCCACCTTGCCAAGGTGGAGGTAGCGGGTTCGAGCCCCGTCATCCGCTCCACAAATGCACTTGATTTAGCGTTATGGTTTTTGTCAAGTGCAATTTTTATGTTTTGCGAATGGATGTAATTTTTTCCAATAAAACTGCATATAATATCAGTGTAAAATTTTATGGCGACATAGCCAAGCGGTAAGGCACGAGTCTGCAAAACTCTGATTCCCCAGTTCGATTCTGGGTGTCGCCTCCATAGAAAAGCACTTCAAAATGAAGTGCTTTTTCTTTTCAAAAATGTGGGAGCATAGCTCAGCTGGGAGAGCATCTGCCTTACAAGCAGAGGGTCACAGGTTCGAGCCCTGTTGTTCCCACCATTTTTATTTTTAGTACATAATAATAACAGAAAAAGAAGTGTTCAGTATCATCTCGAACCTGCGAAGGTTTCGACGTAAAGAAAACAGTCCGGCGGACTGTTTTTAGTCGGAAGCGGCGAGGTTGGTACCGAATGCGAAGCATTGGGTAACCGAGCCATCAAATGCGAAAGCATTTGGTCGAGCCCTGTTGTTCCCACCATTTTTATTTTTAGTACATAATAATAACAGAAAAAGAAGTGTTCAGTATCATCTCGAACCTGCGAAGGTTTCGACGTAAAGAAAACAGTCCGGCGGACTGTTTTTAGTCGGAAGCGGCGAGGTTGGTACCGAATGCGAAGCATTGGGTAACCGAGCCATCAAATGCGAAAGCATTTGGTCGAGCCCTGTTGTTCCCACCATTTTTATTTTTAGTACATAATAATAACGGAAAAAGAAGTGTTCAGTATCATCTCGAACCTGCGAAGGTTTCGACGTAAAGAAAACAGTATAAAAATGAAAATATTTCAGAAAAAATCAAACTTTAAGCTACAAACTGATTCCTTTTTATTGGAAACAATTTTTTTACTGTATAAGAAATTACTTTGAGATGCTCGGGCAAAGAAAACTTCAAATTTGCGAACCTATCGGTTTGAATTGTGCGTGGCATTAAGTCGTTTTTATATTTAAAAAATTATACAATAGAAGTAAATCATTTTTTATTATGTAAATTTGCCTTTGTATATTTTGAAATTGATAATATAAGAATTATAATTAAATAAATAAAAATAAAAAATATATATTTATATACTGAGAATAAACTTAGTAAGCCTGAATATTGGGAGATTTCTGAAAAAGGAACAGATGTTTCGCCTGCCGCAGTGCTGAAATAATTATTCAAAATTATGATTAAGAAGTTTAATAAGGGAAATGATAAACTGCTTGCTAAATAGGTGTACCAGTTTCTAAAAAAGATATTGTTTATTATTATCGCTCCGATTAAAATTGGAATAATGACAATTGAGGTATTATTTTGCCAAAAGTCTGGTAATAAACAATAATGCAGACTTGGTACTAAATTTAAAAGAGTTATGCCTGCAAATAGAGAATATTTTACAGGTTTGTTGTATGCTTGTTTGTTTGCGGTCTTGCTGAGCTTATACAAAGTTATTATGGATGACAGTGTGACAAAAACAGACGAGATAAATGAACCGGCAACAATTATAATCAAAATACTAATTGAATCTCTGACATCACCTGATTCATAGTAAATAAAATTTACAACTGCTCCAACAGCAGGAAGCACAGCATGCACCAGAGAACAAGCAAAAACGTGATACCACTTATTCAAAATATAATAATTTAAAATATTCATTATTATGCCAAAACACAGAAGAATTAAAAAAAGACAGTCCCACGGTAATTGGCAGAATAATTTTAGTGTATATAATACTATAAGAGAAATATAGTTAATCAGATACATTAAAAAGTTTTTATTTTTATGTTTCATACCCACACCACTATTGTATATTTGAATTAATACAATTATATTATAATTCAATGCTTGGTGCTTGTCAACAGAGTATTTTTCAGATAAATCAATATAAAATAATTATTGAATTAATGCAATATAAAAAACAATAAACTTAATAGTAATACGACATGGCGTGCTGAATGTATGGATTATTTTTGATGAAAAAATTGAAAAAATTACAATATATAAAATGATTTTTAAAACATACAATACTATTGCGGCGATAAAACGAGAAGTCGAAAGCCGCTTAATTATAAATTTGATTTAAAAGTTTTGAAAAAAGGAGAAAAACAATCATGTCAAGCAATAACAATCAGCTTAACGTACCGCAGGCTAAAGAAGCCATGGAACGTTTCAAGATGGAATGCGCAAACGAAGTAGGCGTGAACCTTAAGCAAGGATATAACGGCGATCTCACATCTCGTGAAGCAGGTTCTGTAGGCGGACAGATGGTTAAAAAGATGATCGAATCATACGAAAATAGTATGAAATAATTATCCGAAATTCAACAATTAAAGAAGTATTAATTAATTATCAAAAAATAAACGATAATTAAAAAATCAAAACAACTTCTCAAATTTATTGGGAGCACATGACAACAGTCGTGTGCTCTCAATAATACAAAAAGTAAATAATTAATTAATAAACTTAAGCCCGTACTTTTACTATAAAAAGTACGGGCCTGTGATTATGCTTCAGCTCTGTTTATTGCGTTCAAAACTCCGAGAACCGATGAAACATTTACATTGGAATCAATTCCTATTCCGAAAATGTGTTTGCCATCCGGCTTTCTAAGCTCAATATATGATACGGCCTTTGAGTCGGAACCTTGTGAAATGGCATGCTGACTGTAGGATATAAACTCATATTTATTAATACCTACGGATTTTAATGCATTGAAAAATGCGTCAATAGGACCGTTCCCTACACCTATGAGAAGAACCTCATCCTTGTCGTCAATTATCATTCTTCCTTTGAAGTGCACGTAATCTTTTCCTTTTTCACTTTCTTCATAAATTTTTCTGCTTGAAAGTTTGTATTTCATAGGATGATTGAGATAATTCTTCTCAAATACTTCAAAAAGCTCCTTCGGAATAAGTTCACGTTCAAGCTCCTCACATTTCGCCTGCACCAGCTTGGAAAATTCGGGGTGCATTTTTTTGGGTAAATCGTATCCGAAGTTGTTGCTCATCACAAAGGCGGCGCCGCCTTTGCCTGACTGCGAATTTATCCTTATAATAGGTTCGTATTCTCTGCCTACATCAGCAGGATCTATCGGAAGATATGGAATTTCCCACATATCTGTTCCGCTTTCTTTCATATATATATTACCTTTGTTAATTGCGTCTTGATGAGAGCCCGAGAACGCTGTGAATACAAGTTCTCCGATGTACGGATGACGAGGGTCTATTTTCATATTTGTACAGCGTTCATAAATATCGCGGAGCTTTGGAAGATCTGAGAAGTCAAGCTTCGGGTCAACACCCTGTGTAAACATATTAAGACCCATTGTGACAATATCCATATTGCCTGTACGTTCTCCGTTGCCGAACAAAGTTCCCTCAACTCTCTCTGCACCTGCAAGCAATGAAAGCTCTCCTGCTGCAACGCCGCAGCCTCTGTCGTTATGCGGATGTACACTGATGATTGCGGCTTCTCTGTTTTTAAGATGCCGTATAAAATATTCAATCTGGTCTGCATATGTGTTTGGAGTACACATTTCAACAGTATTTGGAAGATTAAGGATAACAGGATTTTCCTTTGTCGAGCCGAGAGCCTCCATAACTTTGTCACAGATGTCAACAGCGTTATCCATTTCGGTTCCGCTGAAACTTTCAGGAGAATACTCAAATCGGATATTTGTATCGCCTGTATATTCGTCGGTAAGCTGTTTAATAAGCTTTGCACCTTCTACTGCGATTTTTGTTACACCCTCCATATCTGTCTTAAAAACTACTTTACGCTGGAGAGTAGAGGTTGAATTGTAAAAGTGTATGATTACATTTTTTGCTCCTTTTACAGCTTCAAATGTTTTGCGAATGAGATGTTCACGAGCCTGAACAAGAACCTGAATAGTAACGTCATCAGGAATATGATTTTTTTCAATAAGCTCACGGCAGATTTCATATTCGGTTTCAGATGCGCTCGGAAAACCGATTTCGATTTCCTTAAATCCCATATCACACAATGCATGGAAAAACTCAAGCTTTTCTTCCAAATTCATCGGGTCAACAAGCGCCTGATTACCGTCACGAAGGTCAACGCTGCACCATATCGGAGCTTTTGTTATGGTCTTATCAGGCCATGTCCTGTCGGGAATGTCAATTTGCTTGAAAGGAATGTACTTTTCATATGACGGTTTCATAGTATATAACCTCCTGTTTAATTCACACAAAAAAATCGCCCCTAAAAAAGGGACGAATAAAATCGTGGTACCACCCATTTTCAGATACATATCACTATGTATCCCTTACAGACTTCCAACAAAGTCCTGACTGATAACGCTGTCAGGCGTTCCGCATTACATATATAATATATTTTTCACACGAAAAACTCGGGGATGAGCTATTCATGTAACTCTCTGCATTGACTTACACCAACCGTCAACTCTCTTTGCCAGAGAAATCTACATCTTATTCCCGTCACAGTTTTTAAGGGGATTTAATTGTTAAGTTATTATACTATATTATATATATGGCAGCGTTGGTTGTCAAGATATTTTTATTAAAACAAATTGAATTTTTCGAAATAAGCGCAAAAAGAAAGCAGAGAGATATAAAAACGATAAAAGATAAAGCAAAACAAGGAAAAGTAGTGGTCGCAGCATACAGAAACGGGAGCATATCAAAATCGTCAAAAAAGAATAAAAAAAAGTTCAAAAAAGTGTTGACAAAAAGGAAAGGCTGATGTATAATAGCTCTTGCGCTGCTGAGATAAAGGCTTTGGAAAACCAAAGCAAAAGTCTTGAAAAAGCGCGTAGGACCTTGAAAATTAAACAACGAGAATAAAAAGAAACCCGTAATGACTTTGAGGAAAGCTCAAAGGATTACAGTGAGATGTACACTTAAAAAATACATCAAGAAATTCACGGATACGTTAGTATTCGGAATGAGCGATTAAGCTCTGAAATTGATTTGGACGCCGAAAGGTGTTTAGATACAGATTTTAGAGAGTTTGATCCTGGCTCAGGACGAACGCTGGCGGCGTGCCTAACACATGCAAGTCGAACGGAACTTATTCGAAAGAATTCTTCGGAATGAATTTGTGTAAGTTTAGTGGCGGACGGGTGAGTAACGCGTGAGTAACCTGCCTCTAAGAGGGGGATAACAATCTGAAAAGATTGCTAATACCGCATGAAATATACAGATCGCATGGTCAGTATATCAAAGATTTATCGCTTAGAGATGGACTCGCGTCCGATTAGTTAGTTGGTGAGGTAACGGCTCACCAAGACCGCGATCGGTAGCCGGACTGAGAGGTTGAACGGCCACATTGGGACTGAGACACGGCCCAGACTCCTACGGGAGGCAGCA
>CANQDR010000050.1 GCA_947593615.1 uncultured Clostridia bacterium
AGAGAATACAATAAATTTCCTATTCGTCCTTTAAATTGGAACTCTCCTGCCGATTATATCAATGCTTTTTTATCAACCGGCCAAGTTTTCTAATTTTGTAACACATCATTGACAAACCTACAGTATTATTTTTTCAGCATTTCATTTTATAATGATTTTTCATCCCAAAAATTAATTCTTACATTTTTGTGTTTATCTGCAAAGACTATAAATAAAATGAATAGATAATAAATTTATATGAATATAAAAATAAAGCCAAAGGATACTATCCTTTGGCTGTTTACTTATGATATAAGCTATATATTTTGAAAATTATATAATAAATATAATTTACCAAATATATGTTTTCATAATTATTAGTAAACTATCTATTAACATAAATATATTAACTAATATTAAAACAATTTGCAATAGGTATCTAAATTTTTTTGGTACTATGTCAAAAAACTTTTTAAAACCTACAGTTATAAAATAACATATTGGAATAAGTGCTGGGAGAATATATCGCCCTTGAGGCTGATAATCACTAAATGAATACATAAACGACATGGTAATAACCATAATAATTGTTAAAGCAAAAATATAAAATAATAGGTATTGTATCCTAAATATTTTAAATTTCTTTTTTATTACACAAATACCACAGGAACCTAACCCAAAAATAATCTCCGCTGCATAAATACCATACATTACTTTATGTAATGGTATTGACATATAACCAAACTCACCTATAAAACTAATTGCTGTACTGTTAACCCAACTCCTAATACCTGATAATGTTGATAACATCTCTTTTGCTTTTGCCGATCTTACAGAAGGTTTAAAATTACCCTCACCATACAATTCACCATAATTATTTACACCTTGCGCAAAAAAGTTACCGTCATATAAAACAATATTTCTTATAAAATGCCAACCCGTAAAAAGTAAAATCAAACCTATAATTAAAAAACCGCATTTAAAAAAATATTTAATATCTCTATCATTCTTATTCTGTAAAAAATAAGCATAAATATAAAATAAAAACGAAATAGGAGCAAATATATACGTATTAAGATAGGTTAATAATCCGATAGATAAACCTATAGCCATTATTATGCTTCCGGTTTTGTTTATTCCTTTATTATAAATATGTATCCATGAATAAATAACCATTGCTGCTGAAAACATAGCCAAACCATCACAATTAACATATGTAAATATAAAGGCTACTTGAGGCCACATTGAGCATAGTACAATGAATATCCACTTTGAGCTTATTTTTTTTAAAGCAATTTCTGAAATATTAATTAATACTATGACATACCCTAATCCTGCCAAAACACTTGTCATTCTCGCAGCAATAATTAATGCATAATCAGAAGCGGTAAATATAGATACAAACTTCATAAACATTGCAGAAATTATATATGGCAACATGGGCTGGTTGGCATAGGAAAAACCATAATGCGAATTAATTATGGATATATCATTTGCGTTCGGCAATGAAAAGTTATTATATATATATTTAGGAATTACATATCTCATACTTTCGTCCGGACAAGAATTAAACGGTTGTACACAAGCCCAAATAAAATAAATTGAAAAACAAAATAACACAAACGCTATCTTGTATAATACACTATTCTTTTCATATCCTCTATATATTTTATTCAAAATGTCATTCACCGCTTTGTTCTTATTTGCTTAAATAAGTTTTGTAGACAATCATCAAAAT
Source organism: uncultured Clostridia bacterium (assembly GCA_947593615.1). Lineage (GTDB taxonomy): Bacteria > Bacillota > Clostridia > Oscillospirales > Acutalibacteraceae > Ruminococcoides. Next base: position 1,718 of record CANQDR010000050.1, read on the forward strand.
ATTGTAATTCAAATAAAAACTCATACTTCGCCGTAACCGATTTAGCCGAATTTGTTTGGTCGTGATCTGTAATATAATTAACAACCGTTATAAAACTTACTTTTTAGGTAATGTCTTTCTGTTATCTACTATTAAATATTTACCTGTCTTTTTAATCTTGTTAGGTTCGTATTCAAGTAAATCGGCTACATCACAATCAAGAACCTCACATATACGATCTAAATGTTCAAGATTTATTCTTTCACATAACTCATTGTAAATATCATTAATTGTGGATGGTCTTATACCTGTTCTACGAGATAACTCTGCTTGTGACATTCGCCGTTTACCTAAGAGTGTCGATAAATTTATTCTTACCATAATAACTCCCCGAGAATTATTATACCGAAAAATGTTATTTGATTTGATATTTTGTTATATTATATCAAAATATGTTATGACAGTACTCTCCAACTCATTCTTATTCACGTTTTTTTAGTGACAATACCGTTGTAATAAAAATTAATGTTTTACATATTATGGTATAAAAATCTATAAATTAAAAATATTTTAATTCATCTCACCTATTAAATATAAGATTTCAAGCAGAATCAGAGAACTTTAAATTTGTTTTTGGTTTTTTATCAACAGCCAAATAACAAAATTAAAGTTATTATACGCGGTGCTTATGTGAACAGAATTTTTTAAAGGTTTCGTAATTGTATTTTACATATGTTTTCATATATTACCCATAATACAAAAAAGCGACAGCTGTTTAGCCATCGCTTGTAATCATATTTTATTTATGCATTTTATGGATTTCCTAAACTGTTAACATTGGACCTAAAATCTCTACTTAGTCAATATACTAACTTCATACCGTCAATCCATATATTGCAGGGATCATAATAATTATAATTAAATAACTTATAATATCAAGCAAAATATTGTGCTTAAAATAATCATTAAATTTATATCCAGCCGCCATTGACATGCCAAGTGTAGAGCTTGCAAGCGGAGTTGCAAGTGCACAACCTGCAGCAAGTGTTATTCCCAAAGAAAAAGTATAAATATTAAGTCCCATCTCAGGTCCTATCGCTATAATAATAGGAAGAGCAATTAATATTCCCGTAGAACCAACAGTAAGCTCACTGAGAACAAATGCCATTAAAACCAGAATACAAAATAATAAATAGGGACTAATAGATGTTCCAACAATATTCTTAAACACCTGTGAGATCAGTGATGTTCCGCCACCGGCATCAAGAGCCTTTGCAATTCCAAGACAACCCGCCAGTCTTCCCACAATATTCCAGTTAATTGACTGAACTGCCTTTTTCTGCGTAATGCACCCGGTTATAATACAAAGCAAAGCCGCACCGGTACTTGTAATAGCAATCGGTACCCATTCAGTAATATATAATATAACTGTCGCCATGAAAATGCATGCCATCAAAATGATTTTCCATTTTTTATAATTATTTAATTTTTCAGGCTCAGCAAAATCGCTTTCTTCTAAACTGTCTAAACGATTCTTATCATTCCATATTTTTCGTCCAATACTTCGGCCAATCGTCAAACAATACACAAGTCCAACAAGAACAATTATACAGCCGACCGGAGTAAAATCAAATGTTTTAAACAGTCGAAGTCCTGCATCTTCCAATAGTCCCTGCGCAGTCAATTGTTGTGTTGAACCAACCAGAGTCGATGCACCGCCAAGTACGCATGCAATGGCGATAGGCATAATAATATTCTTTGCTTTAATTTGTTGACTGACCTTTGAAACTCCCATTACGATTGGGATAAAAATGGCTAATACAGCGGAATTTGTAAGGAATGCAGACATTGCCGCAGAAACAAGATATGTACCAATAATCAGTTTAGTTTCTGAGCCTTTTGAAACTTTAACAATCCAATTTCCTATGACAACTGCCAATCCTGTTTCAGATATTGCCGCGCCAATAACCATGACGCCCATTGTCAAAATTACAGTAGTCGACGCAAATTGTCCGAAAGCCGTTTTAAAGTCGCATACGCCAAAAACAACCATGGCAACACAACCAAGAATAGCTGTAGTCGCCATAGGAAGTTTGTCCCATACAAACAGAACTACACAAACCGCAAAAATTATAAGTGAAAGAATATCAATGGGCATAAACAAACTCCTATTCCCATTTTCTTTATTGTTTCCTATAGATAAACAATAAAGAAAAATATCAAATTATACTTTCTCTGCAATAAATTGAGTCCATTGATTGTATATTACTTAAGATTCTTTCTGTCTAATTTACCGTTAGCCGTCTTGGGCAATTCGTCAACAAAATCAATAGCCTTAGGAACCTTAAAGAATTCAAGATGCTTTTGCAAGTATGAACGAAATAAAACCATATCGATTGGCTGATTCGGGTCACAAACAACGTTCAATTTTGGTACAAGTCCATTTATCTTATCCGGAATTCCAAAGCATGCACACTCAACAACTCCCGGATATCGCATTACGACGTTTTCCACTTCTATTGGAGCTATTTTCAGGCCCCCGACGTTAATAACATCGCCCCTTCTGGCCAGCATAAAAATAAAACCATTTTCATCAATGTATCCAATATCGTTTGTGTAAACAACACCGTCTTTCAAAGTTTCCGACGTCAATTCCGGAGCGTCATAATATCCTTCCATAAGATTATCGCCTGAAATAGCAATCAGCCCGAGATTATCTTTAGACGAATTAATTTCTTTACGATCATCATCAACAATAAAAACTCGTGCATGTGGATTCTGTACTCCAACGCAGTTAACTAAACCGGGATATTTCGCATAATTGTAAGAACAGGAACATCCGGCCTCAGAGGATCCGTAAGAAAAAACCAATCTCGAATTTGGGAAAATACGAATGAGCGTTTCTTTATCTGTTTCAGGCATTGCGGCAGACCCGCTATGAATGAGTTCTATCTGATCTGCATATTTCTCAAGTTCTTTAGCAGAAACTGCCAACAAAACACGTACAGCGGAAGGTGGAAGCAGCAAAGCCGTAACACCGTATTCATTAATGGCTTGATAATACTTTTTTAAGTTCATAAAACCGTCCAAAAGAACACTCGTTCCGCCACATAAAATACATGAATAAAATCTTCGTATACCGCTGGCGTGATTAATAGGACTGGCTATCAAATATACCGTACTCTCAGTCAGCTCGTCTGCAAACAAATTGTTATCTGCGCCCGCATATACCGCTCTATGCGACAAAACAACACCCTTTGATTTTCCCGTCGTACCTGTTGTAAAAAGTATATCACAAAGATCATCAGGAGTTGGCAATTCAAAGTCAATATTATTATCGATATTTTCGGATGCAATCCTGCGAACGTCGGCATGATCAACAAACACACAACTATCTAAAACATTTTCGTCGCTAATAAGCATTGAAGCAGACAATGTTGTCGCCACATCCTTTACCCCGCCGGGTCCCATTGCTTTTTCCACAGGGACAAAAACATAACCGGCAAGGTGGCAGGCAAACAATGAAACGGCATAACCGATGGAAGGAAACGCCTTCACAACAATTCGTGAAGTCTTGTCAAAACCAAAGGAACGAAGATATGAGGCAAATCCGCGCACTTCCTTCCAAAGATCGCCGTATGACATTTGTATGTCTTCTGCGATGACAGCAATCTTCTCCGGAGACGTTTCTGCATATTTTTTTAAATGTGCGACAATAGTATCCATAATTTTCCTCTTCTCATCAGAACTTTTGATAAATAAATGCGGTATAACCGTTTTTAAACGAATATGCAATTGAAATAATAAATACGATTAAAAGTGCAACAGTTTCAATTCCATAAAGTATTGTCTTAACTTTTTTACTATTATTAGAATTATTAACAAGCTTCTCTTTAATCTTTGTATAAATAGGGAAACACGCCAAAGTGCCTATAACAATGAATATCCAGTATTCTCTAAAGTAAAACAAAGTGGTATCAGATACAAACGAGTTGCCATTTAAACCAAACATTGCGCCGAAATATGAAAACGCTGAGCCCATATCAGGAGTACAAACGATAGCCTTTGTAAAGAAAGCAACGGCAATGGTATATAACCAACCCAGCGCAGAATCAAATTTCTTGTTTTTTAATGGCTTTTTGTACAACTCCCAAATAATAAAAGCACCGTTGATAAGTCCCCACACTACATAATTCCAAGTTGCACCGTGCCAAATACCCGTTGCTAACCAAATGCAGCCGGTAACAAAGAGATTTTGAATGAATTTTGCTACATTTTTGTTTACTTTCTTTTTAGCAAGAAATTTTCGCATTCTTATTGCGGGACCAAGCGTCAGTGGATAAAACATATAGTCTCTAAACCAAGCGCCGAGAGTAATATGCCATCTTTGCCAATATCCAGTAACAGAAGTAGATATATATGGATAGTTGAAATTCTCAGGGATCTCAAACCCGAACATTTTTCCCAAACCTATAGCCATATCAGAGTAACCGGCAAAATCAAAGAAGATTTGAATCATATATGCAAAACAGCCAAGCCATGCTGAGATGACAGGTAAGGAAGCTATGTCCGTTGCGAAAATATCTGTAACAACATAACCAATATTCGATGCTATAAGCATTTTTTTTGCAAGACCGATAGCGAATCGCCAAAAGCCGTCACAAAACCCTGTCCAAGTCGTTTTTCTTGAAATAAGCTGGGACTCAAACTGGTTGTATTGGACAATTGGTCTTTGTGTCATTTTAAAAAAGATGGACAGATACAAAGATGCATTAAGAAGATTTTTTGTTGATTTCACTTTCCCGCGATATATGTCCACAACATAAGAGATTGCCTGAAAACAGAAAAATGAAAGTCCAAGAGGCAATGTAAATCCGAGCAAAGGTAATTCCTGTCCCAAAATAAAGCCTATATTCTCAAGAGTGAAATCAAGATACTTAAAGACAAATAAAGAGCCAACATTGATTAAAACCGCAATAAACACGATCCATTTGCCGAGTTTTGTCCCCTTTTTTCCGTCCACAAAACAGCCGAGCAGCCAGTTCACAACAATCAGAATACACAAATAGAAGATTCCAATTGGTTCACCCCAAGCATAGAAAAATAAACTGACTAACAGAAGGAAAACATTTTGTAAAACCAGACTTTTCTTATTGGGGATTAAATAATAAAATAACAGGCAAATCGGCAAAAATAAAAATAAAAATGGTACAGAAGTAATATTCATTATTATGTATTCCTTTTAATATAGTATTATTTTTGCAGACTTTTTACGAGCGCCTCAATAGCTTCAACAGAATTGAAATTTTCGTTAACAAGTGCATCAAACGGAATTTCAATATCAAATTCCAGATCAAGCTCTGAAACAAGATTTACAACTATTAGCGAATCAATATAACCATCATCAGCCAGTGTTTTTGAGCTGAGGTCAACGCCTATTAACAATTCACCGAGAATTTCCTTAATTTTTTCCTGCATAATTTATTTACCTCCAAAAAATTATTTCAAAGTCCAACTTGTGTCCGAATCGGAATTTGGACCATTTGAACAAATAATAACCAAGTCGGGATTTGTCTGCTCAACAAACGACCTGATACTTCCTTTAAAATGACGCGGGTCAATTATATCAAGCTGTTCGACTGCACAAGCCAAATAAGGATTGACTACATTGGCTTTTGAATGCTTGAGAACAAGTGCACGAATGCCATTCTTGCATTTTTCATTTGTAATGCGAATCATGGCTCTATCTGAATAAAGGAAAGAACAATATGCATTGTCAATACCATAATAATCCAAATTCAAACATTCAGAATCAATTAGAGTTTCATCAAATGTGCCTGTTTTATCAAGAGATAATTCCGGAATCTCTATATGAAAATCTGTTTCAAAAGTGGGATAAAGGATTTCCAAATCCTCTGCATCAGTATATCCTAAAGTAACTTTTCTCCCCAGACTTCCGAGTAAAGCATCTTCGTATGTGACTGATTTATAATTTACGATATCACAAACAGATTTATCTACATTGAAACCAAAATCATTAGACATTATTTCAACAATCTTATCGGCAACCGTAATTCCGGCCTCAACATTCCAGTGATGGTCTGTTTTATATACCCAATTATAAAAATCTGCATTTTTAGAAAGCAGCATCGGTTTTGCATCAAGGTATTTTATATCATGTTCTCCAAAAAACTCAAGAAGTTCTTTGCTGGTTTCTGTATATCCCGTTTTTAGTCTTGGAGGAAAATCAATAACGCTGTCATCGTCTATAGAAACAGGCATAACATAAAGGAATTCTGTATTACGTTCTTTCAACCAGTCGGAGAAATCTGAAATATAGCCATATGTGCTTTTAGCTGATTGCCATGGCGTGGCATAAACCAATTTCTCATCTTCAAGTCGATAAACATTACTCTCACTATTTTCAATTACATTTCTACCCAAAAAACGGTTAACGGCACCATACAAATAGTAATACGGATGTGCCGCTATATTTTCTTCTGAGGAAAATTCGATTATTGTGTCTTTAAACTTAGTAGAATATGTATTTATTGAGTCTGTTATAGAATCTATAAAAGAAACATTGCTTTCAGCCAAAGATGGATCTGGAGATGAAATAGCTGTCTTTTTAACTTCAGATTCAAAAGGAAACTCTGTTTCATACGAAATATCCACTGCGTGAATTTGATCAGGCTGTTCAGCAGATTGAAGATGAGAATCAATATATTTAAAAATAGAAAAACTGATAGTACAAACACATGTCACTATGACAACAGCAAGCACAATTATTGTAAAAACAGTTTTTTCATTGAGCTTTATCAAAATCTTTTTTGATAATATGTTCATTTCCACCATCCAATTGTTATTGTATAATTCAGCAAATAAGCAACTATATCGGAAGAAATAGCGAAAAAAGTTCAAAGGCTTTTTTCGCTATTGCAAATTGGTTTTATATTATCATATTTTTCGACATTATGCAAGAAATTTTTTAATGATAATTATTGGATATATATTATTTTATTCGCTTCGCTTTTTGAATTTAATTTTAAATATATTAAACTTCAAAATTGCTGCTATTATCTTATCTTTTTTTGCGGCGTAAACGACGGCGCCGTATAAGATGAATCCAGAATTATTGTCTGCAAAATAATATGTACTCTCAAAAAATTCCTTATTGCTTAAATTTTAATTTTTTACTATACTACATCTTCAACAGAATTAAAATTTTCGTTTACAAGTGTATCACGGAATTTCAATATCAAATTCCAGATCAAGCTCTGAAACAAGATTCACAAAAATTAATGAATCGATATAACCATCATCAGCCAGCGTTTTTTAACTGAGGTCAACGCCTATTAACAATTCGCCGAGAATTTCCTTAATTTTTTCCTGCATAATTTATTTGCCTCTAAATAATTATTTTAATTGCCAATTTGTATCCGAATCAGAGCTTGGCCCATATGAACAAATAATAACCAAGTCTGGATTTGTCTGCTCAACAAAAGACCGGATACTTCCTTTAAAATATCGAGGGTCAATCATATCAAGCTGTTCAACTGCACAAGCCAAATAAGGATTGACAACATTTGCTTTTGATTGCTTGATAACAAGCGCATGAACGCCATTCTTACATTTTTGATTTGTAATGCGAATCATGGCTCTATCTTGGTAAAGGAAAGCCCCATAAGCATTGTCAATTAAATAATAAGGCAAATCTAAATATTTCAAATCAATCAACGTTTCATCAAACGTGCCTGTTTTATCAAGAGATAATTCCGGAATCTCTATATGAAAATCTGTTTCAAAAGTGGGATAAAGAATTTCCAAATCCTCTGCATCAGTATATCCTAAAGTAACTTTTCTACCCAGACTACCGAGTAAAGCATCTTCGTATGTGACTGATTTATAATTTACGATATCACAAACAGATTTATCTACATTGAACCCAAAATCATTAGACATTATTTCAACAATCTTATCGGCAACCGTAATTCCAGCTTGAACATTCCAGTGATGATCTGTTTTATATACCCAATTATAAAAATCTGCATTTTTAGAAAGCAGCATCGGTTTTGCATCAAGGTATTTTATATCATGTTCTCCAAAAAACTCAAGAAGTTCTTTGCTGGTTTCTGTATATCCCGTTTTTAGTCTTGGAGGAAAATCAATAACGCTGTCATCGTCTATAGAAACAGGCATAACATAAAGGAATTCTGTATTACGTTCTTTCAACCAGTCGGAGAAATCTGAAATATAGCCATATGTGCTTTTAGCTGATTGCCATGGCGTGGCATAAACCAATTTCTCATCTTCAAGTCGATAAACATTACTCTCACTATTTTCAATTACATTTCTACCCAAAAAACGGTTAACGGCACCATACAAATAGTAATACGGATGTGCCGCTATATTTTCTTCTGAGGAAAATTCGATTATTGTGTCTTTAAACTTAGTAGAATATGTATTTATTGAGTCTGTTATAGATTCTATAACAGACTTATTGCTTTCAGCCGAGGATGGGTCTTGAGACGAAAGAACTGTCTTTTCAACTTCAGATTCAAAAGGGAACTCTGTTTCATACGAAATATCCACTGCGTGAATTTGACCAGGCTGTTCAGCAGATTGAAAATGAGAGTCAATATATTTAAAAACAGAAAAACTGATAGTACAAACACATGTCACTGTGACAACAGCAAGTGCAATGCTTGTAAAAACAGTTTTATGATTTATTATTTCCGCAAATTTTTTTAATATTTTTTTCATTTTTAACCTCCAATTGTTATTGGAAAATTCAGCAAATAAACAACTATATCGGAAGAAATAGCGAAAAAAGTTCAAAGGCTTTTTTCGCTATTGCAAATTTATTTTATATTATCATATTTTTCGACAATATGCAAGAAATTTCTTAATGATAATTATTGGATAAATATTATTTTAGGCGCTTCGCTTTTTGAATTTAATTTTAAGTATATTAAACCTCAAAATTGCTGTTATTATCTTATCTTTTTTTGCGGCATAAAAGACGTCGTAGTATAAGATGAATCCAGAATTATTGTCTATAAGGATAATATGTACTCTCAAAAAATTCCTTATTGCTTAAATTTTAATTTTTTACTATACTACTATGCTTTTTTTCTGACAGAATAAATTTGAAAATTTCAGTATTTCTCACACCAAAAGCAAGTAATTATCCAACTTATGGCACAAAGTTTTCGCCGTATTCTTAAATTTTATATATTATAAAAATATAAAGAATACAACAATAAATTATTCTTATGTATTTCTATTTATTTACTTCCATATACCTAATAATAATTTATTAGATAGTTTAGTCCTGTTTATTATGAATATAACAAGTAACGAAACTGCTAAAGTAAGAATTGTTTCTAAAATTGCCACAAAGTAATTGGTACCAGTAAGTTGTATAGTTAAAGGCGGAAGCAAATAAACGCACAGGAAAAATGAAATAATATAGATTCCCATGGTATTTTTTCCTATATGTAATAATACTCTACTAACCAATCCTCTAATAAACTTAGAAAATTTCACAAATAAATAAATAAACACAAAACTTCCGACAAGACCGATTATAATACGGTATAAATCAATATAAAGCATATTTAAAATTGATTTTTGTCCCAAAAGTGTAAAGCCTGAAACATAAATATAGTAATTATCTTGATAAAAGACTAGCATAATTATAAATATTATCAGCGAACACAAAAAGCAGATGTTACCAAACTTGCTTTTGATTTTTTTATCCAGATTATATTTTTTAAACATATATCCAATTACAAAAAATGGATACATGAATTTATATAAGGCAAATAGAATAATATCAGGGGTAACAAATGAAATTATAAAAACAATAGTATAAGCTATAATATTGTCATTAAAAAATCTTTTTATGACTGTAACTATCAATGAGCAAAGAAAAACAGCCCACAAAAACCAAAATTGGCCAATAAATTCGTTACAATACAGCTTAAATAATCCCCACGGATCAAAAAGCTTTTGAAAATCATAAAATAAAACATCAAGCAATGTTACCAGAATAGACCAAATTGCAATCGGGACTATAAGAGTTTTTGCTTTTTTTATTATAACTTGCTTAGTTGTGTATTTATTATTTGTAAAATAAAATAAATATCCGCTAATTAGCATAAACAGAGGCATATGAAAGCTGTAAATAAACTTTACCACAATATCGCCAAAAAAATTGTTGTTTAATACTTCAGTTCCGCTTCCATATTGAATAGAATGTCCCAAAACAACCAAAACCATTGCAAACGCTTTAATGTAATCAAGCGTATTATTTCGTCTGTCTGTCTGTCTGTCTGTCTGTCTGTCTGTCTGTCTGTCTGTCTGTCTGTCTGTCTGTCTGTCTGTCTGTCTG
>CANQDR010000051.1 GCA_947593615.1 uncultured Clostridia bacterium
TGCTCTACTTTTTTTATTTTCTTATTATTTTTATTTCTGTAGGCTCTATTTGTTACCCCAACATTTATTATAGAGCCATTTATTATAATTTAATAATAAGATAAAAATTTTTTAGTTAAAAAGAAAAATTAAAAATTTTCCAATTACGGTGCGATAAAATCGTGTTCTGCTGCATTTACTTAATGAAAGGAGCAAAAGGAAATGTCGAACGTAAAGAATATCAGTGTTAAAGAGCTTGATGAACAGATAGCAAAAATTGCAGACGGCGACAAGAGCGCTCTTGCCGTCTTGTATGATTGCATCAGCGTTTCGGTATATTCCTATGCACTTTCGGTTTTAAAGAACCGTTCGGACGCGGAGGACGTTTTGCAGGATACTCTGCTTGAGATATGGCGCTCAGCGCCGGGATATAGGCAGATGGGCAAGCCTGTTGCGTGGGTGATAACAATAGCCAGAAGCCTATGTCTTATGAATCTTCGCAGGAAAAACAGATTTTCCGATGAGCCGTTTGAAACAGCTGTATATATGCCGGAAAATGAAGGGCTGACATGCGAAGATAAAATAGTGATACGCACTTGTATGGAAACTCTCGGCGATGTGGAGCGTGAAATTGTAATTATGCACGCAGTATCGGGACTTAAGCATCGCGAGATTGCAGAAGTCCTCAATATGCCGCTTTCCACGGTTCTGTCAAAGTATAACAGAGCAATAAAAAAATTGCGAAAAACACTAAGCGACGACTAAGGAATGGAGGGATACTATGGCTAATAAAGACATAGAACGAAAAATACAAAACGCATTTTCAAAATCAGTACCCGATGTTCTGGACTCCGTTTTGCAGCAGTGTTCAGAGCAGAAAGGAACCGTGATTGAAATGACAGAAAAAAAGAAGAAAAAAGGATTAATTTATAAGATAGCAGCTATTGCTGCGGCATTTGTGATTCTTTTGGGAGGCACTGCGGCTGTGCTGACGACAATAGGAAGCAACAGTGTTGAAACAAAGGTGTTTTTCGACGTCAATCCAAGTGTTGAAATACTACTCAACCGAGATGAGAGAGTTCTCGGAGTAAATGGGTTAAATTCCGACGGAGAAACAATCATAGGAGATATGGACTTTAAAGGAACGGATTTGGACGTTTCGGTGAACGCCCTTATCGGTTCAATGCTGAAAAACGGATATTTAAGCGATATTGCGAACTCGATTCTTATTTCTGTCGATAACGGTGATCCTCAAAAGGCCGCTGATCTTCAGCAGAAGCTTGTAGATAATATCAATGCGATAATCGGCGGGGCATCAATCGACGGAGCAATTTTAAGTCAAACCCTCTCCCACGATAAGAATATAGCCGACCTTGCCGAGCAGTATGGAATTACCTACTCGAAGGCACAGCTTATTTCAGATATTTTGGCGGAGAATTCACTTCTTACATTTAAAGATCTTGCAGGAATATCTATAAACGAACTTAATTTAATTCGGCAAAGCGGCGGTATTACAAACGATAACTTACAAGTTACAGGAACTCCCAGTGCAGACAAATATATCGGCGAGAAATCAGCTTGGACAACGGCTGTTCAGCACGCCGCTGACAACGCTGATAATCAAGAGCAGAAAACTGCCATCTCTAATCTTATCCCAAAGGACAATAATTACGACATTTCAGCCAATCTCGGAAAAGTACAACTTGACGCTGAGAACGGCAAAATGGTATATGAAGTAGAGTTCAGAGTTTCGGGCTTTGAGTATGAATATGAAATCGACGCACTTACCGGCGATGTAGTCAAATATGACAGAGAGGCTGACGACGATTATCGCGATTCTCAAACTTCCGCTTCTGATAATTCGGACAGCAAAAATTCTTCCGATAACAACTCATCATCTTCAAACAATAAATCTTCCTCTGCCAATTACATCGGCGAGCAAAAGGCAAAGGAAATCGCTCTTAAACATGCAGGAGTATCCGAGAGCAGCGCAAAAGAACTTGAGGCAGAGCTTGACCGTGAAAATGGCACTTATATTTATGATGTTAGTTTTAAATCAAGCGGATATGAGTACGATTACGACATCAACGCGACGACAGGTGAAATAGTGCGCTCTGACCGTGAGGCTGACGATGACTACCGTACCGACAACAACAAATCCTCATCAAATAACAAGACTTCTTCAAATTCAGCTGCCAATTACATCGGCGAGCAGAAGGCAAAGCAAATCGCGCTTAAACATGCTGGGATATCCGAGAGCAGCACAAAAGAACTTGAGGCAGAGCTTGACCATGAAAATAGTACTTATATTTATGATGTTAGTTTTAAATCAAGCGGATATGAGTACGATTACGAAGTTAACGCTCTAACAGGAGAAATAATTCGCTCAGAGAAAGAGCGCGACTGACCTGCATAGTTTATAAATCGTGGACTGATTTGTTTTGAAATCGACACAAAACAAAAAAGGTGTTGTTCAGTTTTATGGGTAAATCCTCTATAATTACATTATCAGCCACGGCTGAAATTTTATTCAGAGGAGAATCCACTATGAACACGGACAAAATTTATGCAGAGGCAATCGCCAACGAATACGCGCCAAAGGATACATCTAAAGTCGTCGCTTTAAAGAAGCTGGACAGAAAAGCAAAAAGCAAAGCAAACATATTTGCTTATACTTTTGGGGTAATTATGGCACTTGTACTTGGTACAGGGATGTGCCTGTCTATGGGAGTAATCGGGGATGAAAGCACAGCTATGATGCTTGTCGGAATTATCATAGGTATCATTGGAATTGCGGGTGTCAGCGTTAATTATCCGATTTACAGAAAATTGCTTGAAAATGGCAAAAAACAATACGCATTTGAAATTATGCATCTTGCAAAAGAAATCAGTGAAGAAGCCGAATAACAAAGAAAGGAGGGCGGTAGCATATGAAAAAATCTGAAAGTAAATATTACAATACCGCCCTCTGTATGAACGAGGCACTTATAGCTTTGCTGGAAGTAAAGGATTTAGAATATATAACCGTAAAGGAAATCTGCGAAAAAGCAGGAGTAAACAGGTCAACATTTTATCTACACTATGAAACGATTACCGATTTAGTGAATGAAGCAATGGAGAATGTCAACAAACGCTTTCTGTCTTATTTTACGCAGGATGAGAATGATTTTATTTGTAAGATAAACAGTAAGGAACTCAAAGACCTTGTTTTGATTACTCAGGATTATTTACTCCCCTACTTGCGGTTTATAAGTGATAATAAAAATGTTTATCGTGCAGCTTTTCGTAATCCAAACGAAATGCAGGCTAATGCAAGGTATAGAAATTTGAAAAGATATATACTTGAACCAATTTTGGAAAAATTTGAAGTTCCGGATATGTTTCGTAAATATTATATCGCGTATTACATAGAGGGCATTGTCGCTATCATCAAAGAATGGCTGAATAACGGTTGTCAGGATTCCGCTGAAACAATAGCTGCTATCATAGAAGAATGTGTCAGGCCGTCTAATGGCGCAGAGGGAAAGTCATATGGAAAATGATATAATACTCGAAAAAATAAAGCCATTTCTTGAAAAAGCAAGAAGGATTATATTTTCAAGACGATGATAAGCTCAGTCATTTTGTCATTCCGCTTTGCGGTATTTTCAAATAATTTGATTACTTTCAATCCCGTTCACAGTATGGTATTGATGAAAAAGACGGACAATACAGACTTATTCGTGAGGAAAACGGATAGACAAATCCCGATTTATCAAAACTTACAAATATAACTTTTGATGATATTTTCTTTAAGAGAAAAATTTAATATGCAAACAAATTATATTTCGCATATTATTTATGCACAAAGTCTGAATATATGCAGAAAATATATAAAGCCAATTGACTTTCATTATGAAATGAAAACCAATTGGCTTTTGTGTTTTTATGCTTTTTTATAATAGGTACTGCTTATATATTGTTTTTATAAGATTAACAACGATGTATTAATTATGCTCCAATGAAAAACTGTGTCCAGTATAAGGTGTTGCCCTGTCTGTAGCATCCAACACCAATGCCGTTAAAGGAGGAAGATAAAATATTTTCTCTGTGACCCTGCGAATTCATCCATCCCTGTACTACTGACTGAGGTGAATTGTATCCATAAGCTATGTTTTCTCCTACACTTCTGTAGGAAACATTTCTTTCCCTTGCTAAAGTAAAGCAGGAGGTTCCGTTAGGTCTTGTGTGAGAAAATACCTGTGTAATTTCTTTTGCTCTGATTTCTGCAATTTCGGTAACGTCCTGTCTTTTTGCAAGCGGTGAAAGTCCTGCTTTCACTCTTTCAATATTTACAAGACGGATAACTTCGTCAGCATATTCTTCATTAAAATTATTTTGAGAATTATTAGAATCCGTCTTATGAGCTGTGGTCGGCTGAGTCTGCTGAGGACGCTGAACGGAAGGATTTGTAGGTCTTGTTGCAGGCTCGGTCACAATTTCAGGATAAGTTGGTTTCTCAGTCTTAGGCTCCGTCGGCTGTTCTGACTCAGTTGGTTCGGTAGTGACATCGGGAGTTTCAGAAGAAGCAGGTTCAGTAACTATCGGATTAGTCGGTGTTTCGGGGTTTTCTGACGGCAAAGACGGCAAACAGTCTGTAGGGTCAGTTGTTCCGCATGAATTTTTATATTCAAAAACTATTTGAGGACAGGTATAATTCAGAATATCACAAAGCTTGCTTAATTTAAAGCAAAGCTTATCTGAAAATAATAATTTAATATATTCATTTTGAGGACAATCATTCTGAAAATTACTTATAACGCAATTTTTATTTGATTCGGAATTTGCCGAATTACATGAAGTGTTTTTTGCTTCGGCATAAACAGCAGTACTTGATAAAATTGCAAAGCATGTAAGAGTTGAAAAAATAACTTTTGTTAATTTTTTCATAAAAAATCTCCTTTCAAAAATGTTTGTACGGTCCCCCCGTATATTAAGTTTGTTTACGGGGAGTTATCGTAATGAAATACTAACATAAGCGCATATCACATTCAACCCACAATTTATTCCGTAATTTCAAACATTTTCAAATTAATAAAACAACATATAATTTGTATAGCAGTAAGAGTATAGGTTTGTTTTGATTTGGAAATATTTTAATATGAAATTATTTCAAAAAAATATCCATAATTTATAAGAATATTTTGTTTGAATCTTATTGACAAATACCTATTGGGGGTATATAATTAAAATACCCTATGAGGGTATTTGCTTTTAAAAGAGGTATATATATGCAAAAAGAATGTTGCAGTCACAAAACTAAAAAGCGAAGCGAAGATGAATATAAAAAGCTCCTTAATCGGCTCAACAGAATTGAGGGTCAGATACGGGGAATTAAAGGAATGGTTGAAAGGGATGTCTATTGTACTGATATACTCGTGCAGGTTGCGGCAGTCAATGCCGCTTTAAATGCCTTTAACAGAGAGTTGTTGTCCAATCATATCCGCACCTGTGTTGCGCAAGACATCAAAGAAGGGAAAGATGAAACAATTGACGAGCTTGTCGACACATTGAAAAAACTTATGAAATAGGAGGTGGTAATATGGTACAGTATAATGTTACCGGAATGAGCTGTGCTGCCTGCAGTGCAAGAGTTGAAAAGGCCGTGTCAAAGGTTGACGGTGTTACTTCCTGTTCGGTTAGTCTGCTTACAAATTCTATGGGAGTAGAGGGAACAGCATCTCCCGAAATGATAATTGCGGCTGTTAAAAATGCAGGGTACGGTGCCTCTCTTAAAGGAAACGAAAAAAGCAAAAATCAGACTGCTGATAATGATGATTTTCTTAAAGACACCGAAACTCCTGCGATAAAGCGAAGGCTTATAGCGTCAGTTGTTTTCCTTGCAATTCTTATGTATTTTTCAATGGGTCATATGATGTGGAACTGGCCTCTGCCGCCTTTTTTTGAAAATAATCACATTGCAATGGGACTTGTTCAGCTATTGCTGACTGTGGCGGTTATGGTAATAAATCAAAAGTTTTTTATAAGCGGATTTAAGGGACTTATCCACAGGTCGCCTAATATGGATACGCTTGTTGCGCTCGGAGCAGGTACGGCGTTTATCTACAGCACATACGCGCTTTTTGCTATGACATCCGCACAGCTAAACGGTGATATGACCGACGTAATGTCATACATGCACGAATTTTATTTTGAATCGGCGGCGATGATTTTAACGCTGATTACAGTGGGAAAAATGCTTGAGGCACGCTCAAAGGGAAGAACCACCGACGCGTTAAAAAGTCTGATGAAGCTTGCCCCGAAAACGGCTTCTTTGATAGTCGACGGAGTTGAAACCGAGGTGTCGATTGAAAAGGTCAAAAAGGGCGACGTTTTTGTTGTACGTCCGGGCGAGAGCATACCCGTTGACGGTGTGATAATTGAGGGTCGCAGTGCGGTGAATGAATCAGCTTTGACAGGTGAAAGTATTCCCGTTGATAAAGATACGGGAGATTTGGTATCTGCCGCAACAATAAATCAGTCGGGCTTTATTAAGTGTGAGGCAACACGCGTGGGAGAGGATACTACACTTTCTCAAATCATAAAAATGGTGAGCGATGCAGCGGCAACAAAAGCGCCTATTGCTAAAGTTGCAGATAAGGTTTCGGGCATATTTGTTCCTGCTGTAATTGCCGTTGCTTTTGTTACTGCCATTGTCTGGCTTTTGATAGGAGAGGGGATAGGCTCTGCGCTTGCAAGGGCAATTTCGGTGCTTGTTATCAGTTGTCCCTGCGCGCTCGGACTTGCCACTCCCGTTGCCATTATGGTGGGAAGCGGAGTAGGAGCAAGAAACGGAATACTTTATAAAACGGCGGTTTCTCTTGAAGAATCGGGAAAGATTAAAATTGTTGCCCTTGACAAAACGGGCACAATAACAAGCGGAGAGCCTAAGGTTACCGATATAATTCCGTGTGATGTGAGTGAAACAGAGCTTTTAAAAACGGCATTTTCACTTGAATCTAAAAGCGAGCATCCTCTCGCTAAGGCAATTTTGTTAAAAGCAGAGGAAAAAAATCTTACACCTGACGAGGTATATAACTTTAAAATACATCCGGGCAACGGTTTATCCGCAACGCTCGGAGATTCAGAATTATTTGCAGGCAATTTTCGCTTTATAGCTGATAAGGCAGAAATTCCCGATGCTATAGAGGCAATTGCCAAAAAACTTGCCGCAGAGGGAAAAACTCCGCTTTATTTCAGCAAAGACGGAAATCTGCTGGGAATAATAGCAGTAGCAGACGTAATCAAAGAGGACAGTCCTCAGGCAGTAAAGGAATTACAGGCTATGGGCATACGTGTTGTTATGCTCACAGGAGATAATGAAAAAACCGCTAAGGCAATAGGAGCTCAGGCCGGAGTAGATGAGGTTATAGCCGGTGTTCTGCCGGACGGCAAAGAAAGCGTTATTCGTGAATTAAAACAACAAGGCAAGGTCGCAATGGTAGGCGACGGAATCAATGACGCTCCTGCACTTACAAGTGCGGATATAGGAATTGCAATAGGAGCTGGAACCGATGTTGCAATCGAAGCGGCAGATGTAGTGCTGATGAAAAGCCGTCTGAGCGATGTACCCGCCGCAATTCGTCTTGGCAGGGCAACGCTCAGAAATATTCACGAAAACCTGTTTTGGGCGTTCATTTATAATGTAATCGGCATACCGCTTGCCGCAGGTGCGTTCATTCCGCTTTTCGGGTGGAGATTAAATCCTATGTTCGGTGCTGCGGCTATGAGTTTGTCGAGTTTCTGCGTAGTTTCAAATGCACTGCGGCTTAATTTTGTTAAAATCCGCAGAGCTAAAAAAGATAAAAATGTAATAAAGGAGAAATTTAAAATGGAAAAAACCTTAAAAATTGAAGGTATGATGTGTCCTCACTGCGAGGCAAGGGTAAAAAAGGTGCTTGAAGAACTTCCCGAAGTTGATTCGGCTGTTGTAAGCCACGAAAAAGGCACTGCTGTGCTTACTCTAAGTAAGGACGTTTCCTTTGATATTCTGAAAAAGACTGTCGAGGAACAAGGATACACTGTTATAGGATAAAAATTAAATTGCCGTGAAGCCGACAAGGATTATTGCAGGCTTTACGGCATATTTATTTATGAAAAAACAAACAGAATTTTATAAATGTTATGTTCCGTTTTTAAAATGATAATTACAATTTCAAAATTTGTTGTATAAATTTAGCACCCACGCCAATAATAGTTGCGGAGGTGCTTTTATGAGCGATTATTATAACAGGAACAACAGGCGCAAAAAGCGAAGTCGCAGAGAAAAAATAGGCTTTTACACAGCGTTTTCAATCTGTCTGATTGCAGTTTGTATGGCAGTATATTCAACATATAACACACTTTCTGTACCGAGTACAACAGCAGAAGAACAAACAACTACAGCAGAAGCAAAGCAGGTAAACGAAAATGTAACGGGAGTAATCGAAACTCCACCCGAGCCAAAGCTTGAAGTAACAGTTCCTACAATAACGGCAAACGCTGCGACTGAAAGCAAACCCGAAGTAACCGAGCCGACAGAAGAAAATTCAAAAAATGCACTTGAAACAATGCTGTCAACCGATTTGACTTTGACATATCCGTTAAAATCGAGTAATGTAATTCGGGAATACAGCACAGACAGCGTATATTTTAAAACTCTTAATGTCTGGAAGCCTCATACGGGTGTTGATTTTGCAGGCGAACTCGGAGAAGATGTCTGCGCTATGGCAAACGGTGCTGTGACTAAGGTGACAGAGGAGAAAATGTACGGAAAAACCGTAGAAATATCGGTAAATAATGCAGTTTGCATTTACAGCGGACTCGGAGCTGTAAAAGTAAAAGAAGGCGATTCTGTTGATGAAGGTGCAGAAATCGGAACTGTGGGTTCTGTTCCGTTCGAGGCAAGCGACAAAAATCATATACACGTAGCTGTAAAAATTGACGGCAAATATGCAGACCCGTTGTCTTTTATAGGCAATAATGAATAATAATGGATTCCTTGCATATAATTATATTGCACGCCCTCGTTTCGTTTTAAGGGCACACAAAAGCGGCGGATACAAGTTATTGTATCCGCCGCTTTTTGTGATTTTATGTCAATGGAAAATAATTTTAAAATATAATATAATTCTTTACATTCAAATTTCACTCAATTATCTTTCACTTTCATGCCATTCTTCGTTGCCAAAGATAAAATCATCAAGATCCATAACAACAAACTTCATATGAACACC
Organism: uncultured Clostridia bacterium; assembly: GCA_947593615.1. Taxonomy (GTDB): domain Bacteria; phylum Bacillota; class Clostridia; order Oscillospirales; family Acutalibacteraceae; genus Ruminococcoides. The sequence continues at coordinate 9,234 of CANQDR010000051.1, forward strand.
TCCTTAATAAACAATATAGTATATTCAGGAAATGGTCACTTATGAGAATTATTTTTTGTTAAGAATATCAATATAACTTACAATCATTTTTACAGCCTGTTCTGTCGTAAGATAAGTGCTGTTAATACACAAATCGTAATTATCGGCCAGGCCCCATTTTTTACCTGAATAAAAACTATAGTAATTTGCTCTGTTTTTGTCTGCTTTTAATACCGCCTGTTTAGCGCGTGCAGGGTCAATATCTTGCCTGTCAACAGCTCTTTTTATTCTGCTGTCAATATTTGCGTAAATATATACCTTCACAAGATTCGGATTGTCTTTCAGAACATAGTCGGCACATCTTCCGACTACAACAAAGTTTTCCTTTTCGGCAAGTTCCTTTATAATTTTGTGCTGCAAAATATAAAGGCGGTCATTTACGGGCAAATCGCCCATTGACGAAAAGCCGTTACCATAGCTGTACAGCCCTACGGATAACGAGTAAAGCAGACTGTTAGTTGCTTTTTCGTCAGCTTGTTCAAATACTTCCGGAGATACTCCGCTTTCTTTTGCGGCAATAGAAATTAACTCTTTGTCATAGAATGGAATTTCAAGCTTCTTTGCAAGCGCTTTGCCAATATCATGTCCGCCTGAACCATACTGTCTTGTAATAGCAATAATTTTATTGCAGCTCATATCCATCAGCCCCTCAGTATTTGCACTGTATAATCTTGCGTTTATACACTTATATAATAACACATTTTCAAAAAAAATCTATAGTTTTGCAATAATTTTACAAAATTTGTACATTATAAATAAATAGAATTACTGCAAATTATACAATAAGCCAAATTAATTGAAATTGATTATTATTAAAATATAGTAAAATTTTCTAAATCGTGATAGTTTTCTTATTATATAGTATTATAATACTAATATTATGTTTATATGCTTAATATTTTAAACTCAGCAATAAGCGTATGATTAAATACTACGCAATGCATTAGAGAAACTCTATTTTATGGTATAGTCAAGCATATACTTTCCGTTATCATCCAGCGTAATATTAACAACTATATTTTCAGTATCACCATTTTTATAATGGAGTTCAAATGTTATGATGTCGCCAAAGTAATCATCAAAATCTTCAATACTGGCATATACTTTCTTTGCTGCGTTTGAATATTCAACATTATCATTTATATTGCTGTCATAATCAGGCTCCGGCTTTCCTGTTATGCTTAAAACTTCATTTGAATACCTTACGCACATGGGCTGCCATGTCAAACAACCATCTTCCGATATACAAATATCATCAATAGATTTACTCCATCCTATATTAATGTTATTGCTGGGGGTAGTTGATGAGTTATAACAAATTATATTATTTTTAACTTTAACATTATAGTATTCAATACTATCACTATTTATTGAAAATTCAATTGGGTCCGGCTTGATATTGAATAAGTTCTGATTGATAATTTCACCGTTATATGATTTATCTCTTTCATCATAATGAGTGCCGTCAGATTTGAACTTTACTGTGTAATTAACTTCTTGTATTCCTGCATTTTCATCAAGATAGGTTTTGACAGGACTTAATAATACTTTTTGAATTTCATTATTATCATTATCCGATAAGTTTTTTGGTACAGCGTAAATTAAAAATTTATCATTACTTTCAGAAACTGTTCTATCGTCTGCTGATGGTATAATAATGCTGCTATTGTTTTGATTTTCATTTTGGCTTTTATTAATAATGCAAAAAGTAAAAACAACAGCACATAAACATGCAGCAATACATGTCCATTTTATAATTGTTTTGCTTCTGGGTTTGTAATTAAGAGCGTTGTTTATAACTTCTTCATCAATGTTGCTGATTGCATTATATAAAAGGATCTTGTTATTTGATTTCATAAATATATGCCTTCTTTCTCAAGTGTTGATTTTAAGTTTTTCCTAAGTCTGAACAGTTTGCCGGATAGTTTATTTGGAGAGATGTTCCACTGCTTTGCGATATTGGCGACGGATTCACATTGCCAGTATCTTAAAATAAATAACGAACGCTCCTGTTTGCTCAATTTTAAAAGCCATTGATTTATTATTGCTGTCAGTTCTGTAAGATTTAATTCATTTTCTGTTTCTGAAGGAGAGGAAATTACATCTTCAAGCTCGCTGAAAAGAATTTCAATGCCTGAATATCTTTTCATAGTATGATTTTTCTTCCATAAATCAATGGCGATATTTCTTGTGATTTTTCCTATGTATGCTTTTAGATTTTTTGGATTGTTCGGTGGAATTGAATTCCACATTTTAAGGTAAGTATCATTTTCACACTCTTCGGTATCTTGGACATCATAAAGAATATTGTATGCAATTTTTCTGCAATATGAGCCGTACTTGCCTTTGGTTTCTTCAATAGCCTTTTCATTTCTTGAAAAGTAAAGACTGATTATTTTGCTATCATTCAATTAAAAACCTCCTTTATTTACTCCTTCATAAATATAGACGGGAAAAGATAAAGAATATTTGCAGGAATCAAAATATTATGTTTTAATTATAAAATAGTTTTGATTATTAGTGTAGAGTAAAATTTTATATTAAAATGAAAGATAAAATTAATGTCAAAAATCACAGTTAGTTAATAAGATAAAAATAAAAAAGAATTAAAAAAAGTTCAAAAAAGTGTTGACAAAAAGGAAAGGCTGATGTATAATAGCTCTTGCGCTGCTGAGATAAAGGCTT
>CANQDR010000052.1 GCA_947593615.1 uncultured Clostridia bacterium
TATGGTATCAAAAATCGTCAAACAGTAAGTCAAAAAACCGCGAAAGTCCGATTAAATGCGGATTTTCGCGGTGATAATACATAAGTATCTTACTTGAGGAAAAATTTTAGCGGTTTTTCAGTTTATTTTATACATATGATCTTATTATGTGATATATTGTAACATAGAGTTCTTGTAATGTCAACAAAATATTATATATGTCAAAAAAGCGACATAATGTCGCTTACAATTCGGGCAAAAATATTCAACAAATTGAAAGGAGCCGCAGAATATTACTACAGCTCCTTTGATAAAATAAAAATATTATATTTTAAAAATTAAAAATTTTATCCTTTGACTGCGCCCGCCATAACACCTTTAATGATATATTTCTGGCACACAAAGTAGAATATAATAATAGGAATAATTGCAAGTACGAGCATAGCCATCATTGCCGCCATATCTATCGAGCCGTATCCGCCGCGCAGATACTGAATTGCGACAGGCAATGTCCTTGTATTATTAAGAATAATTGACGGAAGCAGATAGTCGTTCCATATCCACATCGCATTTAAAATAGCCACTGTTATTGCCGACGGACGCAGAATGGGAAAATCTACCATAAAGAATGTTCTCATAGGTCCGCAGCCGTCGATCATTGCCGCTTCTTCAATTTCAAGGGGTACGCTTTTTATAAAGCCTGCGAACAAAAATACCGACAGACCTGCGCCGAATCCGAGATATATTATGACTATGCCGAACATATTGTCAAGATGAGTGATGTTTGCAACCTGCGACATAGGGTACATAACCATCTGGAACGGTACAATCATTGAAAACGCAAACAAAAGATACAAAAGCTTTGTGTACCAGGTTTTTACTCTTGTAATAAACCATGCACACATTGCCGTTGCAAGTACGATAAGCGCTACAGAGCATACCGTAACAAATAAAGATACAAAAAATGCTGAGAAGAAGTCAATTTTTTGAATACCGTTTATATAGTTTTTTAATCCCGAAAAACTCTCCGCGCTCGGAAGCGCAAACGGCTCGTTGCTGACATAAAGCTTGCCCTTGAAGCTGTTAATTAAAACAAGCAAAATCGGAGCGATAAAAATTATTGAGAGAATCAGCATTATAATAAATTTTATCCAATCCTTTGCCGTCATAGGGGTTTTAAGCTTTTCTTTTCTTTCTGTAATAGCTACTTTTACCCTTTCAGCCATCAGCTTTCAACCTCCTTACGCCTTGTCAAAAACAATTGTGAAAGCGCAATTACTGCAACAATCAGGAAGAATATTACTGCCTTAGCCTGTCCTACGCCCTGCCAGCCTACTCGTCCGTAGAATGTGTTTACTATGTCGAGCGCGAGCATTTGAGTTTGTTTTCCGGGTGCGCCTGCAGTGAGCGCATAGTTCTGGTCGAACAGCTTGAATGAGTTTGTAAGCGTCAGGAACAGACATATTGTAATTGACGGCATTACCTGGGGTATTGTAATGTGAATCAGCTTTTGCGCCGAGTTTGCTCCGTCGATATCTGCCGCCTCCAGAAGGTCGGGCGAAATATTTTGAATACCCGAAATATAAATAATCATCATATATCCTATAAGCTGCCAGTTCATCAGTATTACAAGTCCCCAGAAGCCGTAGGTCGCGCTGGTTGTGATTGTAGCGCCAAAGTAATAGAGAAATCCGTTGATAATCATAAGCCAGATGTAACCCAGTACGATACCTCCGATAAGATTTGGCATAAAGAAGATTGTTCGGAATACGTTTGTTCCCCTGAGCGCTTTTGTAAGCAGCATTGCAAATACAAAAGCAAGAATGTTAATGGTTATTACCGAGATAACGGTAAATTTAACGGTAAACCACAGTGCATTTATAAAATCCTCGTTTGCAAATGACCTCAGGTAGTTGTCAAAGCCGACCCAAGTCGCGTTTTTGACCGTCTTGAAACTGCAAAAAGACAGATAAATACCCATAACAAACGGGATAAGGAAAGATATCATAAATGCAACTACGGTCGGAAGCGCAAGGACAGGAAACCATTTTTTTATTGCGTTTTGCATTTTGTCCTCCTTTTTATTGTTTGTAGATAATTAATGCTTGTCCTTAAAAAAACCTCCTGCCCCCTCGGGGGCGGGAGGTTTGCAAATTAAATGTGTTGGCAGACAGTTTATCCTGCTGTTGCCTCACGTTCAGTTTTCCATGACTGTTTAACATCGTCAACTACTGCTGACCACTCTTTTTGTCCCTGTACATATTCAAGCAGAGAAGCGCCGAAGTCGTTTTTCCACTGCTCGCTCGGGAATGCTGTAAAGAGCCATTCAAGGTTCTTGATACCGTTGCTTTCCTTGGCTTTCCAGCTTATGACCTCTTTTGCGAGCGGATCGTCAGGCTGGTCGTCCTCAGTGAACGTTTTGAAAGGTGTAATAAAGCCGAGCTCTTTTGTAACCTGCTCTTTGCCGTAATCACTTGAAAAGAGCCACTTGAGGAAGTCGAGAGAAGCTTTTTGAGTAGCTTCGTCAACCTCTCCGTTTATTGCAAAGTAGTTTTCCGTACCTATGCACAGACCCTGATTTTCTTCGCCCTCTATGCCTGTGTAAATCGGGAGGAATTTAATGTTTTCGGCTTTTGTAACATTGCCGTCAACGCCGCTGATTTGTGACCAGCCCCAGTTACCGTTCTGAATCATAGCGCATTTGCCTGTAGCAAATTCCGCCATTGACTCGTCAACGGTCTTACCGCCGAGAAGAGTTTTCTCTGTGCAGGAGTTGTTTGTGTAAAGGTCGAAAATATTTTTGTAGTTTTGGGCGTATTTAAACTGAATTTCCTTTGCATTAAGACCGTTAAGAATTATATTGTCGCTTGAAGTATCTTCCTTAAACTCGTAGTAGAGAGGAAGATTTGCAAGGTGCGTTTGCCATCTCCAGTCATCGCCTGCCTTAAGTGATGTTGAACCGAATACGCCGTCAATGCCTAAATCTGCCTTTTTAGCCTGCATATCCTCTACAACAGCCTTGAGTGTGTCAAAGTTTTTGATTTCATCAATTGATTTGGCCTTTGCTCCGTCAATTGCAAAATACTTCTGCATGATTTCGTCATTGTAGATTATTCCGTAGCCCTCGATTGCATAAGGAATACCGTAAACGCCGTCTCCGTCGGTTACTGCGAGCGATTTGTTTTCATCGGTAAGCATTCCGTAAAGCTCAGAGCCTTTAAGCTCAGCGCAGTAATCTTTCCAGTTTTGGTAACCTACAGGGCCGTTAATCTGGAAAATTGTCGGCGGATCTGATTTTGCAATTTCAGATGTTAGAGTTTTCTCATATTCGCCAGAAGCGGCTGTTTTGACCTTAACTTCAATGCCTGTTTCTTCCTTATACTTCTTTGCGATCGTTTCGTACTTTTCAGCAATCTCCGGTTTAAAGTTCAGAAAGTAGATCGATTTTACATTTGAAGTGTCAGCATTGCCGTTTCCGCTTGAGGTTTTTGAATCAGAGCCGCCGGAGCAGCCGACAAGAGCCGCCGCTGTCATACAGCCTGCAAGTAAACAGGATAGAATTCTTTTAGACTTTTTCATTTGATTTCTCCTTTTTTAATTATATAAAAACAAGAGTTATTTATAATAGTATCCTTTCTTGTTTTATCTGATATGTTATGATTTTGTAGTAATATTTTATATTTTTATTTATAAAAAATACATGAAAAGTAAAATTACATAAATTTACCTGACAAACATTGTTAATTACGCTGATTTTGTTCTTTTGTTTCTTTAAATATAGTATTTGCGAAAAAAATGTGTTACCATTAATAATGTATGGAAGGAAATTTCCATAATTAAATTTTAGAAGTTTTGAAAGGAGACAAACACATGAAAAGAAAAGGATTTGCAAAATGCACAAGTTTAATTCTTGCTCTGTGCATAATACTGTCCTGCATTACGTTCTCGTTTACTGTTGGTGCAGCAACGGTTGACAGTACGAAAAATGTTTCGGTTTCTGCTTCAAATTCGAGTGGAGACAATTTTTCGTGGGATAATGCAACAGTGTATTTCCTGCTGACAGACCGTTTTAAAAACGGCAACACATCAAATGACCATATGTACAACAGAGGTCTTGACAAAAACGGAAAGGTTGTTACCGGAATTGACGAAAGAGGTACTTTCCACGGCGGCGACTTTGCCGGCATTACGCAGACGATAAAGGACGGTTACTTTAACGAACTCGGCGTAAATGCACTCTGGATTTCAGCTCCGTATGAGCAGATTCACGGCTATGTAGTCGGTAATGACAGCAATCCAAGCTTTGCACACTATTCATATCACGGCTACTATGTGCTTGATTACACTCAGACTGACGCAAACTTCGGTACTGCCGAAGAATTTGAAACTCTTGTTGATACTGCACACGAATACGGTCTGAGAGTTATTATTGACATTGTAATGAATCACTCAGGCTACAATTCAATTTATGATATGAATGAATATAACTTCGGTACCATTAAACCCGGCTGGGAGGATGATTATTTCTGCCATACAAAGGTTTCAAACAGCCTTTATCACAGCTACATTGACTATGACAGCAGTGCAAAAGACTGGGCAAACTGGTGGGGCGCTGACTGGATTAGATGTGGAATAGCTGGCTATACCGCAGGCGGCGGTGATGACCTTACAAGATCGCTTGAAGGACTGCCTGACTTTAAAACAGAGTCAACTGCGACTGTAGGTATTCCAAACATCCTCAAAACAAAATGGACATCAGAAAACAGACTTTCTCAGGAAACAAATAAGCTTGATACATACTTCAGAAAAACAGGCAAACCCAGAACCGTTACAAACACGCTTTCATACTGGCTTTCAAGCTGGGTTCGTGAATACGGAGTTGACGGTTTCCGCTGCGATACTGCAAAGCATGTGGAGTTTGCATCCTGGAAAGCACTTAAAGATACCTGTGTTGACGCTCTTAAAGAGTGGCGTCAAAGCAATCCCGACAAACCCGGTGCAGACTGGGATGAAGATTTCTGGATGACGGGAGAATGCTGGGATCACGGTGTAAATAAAGACGGATATTATACACAGGGCGGCTTTGATTCAATGATTAACTTCTCGACTCAGGGCGGCGGACTTGTTGCACAGGGAAGCGTTAAAAATACTTATAACGGCTTTGCAAATGCAATTAATAATGACGACGAATTTAATGTTCTGTCTTATCTTTCTTCGCATGACTCAACGCTTACAAGAGGTAACCTTGTTTCAACAGGATCGGCGTTTCTGCTTCTTCCGGGCGGAGTTCAGATTTTTTATGGTGATGAAACAAACCGTCCCTTGGTTTCTGGTATTCCTTTTGACGGTAACGGCGGAGCAGGACACTCTCTCAGAAGTGATATGAACTGGGACAGCGCTGACCAGACTGTTCTTGCACACTGGAAGAAGGTCGGCACTTTCAGAAATGACCACATTTCTGTCGGTGCAGGTTCAAATACAGACCTTACAGCGACATCAGGCTACGCTTTTGGCAGAACTTACAGCAAAAACGGTGTGACCGATAAATCAGCGGCTGTTATTTATGCAGGCACAAACGCAAGCGTAACTATTGATGTTTCCCCGATTTGGTCTGACGGTCAGTATCTTGTAAATGCATACGACCAGTCGTCTGCAACTGTTCAGAACGGCAAAGTTACATTTAACAGCGGAGCAAACGGAACAATTCTGATTCAGGAGCCTGACGGAAGACCGCTTATGTCTGTTAAGGGCGAAGCTAAGTTTAAAGGTACACAGACTGTTACTGTTTCTCTTGAAGACTGTGAAAGTGCAAAATGTTCCGTTGACGGCGGCAACAAATTTATTGTTAAAGACGGCGACACATTTACAATAGGCGAAACCGCATATGACGGCGACACAATAACAATTACCCTTGAGGGCGAAAACGAAAACGGCAGCGCGAAATCAACCTTCTCATTCGAAAAGATTTCTGAAAACGGAAGCGAAAAACCGACCGAGGATTCGGTTATTATCCGCGTAAAGCCTTACGGAAATATGGTTCCGTACCTTTATGTATGGGATGATAATAAAGTTGAGCTTAACGGGGCATGGCCCGGAACAAAGATGTCTGAAAAAGATGAGAATGGAAACTATGTTGTTACATTTAAAGATATAACTTCCTGTAATGCCATTGTAAATTTAGGCAGTAATAAGAATCAGACATCTGATATTTTGGGAATTTCCGGTGACGTAACAATTAAAGTGACTAATGCGGAATGCACATCTTATGAACTTGAAAAGCAAGAAACACCTATTTCGGGAATGCCTTTGCTTAAACAAGAGGCAAGAGCAGTTAAGGTTATGACGGCTTCTGATTACACATCTTCAAGCTGGAGTGCGTTAAGCGCTCTTATGCCGTCGGCTGACGCTCTCATAGCACAGGGCGACGATGCAGATGAAACGGCAATTGATAATATGATTTCACAGCTTCAAAGCGCAAAGGCAGCTTTAAAGCTTGTTCAGCCAAAGCTTACATATGCTGTTTCGGGCAATACTGTTATTAAAGGTATTGCTGTTGCAGATGCAAATATTACAGTAAATGTGGGAGGTAAATCATATAAGACGGTTTCTGATGACGTAACGGGAGAATTTACGGTTAATGTTGACAGCCTTTCTTCTTCAAGCGTTATAAAAATTGACGCAGAAAGAAATAATGTAAGCTGTAATACATATTCTTACAGTATGTCAAACGGAAATATAGATAACGGAGAAATTCCCACATCGCCGATTCTTCCTACATCACCTCAGCCTACATCACCCCAGCCGACAACATCACCTCAGCCTACAACAAAGCCTGTTTCATCAGGTACTCTTTCAGTAACGGCTAAGTCAAATATTTTCCCTACAGCAACAAAAACTGTTGACAAAGAAGAAGGTACAGTAACGGTTTCATATAAGCTTTCGGCAAATATGAAAGTTATAAACGCACAGTGGAAGCTGAGCTTTGACAGTTCCAAGCTTAAATTTACAGCCGAGAAAAATGTTGACAACGGAGTTCAGACTATTACTCCGGTTGTAGGAAAAGAACTTATTTACTATGCAAAAGACGGATATATTAAAGGCAACTTTACTAATACTAATCTGTGTACATTTGCAAATAATGCAGAGTTTGTTACCGTGACATTTGATATTATAGGTACAGGCGAGGCAGAAATAAATCTCGACCTTGAAGTTTTAAGTCTTGCGTATAAAGGTAGCGATGGAGCGATAGTTAAAGATTCAATAGTTGACTATAGCAAAATGCAGGATATTTCGGGAACAAAGGGATTCGAAAAAGCTGCAATAAAAACTTCAACCGAGTTTGAACGCGGAGTAATACTTGGTGATACAGACGGTGACGGAATAATTTCAATTTCAGACGCAACTTATATTATGAAGTACCTTGTAGATTTAAAAACTCTTACCGCAACTCAGAAGAAAGCTGCTGATGTTGACCGAAACGGAACGGTTAGTATAATGGACGCTACAAAAATTCAACAATATCTCGCTGAAGTAATTGATGAATTTTAATTAATAATTATTATGATTAAGATTGGGCTGACCTGCATAAAGCAGATCAGCCCATAAACATATATATAAGTTATAATTTCGGCTTTTGGCAGATAAATACAAAAAAATATATATTTTTTTGAATTTTCAGTATACTTCTTGAGTTTTTATCAAAACGATAGTATAATAAATATATCGACAATTACATACAATTTTTGCAATTTATAAATATAATATCAGGAGGTAGACAAATAATGAAAAAATACGGATGCAAATGTTTTTTTCCTTTGCTGATTTGTGTTGCTATGTTGTTCGGTATGACCACAACCGCATATGCGGCAGAAGTTTCGGATGTGACTGTGGATTCTGAATCAGGAACAATTACTATTGCTGCAGAAGCAGAAGTAACCACAGATGACATCCTGTCGTTAGATGGCTATAATTCCGAATATACAATTGTTAACAGCGGTACAATCGCTGTAGGCGAGGGAATCATATCCAATTTTGTTAAAAACAGCGGTAAAATTACAGGCGGTACATTCAGCGGAACGATTAACAATGATGCGACCATAACAGACGGTGTCTTTGAAGAAACGAGCGTTGTAAACAATAATAGCTACAACCTTAGCGGAGGAACTTTCAAGGGTATTGTAACTGTAAACCGCAGCGTTATTAAAGGCGGTACATTCAGCGGAACGGTTCTTATAAATAATTTGGGAATCATAGGCGGAGGCACATATACAAGTGAAGCAGAAGTTATAATGAACCAGGGCTTTAATCTGATTGACAGCGGTACGTTTGAATGTGAGATTGAGAACACAAAATACATTAACGGAGGTACTTTTCTTGCGCCTGTGACTAACAACGCAGATATTTTGAAAGGCACCTTCAAATCTGACGTTACCAATCAGGGAAAAATCCACGGCGGCGTATTCTCAGGAGCAAACCTTATCAATAAAGGTGAAATTATAGGCGGTACATTCAGCACAACGATTAATAACAACGCAACCATATCGGGCGGTATGTTTACCGGAACGATTAACAATGATGCGACCATAACAGACGGTGTCTTTGAAGAAACGAGCGTTGTAAACAATAATAGCTACAACCTTAGCGGAGGAACTTTCAAGGGTATTGTAACTGTAAACCGCAGCGTTATTAAAGGCGGTACATTCAGCGGAACGGTTCTTATAAATAATTTGGGAATCATAGGCGGAGGCACATATACAAGTGAAGCAGAAGTTATAATGAACCAGGGCTTTAATCTGATTGACAGCGGTACGTTTGAATGTGAGATTGAGAACACAAAATACATTAACGGAGGTACTTTTCTTGCGCCTGTGACTAACAACGCAGATATTTTGAAAGGCACCTTCAAATCTGACGTTACCAATCAGGGAAAAATCCACGGCGGCGTATTCTTAGGAGCAACCCTTACTAATAAAGGTGAGATCATAGGAGGTACCCTGAACGGTGTACAACTTATTAATTTTGGTTCGGTTAAGGGTTGTACCTATGAAGAAAATCCTATTTTGGATGATCAAAGCGGAAACAAGACGGATATTGCCGTTCCTGTAAGTATATATACGGATTCCGAGTCCAAACAGGATCTAATAAATGACAAATACAATTACAATCAGAATATTCTTCAATGGCTGAGCACACAGCGCCCAGGTTGTCATATATTCACTTATGCGGACGGAACACCTATAGGTAAGGATGACCGATTTAACAAATTACAAAGTTATGCTTTCAATCAATTTGGAAACGGAGAACATATTACTCAAATTCAAAATGCAAAAGATGCAACTTGTACAGAAGACGGTTATACAGGTGATGTAGTTTGCTCTGTTTGCGGAGAGATTATTGAAAAAGGTACGGTAATTTCCGCTAAGGGTCATCACTACGAAAACGGAAAATGCACAGATTGTGGTGCTTTGCAAGGAGTTTTAGGCGATGTTGATTTAGACGGTAGAGTTAACATAAAAGATGCAACATTAATTCAGAAATATTGTGTTGATTTAACATCATTATCGGAGCAACAGCTTTTAAACGCGGATTTTGATAAAGATGGCAGAGTATCTGTAATCGACGCCACAAAAATTCAAGAATATCTTGTTGAATTAACTGTTTAAATTATTATTCTGCAACGGGCTGATTCAATGTGTTTGGGTCAGCCCGTAATAATATGTGACTCAATCTGAATAGATGAGATAAGCCGCTAAAAGTAAAAATACAATATATAAAAATAAAATGTTTTGAACATAGTAAATGAAATAATGAAAAATATAATAATTTAAAAAGATTAAAAAAACATTTGAAATTATAATTTATATGTGATATAATATCTTGCAGATGTTGTCTGTGTGATAAATATGCTGATATAGCTCAGTAGGCAGAGTGCGTCCTTGGTAAGGACGAGGTCACGGGTTCGAATCCCGTTATCAGCTCCAAAACCCCGAAGCAGTTATCTGCTTCGGGGTTTTCTGTTAATAAGAAATTATGGCTCTATGTCAATAGTTGGGGTAAACCCGAAAAAAGAGAATTGTAGGATTACAATAGATGTGTTACAAAAAATGAGAGTGAACCGTGGAATTGAGGAAAACTGCAAGCAGTTTACA
>CANQDR010000053.1 GCA_947593615.1 uncultured Clostridia bacterium
AATTATAAATGCATTGAGCCAAGGAGATACAGAGTAAGATTAGAAAAATATCTGGAAGAAGCAGGAATAGAACATATTAATTTTCACGCATTAAGACACACCTTTGCAACAAGAGCAATAGAAAGCGGATTTGACGTAAAAAGTTTGAGCGAAATATTGGGGCACACAGATATACAGATAACACTACAAAGATATGTACACAGCAGTATAGAACAAAAGCGAAAACAAATGGAAAAATTAAATTAATTATGGTATCAAAAATCGTCAAACAGTAAGTCAAAAAACCGCGAAAGTCCGATTAAATGCGGATTTTCGCGGTGATAAAACATAAGTATCTTACTTGAGGAAAAATTTTAGCGGTTTTTCAGTTTATTTTATACATATAATCTTATTATGTGATATATTGTAACATAGAGTTCTTGTAATGTCAACAAAATATTATAGATATCAAAAAAGCGACAGTTTATTATACTGTCGCCTGTTATTTCCGAAATTTAAATATTACGTTTTTATACACAATATCGGTGTTCAACCTCAAAACGGTTGATGTTCGATTTTTCTGTATTTTGACGGAGTCATATCGTAATACATTTTAAAGGCTCTGTTGAAGTTTGAAATATTGTTAAAGCCCGACAGCCCCGCTATCTCTATAATAGGACTATCTGTTGTGGTAAGAAGCATAGCCGCACGAGTCAGACGAAGCTCATTAACATAATTCACAAACGTAGTATTCATAAGTTCCTTGAATAAATGCGACACATAATAACGGCTTAAGCCGGTTATCTGCGCAATTGTATCAAGCGATATGCTCTCACAGAAATTCTCATTTATGTATTCCGTAATTTTGCGAAGCGCACGATACTTTTTGCCCTGAGTTTCCACATCATAAATTTTGATAAGCCCCTCTGCAAACAAAACATAAAATATTTCATACATCTTTCCATGCACAAGCAGCTGGAAGAAACTGCGTTTATCGGTTTCGGCATCCATAATTGTATTAAAGCAGTTCAAGGCCTGCTGATAAAAACTTTTATCAGGCGTAATTTTAGCAAAGTGTGTACAATTGCCTGTTGTCAAGCCTCTGATGATTCCCTGAGGAATATACTCCTGAGTAACAGAAATCGGATTTGTCAAATTGAGCAGAATCACATCTACACGCGCACCCTTATAATTATCAAGCTTATACTTTTGGTTAGGCGCGATAAAATAAATATCGCCTTTGTTGAGATTATACATATTTGTTGCTGTTTCAATCTCCATTGAGCCTTCACGCACTACAGCAAGAACAACTTCACTGTGTACATTCCACTTGTTGTCAATAACCATTTCTCCGCAAACCACTCTGAACGAAGAGTTTGAAGTTGATGCGGAATTCAAAAACTCAAAACTCATAATTTCACCTTCTAAATTAAGTCTACAGCAAAATCATAATGAAATTTTGTTGTATATTTTTAACTAAATCATACTTGATTCTAAGCTTTTTTGTCAATGAAATTTGTACTTTTTCAAAAAAAAAATATATACTTCTTAAAAAAGCAAAAAAAATAATATTTTTTCTTATATTGCCGTAGTATAGAGAACTATGAAGTTACAGAAACCTTAGGGTATATTCAGTTCAGTTTAATTGTATGATGTACATTATATTCGGCTAAACCTCAGAATAAACGTATATATTGTTAATATATTAACAATTATTTATTTGCAGTTATAATATCTTGCTCTTGTTTCAAATACATTTTTTCCGCACTCTGAATTCTCGAAAAAAATTCCTCAACCGCTTTGGCGGGTGAAATTATTTTTATCTTGTCGCCCAACCCGAATATCCATGCATAAAACTGCGGGCTCAGCATAACCTTAACAGATACATTAAATGTGCTGTCGGTTTCTTTTGTTATGTAAATATCAGAACCGAACCTGTCAACGATTACTCCTATAAGGCTGTTGTCAACCGACAGCTTAACCGAAGCTTCTTCTCCGCCGAACATTGAGAACACGCCCTTTGAGTAACGGGCAATATCAAACTTTTCAAATTTTTCTTTGCCGTCACGCCTATTATCCTCAATATCAATTGACTCCATTTTGTCAACGCGGTAATGCTTAATCATTTCCGCATCTTTATCATATGCAATCAAATAGTAGTTCTCGTCGTCCCAGCACAGTGCCCACGGAGATACCTTATAGGACGCACCGTTTTTTCGCTCGGTTTTTATTATTTTTCTGTCCGAACCGAAATTTACTTGCCACATACAATATTTGAAAGAAATCTGTCTGTCCTCGGAAATTGCATTGTGGATCGTATCGACATTATAGTAGATTTTTTCGTTTACCGTTTTGACACGGTTAGAAACGTAGACCTGGCGCTGAAGCTGCTTGCCCTCATTTTCGCTGACAAGTCCTTCAAGCTTTTTTATAAGCGACAGGCTCTTTTTGTGAGTAATAAATTTTGAGCTTTGTATTGCGTCAACAAGAAGCTTTAGCTCCGCAATTTCAAACTCGCGGCTTCCGACATAATACTTTACGGTAGACGACTTGGTGCGGCAAATATCAAGCCCAAATACTTCAAGAATTTTAAGGTCGTCATAAAGACTTTTTCTTTCAGCGCTTATTCCGTATGCCTCAAGTTCTTTTATTATTTCATTTATTGTAAGCGCGTGGTTTTCATCAGTTTTTTCAAGCATAATTTTATGCAAGTAAAGCAGCTTCTGCTTTTGCATGGGACTACGTGCCACTGCAAATCTCCTCCTTATACCGAAATAGTCTGCGCAAGTGCCACAACAAGCGGCATAGTGATGATTGATACAAGCGTTGTTGACGCCACCACGCTGACCGAAAGTTCTGCGTCGCGGTTAAACTTAGCCGCAAACATTGTGGTTGTTGCCGCCGTAGGAGCAGCGCTTGCAATTACAAAAGCAATAATTATAACCGAGTCAACTTTAAACAAAGCCATTATGAATGTCGCCGCAACAGGAATAACAATAAGTCTTACGGCCATTGCTATATATGTGCTTACATCTGTAAAGGCTTTTTTTAAGTTGGCTTTCGAAAGATAAAATCCTATTACAAGCATAGGCAGAGGAGTGTTTAAATCCGCCAGATACTCTACAGGCTGGCTGATAATATATGGCAAATGAATTCTGCATACAAACAGAATTATTGCAATTATAACACCGACCAAACCCGGATTAAACACAAGTTTTTTAATTGAAAGCAGTTTTTTATCGCCGCTCATGGATACAAGTCCGTAAGTCCAGACGAATATATTAAAAACGGCTACAAAAATTGAACCGTAGAACCATCCATCATCTCCGAGAACAGCTTTTTGAAGCGGAAGCGACATAAAGCCGCAGTTTGAAAAAATGACAGCAAATTGAAGAACTTTACTTCTTGCCTCGTTTTTATTGCGAAAAACAATCTTAGCCACGGCAATTGAACCGGCAATGATTAACGACGCACAAATCGCCGCAATAAAAATCTTGCCGAGCAGGTCAAGTGTGAACTCCCTCTGAAATGCAGAAATCATTACACACGGAGTTACAACATACAGAACTATATCGGTTATATGATGCGATGACGAATCGGTAAGAATACCTTTCTTTCCGCACAAAAAACCGACTGCTATCAGTACAAACAGAACAAGCACCTGCTGTGCTATCATTACAAAATTTTCTGTCAAAATTAGGACTTCCATTCTATGTAAAAATTACAATGATTCGCCATTTTCCAAATCGGATATAATTGTATCATAATTACAGGTCTTTTTCAAATAATATTAAAAAAGATATTTTTTCTGAGATGCACGACGACATTATATACAAAACAGTGCTAAAATATTAGTGCATATTGACCAACAGAAGATTATTTTTTTTTGAAATATGTATTATCCGCCGAAAATTATTGCTATTTGTTGACAATTATTTTTTCAAATTGTATAATTACAATATCGGCAAAAACTATACAATATTGCAAAATATCATAAAAATTTGAAAGAAGGATTTTTTTATGGCAACTACAAAGAAAACTACCGCAAAAGCTGCTGCAACAAAAGAAACTGCTCCTGAAAAAGAAACCGCTGTTAAGGCTGCTGCTAAAACAGAGAAAACTGAAGCTGCTCCTAAGGCTGCTGCTAAAAAAGCTCCTGCAAAGAAGGCTCCCGCAAAGAAAGCTGCTCCTAAGAAAGTAGCTCCCAAGAAGCCCGCTGCTGCTGAAGCTGTTGAAACAAAGGTAAATTTCTTTGTTGAATTCGGCGGCGTACAGGTTTCAATTGATGAAGTTGTTTCAAATGTAAAAGCTACTTACGGCAAAGACGCTAAAGAAATTGCCGTTTATCTCAAGCCCGAAGAAAGCAAGGCTTACTTCGTAGCTGACGGCGAAGAAAAAGAAATGGACGTTTTCTTCTGCTGATAATTTATTGGCAAAGCAAAAGACCGGTTTTAAACCGGTCTTTTTTAGTTTTTGTATACCAACTGCTTTTGGCAAATTCATTTACTTTCTCCGGGGAATAAAATTCCTAATAAATCCAACGTGCTTTCCTCTTCCCTTAATGTAAAAATATCCTGCAAAGTTAAATATAACCGCACCCACAAAATTGACGAGCATATCCTTCATAGTATCAAAAAGACCTATGTCAAGATAGCCGTTTATCCCAAGATTTTCTCCGTTCACCACAGTATCTTTTATTCCGCTTATAGTCACAATGCTCCCTGAATTTTCTGAAAGAAGGCCTGAACGAATAATATTTATTACCGTATCTTTCTGCATATCCCTGCCGAGAAACATATCAACGCCGAATTCAAAAAATTCCCACACCGTGCCTGCGGTCATTGAAAAACAGAACGAAAACAAACACACAAATATCGGTGAGAGATTTATTTTTATTTTTTCATTTTCGTTTAGAATGTCTATAAGTCCGAATCCCACTCCGGCACAAATAAAACCGTTGAGCGTATGAAGCACGGTGTCCCATAACGGTATTTTTTCATAAAATGACGCAATCTCTCCCATTACGTTGGCAGAAAAAACAAATATTATCATTATGACCTCCAAAACATTCGGGAGGTCAATTTTCATTTTATTTTCAATAAATGACGGAATCATCAGAAGCACGAGTGACATCAGACAGGTCATCGCGTTTTCCCAGAATCCGTTTAAAACGCTGTAAATCAGAATTGCCGCAATCACGCCGCGCAAAACAATATATACTGCCGCTTTTATTTTATGCTCTTTCATTTCTTGTAAATTAAGCACACGGTTAATTTTCTGAAAACATTTTTTATCTTGTTTTCGTTTTTTATCTGCCACTGAACATCATTTCCTTTTTATCTAATGTATTTAATCATACCCATATATAATAATTATTATAATTTATAATATAAAAAAACCTCCTTTTTCAAGAAGGAGATTTTTATTATTCTGCAGAGTATGCTTTCTCAAGTCTTTTGTTAAGCTCTTCCTTGCCCACGGCAAGCATAAGCTTAATTCTGTTTTCCTGATTTACCTTTGGAGCGCCCGGGTCATAATCAATTGTAACAATATTGGCGTTAGGCTTAACTTCCTTAATTTTTCTTATCGCGCCCTTGCCGTTAATATGATTAGGCAGACAGCCGAACGGCTGAGTACATACAATGTTTTCGTAGCCTGTCTCGGCAAGCTCAAGCATCTCTGCCGTAAGCAGCCAACCCTCGCCCATTTTACTTCCGTATCCTATTATTCCTTTAACAAGTTCTTTTGTGTGGGCATACTCGTGGGGAGGAACAAAACCGTACTTTTTAGCGGCTTCAATCATAAGCCCTTCAAGTTTTGTAAGATAGTTAAGCAGCATTTTACATACTTTATATTTTATTGAATTTCCGCCGAACATCTTAATATCCTCAATACGGTTATCAACCTTAAACGAGGCAAACCCCATAAGTCCCGGAACACATACCTCGCAATCCTGCTCTGCGAGAAAATCCTCAAGTCCGTTATTAGCCATTTTGGAGTATTTTACATAAATTTCGCCGACAATGCCGACCTTTACTTTCGGTACTTTGTTAAGCTCAATTTTTGAAAATGATTTTGTTATTTTGTCAAGATTCTCATCAACTTCTTCAAGAGTGTATCCCTTGCCCTCAATAAGCAATTGAGAAATCTTTTCAACCCACTCGTTTACAAGCGCCATACTCTCGCCCTTGTTTACTTCGTAGGGCTTTGTCTGGTTTGAGAGCAGCATAAGCTGATCGCCGTATACAAGTCCTCCTACGAAACGGCGGATAAGCGGAAGCGTCAAAGAAAATCCGCTGTTCTTTTCCATTCCAAATGAAAGCGATATTACGGGAACAAACTCAAAGCCTGCCTTAATAAGAGCCTTTCTAAGCAGAAAAATATAGTTTGACGCACGGCAGCCGCCTCCCGTTTGAGTAATCATAAGCGCAGTTTTGTGAACGTCATATTTTCCGCTTTGCAGTGCGTTGATAAACTGACCTATTACAAGAAGCGCAGGATAGCAGGTATCGTTATGAACATACTTTAACCCTGTCTGAGCAATTTCAGGTCCTGTTGTATCAAGCAAATCCGACTTGTATCCGTAGTGTGTAAAAACGTTCTGCAAAATTTTAAAATGTATGGGGGCCATATTCGGCATAAGAATTGTATAATCTTTTTTCATTTTCTTTGTAAAAAGCAGGCGACCTGTTTTTTTATCGTATTTCAATTCAGACATAATACAATTCCTTTCGTTATTTCAATTAAGAAATATTTTTGCAAATTGTGTAATGTTGCTTAATCGTTATCAATAGCCGCAAGCAGGCTTCGAATACGGATTTTTACCGCTCCCAGATTGGTTATTTCGTCTATTTTTATCTGAGTATAGATTTTGTTGTTTTTCTCAAGAATTTCTCTTACTTCATCTGTAGTAATCGCGTCAACACCGCATCCGAAAGACACAAGCTGAATAAGCTCCATATCTTTTCGTGTAGTAACATACTTTGCCGCCGCATAAAGGCGCGAGTGATAGGTCCACTGGTTAAGAACGTGGGTATTAAACTTCTCAACTCGGGCAGAAATAACGTCCTCGCTTACTATTGCAACTCCAAACCCAGCAATAAGCTTGTCGATTCCGTGGTTAATTTCAGGGTCTATATGATACGGTCTGCCGGCAAGAACAAAAATCTTTTTTCCCTGTTTCTCGGCAGTTTCTATTATTTCGTTGCCTTTAGCCAGCACCTTCTGTTTATAGGCTTCCTGCTCCTCATATGCCTTACGCGCCGCAATTCTAACTTCATTCAGCGTAAGGTCAGGAAAATGCTGTGACAGTCTTTCATATGCCTTCTTCGGAAAATCCTTTGGACGGTGAACTCCGAAATACTCTTTTATGAAATGCACCTTGCGTACATCTTTCATATTATTCTTTATTACTTCGGGATAATACGCAACTACGGGACAATTGTAATGATTATCTCCGAGATGTTCGTCAAAGTTATATGACAGACAAGGATAGAATATAGTTTCAGCTCCCTCGTCAATAAGGGTTTGAACGTGACCGTGCATAAGCTTTGCGGGAAAGCATACCGTATCGCTAGGAATAGTCTGCTGACCGCGCTGATACAGATTTCTGCTTGAATAAGGCGACTTAACCACTTCAAATTTAAGCTCTGTAAAAAATCTGTACCAGAATGGGAACATCTCAAACATATTAAGTCCCATCGGCAGTCCGAGCTTTCCTCTGAGCCCCTCAACGGGTTTATACGAGTCAATGAGCTTCAGCTTATAATCATACATATTAAGCTCTGACGACGGCACACGCTTTGTGATAGGCCGTTCACATCTGTTGCCTGCAATAAATTTTCTTCCGCCTCCGAAAGAATTAATTGTAAGGCGACAGTTGTTATTGCAAAGTCCGCAGTTTGCGACCTTTATCTCGTGCACAAAATTTTTAAGAGCTTCTGCGTCCGCAAGACTGCTGTCAGATTTGTCCTTTGACTTTTTCTTTGCATAAAGGGCAGCGCCGTATGCGCCCATAAGTCCTGCTATATTCGGGCGCACGACCTCAACGCCCATCTCCTGTTCAAAGGCACGCAGTACGGCGTCATTCAGAAATGTTCCGCCCTGAACCACAACTTTTTTTCCGAGTTCTTCGGGACTTGACGCACGAATAACCTTGTAAAGCGCATTTTTTACAACGCTGAGCGAAAGGCCGGCCGAAATATCCTCGATCGTTGCGCCGTCCTTTTGAGCCTGCTTAACGCTCGAATTCATAAAAACCGTACAGCGTGAACCCAAGTCAACAGGGCGCTTTGCAAAAAGACCGAGCTTTGCAAAATCGGCAATTTCATATCCGAGCGCATTTGCAAATGTCTGCAAAAAGCTTCCGCAGCCCGAAGAACAAGCCTCGTTAAGGAATATGTTGTCAATTGCTCCGTTATGAATTTTAAAGCACTTGATATCCTGTCCGCCGATGTCGATGATAAACTCAACGTCCGGCATAAAATATTTCGCCGCTGTAAAATGAGCAATTGTTTCAACTATGCCGTAGTCAACGTCAAACGCATTTTTAATTATATCTTCTCCGTATCCCGTAACAGCTGAAGAAGCCACATTTATTTCGGGATTTATAGAATAAATTTCTTCAAGAAAATCCTTTATGATTTCAACGGGATTGCCTTTTGAAGGCAGATATTTTGAATAAAGCAGTTCGCCGTCCTCGTTAAGGACAACGCCCTTAACGGTGGTAGAGCCTGCGTCCATACCGATGTATGCCTTACCCTTGTAGCCTTTAAGCTCTTTTTGTTTTACGTCAGCCTTTGAATGGCGATTAATAAATTTTTCGTAATCCTCCTTGCTTTCAAAAAGCGGAGGATTAAACGCAAAGTTGCCCGAACCTCTGTAATTTTTTACTTCTTCAATAACCTTGTCAAAATCAATTTTTTTGTCGGCGCAGAGCGCAGCTCCGCATGCAACATAGTAAAGCGAATTTTCGGGACAGATTCCCTTTGTACCGAGAGTACGGTCAAAGCAGTTTCTCAGCTCGCTCATAAATGTAAGCGGGCCACCGAGATAAACCACCTGTCCTTCAATTTCACGACCCTGAGCAAGTCCTGCAACCGTCTGGCTTACAACAGCATTGAATATGCTTTCTGCAATATCGCTTTTTCTTGCGCCCTGGTTGAGCAGAGGCTGAATATCTGTCTTTGCAAACACGCCGCAGCGCGAAGCGATTGTATATGTTTTTTCATACTGCTTTGCAAGCTCGTCAAGATCTTCGAGCTTTACATTTAGCAGAGTTGCCATCTGGTCTATAAACGCACCTGTACCGCCTGCGCAGGTGCCGTTCATTCTAACTTCAAGTCCGTTGGAAAGGAAAAGTATTTTTGCGTCCTCTCCTCCAAGCTCTATCACGACGTCCGTACCGGGCAAAAATGTGTTGGCGGCAACTCTTGTGGCATAGACCTCCTGAACAAAGTCAATTCCGCAGGCCTGAGCTACGCCCATACCGGCAGAACCCGACATTGCAACATCTGCATTTTCTACTCCATCAACCTTTGAACGGACTGTATTGAGTATTTCTGCAATTTTCTCGGTAATCTGAGAATAGTGGCGTTCATATGTGCTGTATATCAAATTGTTTTCATTGTCAAGCACAACGCATTTTATTGTAGTTGAGCCAATGTCAAGTCCTAATTTCAAAATGCCGCCCTCCGAACATCCATTAATTAACATATTAATATATACTATTTAATTATAATATTTTTAAGTATGCTTTTAATTCCTTTTTGCAAATTTAAAATCTTTGATAAATTTTAACACTTATGCCCTGCAAAATCAATATACACTTGTCGCATTATGTAAACTTTTTAAATAGCTGAATAATAAAAATGAGAGAAAATGTAGGTTTGTCAATGATGTGTTACAAAATTAGAAAACTTGGCCGGTTGATAAAAAAGCATTGATATAGTCGG
>CANQDR010000054.1 GCA_947593615.1 uncultured Clostridia bacterium
CTGCTTGCAGTTTTCCTCAATTCCACGGTTCACTCTCATTTTTTGTAACACATCTATTGTAATCCTACATTTTTTAATTTTATTTTTTATTAATTATAAATCTCTTCTTACATGCACGTTTACTTATAAACAGCTTAATACGTTACATATTGTTTTCGTCATAAACGGCACGGCATCCGCCGATAAATTTAGGACGTGTGCGTGCGGCAAGCAAAATTGCGTTTCCTATACGGTCAATACTCAATCTTGTGGGAACTGCAACCTTTTTAAGATGCATACCGATGAGTGTTCCGCCGATGTCAAGACCTGCATCCGCCTTGATTTCCTCAAGCGCAACAGGATTTTTAAAGGTTTTATATGCTATAGACGCAAAAGAGCCTCCTGCCTTTGGCTGAGGAATAACATTGACAAACTCACCGTTTAAAACTGCGTCGCGTTCAACAATAATAGCTCTGTTAAGATGTTCACAACACTGAGCGGCAAGAAAAATGCCTTTGCTCTGCAAAACCTCGTAAATTCCGCTGAACACAGCTTGTGCTGCCTCAACGCTTGAATTTTTGCCTATTACTCCCCCCGAAACCTCGCTTGACGAACAACCGATAACCATTATGTCGCCCGATTTCAGCTTTGCCTTTTCGCAAAGCTCAAGTGCCGCCTGCTTGGCCTGATTATAGATTTCATTATTCATATAAGACATCTCCGTATTTATATAATTAAAGTATAATTTACAGTTTGCATTAAGTTTATTGTACCACGATTTTCACTGACTAACAATGATAAATAAGTTTGATTATAAAAAATTGTTGTAGGTTTCAACAGCTGTTTTTCAGTTAATATTTACAAAATCTTAAGTTATTATTGACAAACAAATATGTGTATCCTAAAATGTGTAATGTAATAAAAACTTATGTTGATGGCTTTGCAAATGCTTGAATGACAAGTTTGAGATTTAAGTCAGTAAATATTTGTAGTACAATTTTTTATTTTATATAGGAGAACGATAGGTGATGAGTCAAATTTTAAGAAAAATAAAGAACTCCATTGAAGCCAAATTAATAGTTGCTGAAGTGGTTTTATTAGCTATAGCTTTATTAATTTCCCAGTTTTTTGAGATTGGCAAATTGATGACATATCTCACATTATCTATATTAGTTATTACACTTGTTTACAGTTTGGCAAAAATTGAATTTATGCGTTTTGCACTTAACAAAAAAACTGTTGTTTTGGCAACCCTCATAACATCATTAATTGGGCTTATTATTTATTGCATGATCGTATATAACAGAAATTATGTATATGAAAGTGACCACGCTGTGTATTTTAATCAACAGAAGGAACTGTTTAATTTATTTTCTTTGTCCCCAATTAAAGGATGCGCAGGAGTCTTATTAAGCAACTGGGTTAGTGACTACTCATATTTTATAAATATAATTTTAGCGTTTCCGTTTCATTTTACGACCCATTCAAACAATGCCTTTGTAATCATTTATTACCTATTTATGATTGTTCCAACATGCTTTTCTATGAATATTTTGTTAGATAATATTTGGGGAAGTAACAAGTTTGGCAAAAAAATATGGATAATTCTTTGCAATCTGTTATTTCTTACATTTCCGTTGCTTCATTTTGCATCAATACTAGGAATGCCTGATATATTTGGTTTATATTTCGTATTCTTAATCTTGTTGGAGCTTATTAATTTTGATTTTTCTTCCACCTTAAAATTTCCCAATATTTCCAGTCTTCTGATAGGAATTTTAGCTGTGGGATTAATTATTACTAGGCGATGGTATTTATTTACTGCGATTGGATTATTGCCCTCTTTCTGTTTGGCAAAGATGGGAAATGAGTTATTACAGAATAGAGTACATTCATTAGGTAAGATGTTTATTAATGAGCTGAAATTAGCAGCTTATGTAATAGTAATTTGTGGTGTATCTTTATTTCCGTTTATATATAAAACATTATTTATTCGAAACTATGCAGAAGAATATAAAGCCTGGTATATGGGTGGACTGCCATATGAGCTTTGGAATCAAGCAGGATTTCTTGGTATTTTGTTTTGTTTAATTCTACTTGTTGGAATGATATATGGTTTTTTAAAGAAACAATACCGGGTACTAACTATTACGGCTATAGCAGGCTTTTTCATAACAATATTTACATATACACGAATACAGAATATGGGGAAACATCAATCTTTGTGTTTAATAATTTATTATTTAATTCTTGCTTGGATCTCGTTAGCATTAATTGCTAAAATGAAAAAACGAGTAATTCAAATACCCGCTGTATTGTGCTTTATAACAATAATGTTGTATAATGTTTTTTCTACATTTCAGGGCAACGAACACATGCAAGGGATATTCTGGACTACAAAGTATATTCTTACTTCGTTGTTTACATGGAATTAATTAATATATTGCTATGCAGGCTTTGATACTGTCAGCAATATATGTGTCAATAACAAAAGTTAAAAATAGTTAGATTGCAATAAACAGTATTCTTGCAATGGCGATTAGGGATATCTTGTATACACATAATTTTTTATAAATATAAAACAGGGGTGGTTTTGAATAAAAAACCACTCCTTGTTTTTTTGTTATCCCGTTTCTTTCCAGTTAAACGATTCATATTCGGGATAACTCTCTTTTAATTCGCTCTCACTGTATTCTTTGAGTTCGTAATCAAGTTCTTGAAAATTGCCCTTTTCATTAAGCGGAGGAACATCATATTTATCTATGTCAAAAAATAGTACACACTATTCATTAAAATGAACAGTTTATCATCATACCAGCCTACAGCTTGAAATTTACCATTTAATATCGTATATCCGCAATTTATCCAACTTACAGCAGATTTATCGGTTCTTAAACTTAGAATATCCGTTTTTTCATCAGAATAAGGCATTGTTAATGCAACTTTATCCCGATATACATAATACACTGCATTTCTCGAATGATATATTGTTAAGCTTTTTCCAGAAATCTCTTCAGGAGCATATATGCCGCAGCCGGACAAAACCAATGTAAAGACAATTAAAAATAAATAGTTTAATTTTCATTACAAATCACTCCTCAAATGATTTCAGAAATTTCATCTTATCCGCAGATATTAATCTTCAAGAATAAACTGGGTTTTTGCCACTTTGCAGATGTTTATTATGTATCAAGCGCATACAAATGTAAAGTTCTTGTATCGGGCTGAAAATAAGCTAAGGTGTAATTATATGAAAAGCTTGTATATTCACCGTTATCTTCAAAAAAACGGTCGCGATAAAAAATGTAACCGTTTTCGCTATCAATATCGGCGATTGCTCCTTTCACACTTTCAAAGGTGCAACAGTATTTTTCGTAAAATTCTTCTTCATTAATCGGCAGTTTCATCCATTTTTTCTCAACTGTTTTAATAAACTCTTCGCTTTCATTATCATTTTTCAATAAAACCGTAGCAGTTAAATCACCGTCGCCCAAAAATCCTCCATGAGTATCCTCATATTTTTTTATTACCGCACTTTCAGGCAGAGTGATCCAAATATGCTCTCTTATTCTTACTCTCATATTGTTATATTTTATTGACGGGTCATTATTATAACATCCGCATAACAATAACGACAAAATTGCCGAATACACAAAAATCAATGTGAACAAAAATTTCTTACGCATTTTCTCACCTCAAAAATTTAAAAATCTATCTTTTGATAATTTATAAAGTCTAAAATCGTCTGCCTTTTTTAATTTATAATAAAAACAGTTAAAAAAGCGGCAAAAATTTACGATCAGATTTTTTGTCAGATAAATACCCTACCGCAGGAAGGATGATGCCTTCCGATGATATAGGACAAAGTCTATCGGAAAACACGCCGAAAAATCATAAAGTCTTTGGTTAGTGTTTAGTATTAGTCTTAACTGCAAACTTCGCCGTTCTTTTCAATGTAGATTGACTCTTGAAGATACTCCATACAATGAATTTTAAATTTTTTATACGGATAATCACCCCTCAAAAACAGATTTTTATATTTGTGCCAAACAATAAAAGCTGTTAAGCGCATAAGTATTTTTCTTGCCGTTCTTACAAGAGAATTATAAAGGCTGCTCCTTTTTGCAGAAATTCTGAAAAGTGTATCCGACTGTAAAACAACATGTATCAGCTCATCATTGAGCA
This sequence comes from uncultured Clostridia bacterium, assembly GCA_947593615.1. Lineage (GTDB taxonomy): Bacteria > Bacillota > Clostridia > Oscillospirales > Acutalibacteraceae > Ruminococcoides. The sequence goes on from CANQDR010000054.1 coordinate 4,165, forward strand.
TCTGAGCACAGATAATTTTAAGCAGTTTGGAGTTTGTTGCATTTGATAACGCCGTATAATATGACAATGCTATCATCTCGGCTGTCACCAAAACAACAACCTCGCACTCAATGCCGGTGAGCTTCCTTAAAAATCTGAATATATTGTCAATCAGCATCTTTTTTGACGGCTCTATATTATAGATTTCCATATACTTTTTAAGTGTCTGAGAATGTCTGTTTTCCTCCGCAATAAACATTCTCATAATTTCGGGATAATCATAATATCTGCTTTTAAACGCAAATTTTCTTACGCACTTGGACAAATGTTTTCCCTCTGAACCCTCTCCGATTTGAAATGCCTTAATTGAGGGTGTAATCAGCTTTATTTCTTCATTAGAAAGCTCTGTATTATTACTGAAGTCCAGCTTATATAAATGAGAATTATTATATTTAAAATATTCTATCCAATTAAAATCTCTAAGATTTTTAATTATAGTTTCTTTAAGTTTTACTCTACCCATACGTTTTCACCTATTCATCATTTCTGTATTCAAGCAAATCTCCCGGCTGGCAGTCAAGAGCCTCACAGAGCTTTGCAAGAGTGGTTATTTTAAGAGCCTTTGCCTTTCCGTTTTTGAGTATTGAAATATTGGCAAGAGTTATCCCCACCTTTTCCGATAACTCCGTTACGCTCATTTTGCGCTTTGCAAGCATTACATCAATGTTAAATATAATTTTATTTTCCATTTGCCCACCTCAAATCGTCAAATCACTCTGCTCCTGCAAAGCGGCAGCTTTTTTTACAAGATACGACAGAACCGCCGAAGCAACAGAGATCGATATTCCCACAAACACAATCAGGCAGGAACCCAAAAATATTGACGGGTGATTCATACCCAGCAGCAAAAACACCGTATTGCCTGCAAAAAAGTAAATTGATGTTGCAAGCGAAAGGATTGAAACACATCTTAGTCTTTTGGCATTTATATTTGAAAAAGAATTGTCACTTGCAATGCTCACAGCAATTTTCCAGCCCAGCACAAGCACGCTGTAGCAAGGAACAGCTGTAACAAGAATGAATATAAGCCATGGTAAAAAGCAATAGGCAAACTCTGGGTATCGCGTTACAAAATCACTCCCGATAATCGGAATAATTATGCCGAAGCATGCCGCTCCGCAAAGTCCCAGCAAAATTATTATTAGTTTCATCCATTTAGCCAAAGATTTCTGCGTCATATCAGCGCCTCCTGAATTTTATAAATATTTTTATTAACTTTATTATACTGCTTAAAATTTAATATGTCAATAAATAATTATCGTATCTCGATAATTATTTATTAAAACACGCAAATATTTATATAAAAAACACATTTAAAATCTAAAAGCATAAAAGCCTGACCAAAGCTTATATATATGTTTGCACCGCTCCTATAACCCTTGGCGCTGCTATTATGACCGTTTGCGCTGCTATTATGACCGTTTACGAAAAAATATTGATTTTCTCGCATTTTGGGGTATAATAATTGAATTGGGATAACCCAAAATATACATGAAGGAGAATATTATGAAAAAAAGAATCATTCCATTTGTACTCTGTTTTTCTTTGTTGATTACGTCTGTAGCCTCGGCAATAAGCGTAAACGGCGCAGAAACAACGGCTACCGCCTATGTATCTGATAGCGGAAGTTATTATGCTGAAAAAGTAAGTCATCAAAACAGCGGAGTAAAATCTCCGGACGGAATTGTTGAATACGTCGGAAACAGCGCAGTATCCGACCAAATCAGTGAAAGCGGAGTAGGCGACCGTGCTCAGAGCTATTCATGGTCTGCTCTCGGTTACGGAGATTATATGTATATTGGTACATGCGCCAACGCTATGACCCAGACATTGACTCTTATGAAAAGCGCACTCGGTGACAATTATGATGAAGCAGAGATGAAAGCAACTCTTAACGCTATGTTTAACGGTCACTTCTTTGTAGAAGAAGAGGACGGCGGAAATCCTGCCGGTATTCTTGTAAAACTAAACGTAAAAACGGGCGAAGTAAAACTTCTTATGTCTAAAGCAACAACCGGCACAAACTGCCTTTTCAGAAACGCAGTTGAATACAACGGAATGCTTTATTTTTGCGGCTCAGTAAACGGACTTCCGAGTATTTATCAGGTTAACCCCGAAACTGACGAATCAGTCTGCGTTTACACCAGCATTACTCCTCAGGATTATGCCGCAGCATACAAAGAGGGAATTTGCGTAGGTATCAGAGGAATGTGCGTATTTAATGATAAGCTTATTGTTAGTCTTATTGGTCTTGAAGGCGCATACATATGTGCAACAGATAATCCATCAGACGCAAATTCGTATAAAGTAGTAGCTGATATGGACGATTTGTTTAATTATCCTGCATACCACTATTCAGACAGTATTTACGGCGGCTCTATCTGGGAAATGGCTGTATATAACAATTCTCTTTACGTTTCAATTTGCACGGGAACTCCCGACAACAAACCGGATGAAAACACAATGCAGTCATTTGCGATTGTAAGAGCTGACGTAGATGAAAACGGCATCTGGAGCTGGACATCAGTTATAGGAGATCAGGAAAATGCAGGTTCAAAGTACACATACGGCATTGACCCTCAAAGAACAAGAAGCGGTGCTGCAAACCTAATGGTTTACGGTGATTATCTTTACATAGCTGAATATAATGATGAAGAAATCGCTCTTGAAGATATTTTATTCAGCAAAAACTGCAACTTTGTAAATGCAAACCTTGAACAATCTGTAAATCTTTACCGTCTCGATAAAGATGAAAACGTAGAGCTTGTAGTCGGTGACGCAGACGAAATGTTCCCTGAAGGAAGCCTTACAGGATTCGGCTCTGGCTTTGACAGGCACGAAAATCAGTATATCTGGAGAATGCAGGTATATAACAACAAATTGTATGTAGGAACATTTGACACAAGCAGTCTGCTTGAACCTATCGGTCAGTTTACTAACGGAGATTTGCTTAAAATGACTCCCGAAGAATGGGAAAGCCAGATTAACTACTTAAAAGAGCTTGTTAACATAATGAAAAGCAAATTGGAAACCCCTCAAGAGAATATTGCCGCTTCTAACCTTGACAGCAGTTTGTCAACCAGTCAAAAACAGGAAGCAATAGCTCTTGCAAATGATGAAGAGGCAATTCAAGATGTTGATAAAATAGAAATTGACATGGCAAGCAAAATCAACAAAAAACTTGAAGAACTCAAAACATTGATTTCAGAGAAAGTAAGCGAAACATTCTTGCAAAAATATCAGGAGATATTAAATCAGCTTAAAGGATTCTTCAATGAATTGCCCGATATAATACAAGCAGCATATGACAAGATAGTAAACAATGATCTGCTTCAAACCATAAAATCATTTTTAGTATGCGGTACGTATATGAGCAATGCCGAGCGCGGTTTTGACCTTTATGTTCTTGATGAGAACTTGAATGTTGAAACAGTAACAACAAACGGTTTCGGCGACCCGTATAACCACGGCTGCCGAGTATTTGCAGTTACTGATGCCGGACTTACAATTGGTACAGCAAATCCATTCTACGGCACGCAGGTTTGGACTCTTGAAAATATATTGAACTACGATCTGTATGACGTAAATCGCGACGGAATCGTCAATGTTATGGACGCAACCTATATTCAGGAGGTTCTTTCAGACTTGACAGTTGCTCCGGAAGATATTGAAATCTACGGTGATGTAAACGGTGACGGTGCGTTTAATATTTTAGACGCTACTGAAATTCAAAGATTTCTCGTAAGCTAAATATAATATAACTGGTTACGCTAAACACCCCTGCAGCTAAGCTGCAGGGGTGTTTTTAATAGTTGTTATCAATGTTATTTAAAAAAAATTAGTATTAAATATATTTTTATAAGTTTATTCCTTTATTATAAATTACTAAAATGCAAAACTGTCATTTAAACCTAATATAAAAAATTCTGTTTTCGGGTATAAATCCGCTGCTTTGCAATGTTGTAATGCTTTCTTTGTTACCGTACCAACATCCTGCAACAGGATTTTTGCCCTGCTCAATCGCGGTTTTGCTTAGGTTTATAATCATACTTCTGCCGACACCTTTTTTTCTGTGCTTAGGAAGAGTAAAATTGCCGACATCAACACATCTATCGTTATAATTTAATGTCGCCATAGAACCGTAACCTAAAATTTCATCATCACTTTTGATAACATAAAACTGGTTTTTACAGTTATCAATCAAATCGCTCCATTGATTTTCGGTAAGCTTGTTCATCGTTTTATAGTCTTCGGGCATTACTATGAAAAAACAATCCATACCATATTCAGCGGCACGGTCAGGATTTCCGTATATGAAATTAAACGCCTGCATATCAAAATCTGTCTTCATTTCTTTCATCTTCTCAAATGCAAGGCTTACAAAATGGCTGTCGTTGCTTGCAACCAAAGCAGCCGCTATGTCATACTTTTTTATGATTTCAGCAAAAATTTCAATTGAATACCTGCGCTTTGATTCAACAATATAAAATGCTCTGAACATTTTACCCTCGTCCCAAGCACTACCCAAAGAAAAAAATCTTTAAAATTTACCATTTATTTTTATATAATACGGTTCACCGTCAAATATCATATCATTAAAAAATCCATCGTTTATGTATCCAAGTTCTGAAAAAAAATTGTTAACCAAATATTTTATGTTGTTCCAGTCTGTTTTTTCTGAAATAAAACTGCATTTCACATTAATCTGTCCTTTCGTTTTTTATAATCTGATAATACCATCGAAATCCCATAAAAGCTACCTGAAAGTCATTTAGCATACAAAAAAAAGAATGCTGCTTTTAGGCAACATTCTCTTGACTTAATGTTTTTTAAACTTGGATATTATGGAATAAATAGTTTTATCAGAAAGACAGTATTCCTCTGATAAACCTATAACGGAACAGCCTGAAAGATACTTTTTGTAAATTTCGTTATTTCTTTCCGCAATTTTATGCTTTGTATTTTTAACTTCTCCCCATTGCTTACGGTTGCTGTCCTTTCGGGGAATATACAAATATTCTCCGTCAATATATTTTTGTATTTGGACAAGCAGTTTTTCAGGCAAAATATCCTTGCCGGAATAATAGCTCATTGCAGAATCTCCTTATTTTTATATAAACAACGAGTTTTAGCAAAAGCTATTTATTGCAAACAGCTCTTGCTATCTGCAAACAATTAACATATTAGTCTTTGTCAAACACTGCCCTCCTTTTAATTTTATAAGTAAAGTATATCACCTTTTTAGTAAAGTCTCAATATTAAATCCAATACTAATGAAAACTTCCATTTTTATTAGTTCTCTGCAAATAATTTCGGCTCTATAATAAATGTTGGGGTAACAAATATAGCCTACAGGAATAAAAATAATAAGAAAGTAAAAAAAGTAGAGCA
>CANQDR010000055.1 GCA_947593615.1 uncultured Clostridia bacterium
AAAGATACGGCAAATAATGAAGTACCAAGCTCAAATATGTTCCATGTCGCCAATCTTAATCCTTACAGATACAGAGGCTATATTTACGATAATGAAACAGGCTTGTATTATCTTCAATCACGTTACTATGACCCTGTAACAGGAAGATTTATAAATGCTGATAATATGCAGTTTATAGTAAAATGTGATAATGTGTTAGCCGGTAATTTATTTACTTATTGTGCTAATAATGCTGTTAATAACACTGACCCACAAGGCGAATTTTGGCTCACATTAGCATATAAAGCATTAATAAATTGTATAACTCGTGTAGGGGGAATTTCTCTTATTTACACTGCGATATCAGTAAGTTCATCAATATATAACTTTTTTTATAATCAACAATTTAAATTTTCAGGATATATTTTGAATCAAAAACAAGGTAATGCAGCTAAAGTAAGAATGGGACTTTATACAAGCGACCGTAGCGGATGTCCATGGATAGCTACGTATAATGCATTAGTGGCACTTGGTGAAAAAAATATTAATCATACTAATATAATATCTTATTTTGAATTATGGGGTTGCATTTTACAGAATACATTTGGTGTACTGCCAGATTCAGTAGCAGATTATTTTAGAATGATAGGATATAAGCATGTAGATGAATATTATTTCCCAAGTGATATAGATTCAATTGTAAAGAAATACAGGGTAACTATTTTGTTCTATTTACACAGTAAAGGTTGCCATTATATAATGATAAAATATTACAGAGATGCATTTTTCGCTTATAATGTATTTAATGATGATTTAACATATAAAGTTTGGTATTCGGTAGATGAAATTTTTAAAAAGAATAAATATACAATCTTAATTATGTATTATATTAATGTTTACCGTTTTTGTGTTTTCAGGATGTTCCTGGGCAGATAACATTGAGGAAGGTACGTATGTTTGCAAGACTCCATATATAAAATTCACATATGATTTAGACGTTAATTATAATATAACACAAGAAATTGAAACTGATAGAAAAGTGTATGAAGCTTTTTCACAGGTGGGGTATGACGGAACTATAGAGTTTATTGAATATCAGAAGGATGATGTTCAGCCAATTTCAGGTTTATATTACGGTGATAATAAAACTTATGCAAGATTTGATTATAAATTCGATAATAATAAAAAGCAATTAATTTTGACCGACCAAAAAACAGGAAACAGATATTATTTAGATAAAGTAGAATAAAAATAACAAGGATATGGGCGGTTTTGAACACAAAACCGTCCCTGCCTTATATGATTTTAATTTTACAGCCTATAATTATTTTGTTATTTATTCTAACCATACCAAACTGGTAAGATAAAACAGGACGGAACAGTAGCGGCAACATATACATATGACGCGTGGGGTAAAATCCTGTCAATAAAGGATACCGCAAATAATGAAGTACCAAGCTCGAACACATTCCATGTCGCCAATCTTAATCCTTACAGATACAGAGGCTATATTTACGATAATGAAACAGGCTTGTATTATCTTCAATCACGTTATTATGACCCTGTAACAGGCAGATTTATAAATGCGGACATTTACTGCGACACTATGTCAAGTATTTTCGGAACAAATATGTTTGCTTATTGTAATAACAACCCTGTAAATCGGCTCGACCCTGAGGGTACCGATGCTATTTGGCTGCAAGATTTAGACGGAGTTTATTATATGGGACATACATCATTATTGATAGAAGATGCCCTTGGTGTATCGTGGTTTACGTATTGGGGAGATAAGTACATGGTTATATATCCATTTGGTAATGGTACGGTAGCTGATTTAAAAGCTATATAAAATATGGCTTTGATCCTCGTCTCAGTCATAATTATTATGTAAAAACCTATTATCCAGGAACTTTTGATACTATGCTTTATTTTAAAGGTAACTTTTCAGCTTCAATACTGCTTTATGCAGAATGGTAGATATGATAATACTAATAATAGAATAGCTTTTTATGCGGGTAGGTATGGTGCAGATAAGTACGATGAAGATAATATTGTTTTATATAATGTACTTGCAAATAATTGTGTGCAATCGTGTATAGATGCATTAATGCTAGGTCATTTTTATTTATTTGACACTTATTATAAAAGAATTTTATATAGTTACAGAAAATTAATGGTTCCAAATCTTATCTATACTAAATTATGTATGGAAATCCCCACAAGTATGATAATATTTGATGACTGGTATCTGTAAAAAAGAGAGGTATATATGAAACGTACACTAAACAAAAAATGTAAAATTCTTATCTTTATTGTATTAGGTATAGTTTGTATTTCTATTTTATTTTTGTTGTTAAGTAATTTGGATAGTCATAATTTTAATATGAAGTACGATGACGATAAAAAATCATATAGTAGCTGTGAATATGGTTATAATTCCAACCCCCAGATGCTTACTTATAACAATTATTTATCATATAATAACGGTGAACTTTTTGTTAAAGACTTTTCTAAAACAAATTTTACTATATTTTCTAAGGACAGTTCATCTACTATATCTATTCCCAAAGATGCATATTTACTTGATAATAAAATATATTATATAATTTCTGGGAAATTGTATTACAAGCATCTTGAAGACAATAAAGAAATATTTATTGATGATAATTGCAAGACATTTTGTGTGAGTGGTAACTATATTGCATATGTAAAGAACAATTCAGTTATTTTAACCAGCATAAACGACTTTGACAATAAAAGGCAAATAACCGTAGTTGATGATGAAATATATTACTACCATATACAAGATGGTGTTTTGTACTTAATGGAGAGAAATTCAAAAGAATATGTTTTTATAAATTATAATCTTGATACTTTAGATGAAATCAACCGTTTCTCATTTGGTATGAAAAACGCAATAGACTGTATTTGCTTAAGTAATGGAAATTTTTATTTTTATTATGGAGAAACCAGCGGTATATTTTGTGCAAATATGAAAACAGGAGATTGCAGTAGTATCATATATCACCCTTGTGTTAAGGATATGACTGTAAATGATAACAAGCTTTATTTTATTTCTGAAAAAATTGAGGGTGAAATAATAACTAAAACTGCAAAATCCAAAGATAATGGAGTTTGGGAACTAGATATTTCTACGGCAGAACTTAGACAACTGGCAGAGGAATGTGAATTTTCCTCATTGTTAGCAACTGATAATTATGTTTATTGCTATAAAAAAGAATATCTGTTACCAAGAGGAATGGCAAATGGATGGGTTAAAGGATATAAAATTGAGCAGATTCCGATTATATAAATTTGCGGTAATGTACTGTGTAAATACGATGAAGAAACGGGAAATAGAAATTATTTATATAAAGTAGAATAAAAAGAACAAGGATAGGGACGGTTTTGAACGCAAAACCGTCCCTGCCTTATATCATTTTAAATTATCGGAGTTAATAATATAATACGTAAATTTGTTAATGCAGACATATGAACTAACGTCCGCAGGCGGGAAACTGCTGTCAGAGAAAGACGAGCACAATAATACTGTTACATATACTTACACTGACGGCAATGTCACAAAGATTACCGACGGTTCGGGAAGAGTGTTTAATATTACATATTATACCAATTCCAATGGATCGAAACGAGTAAAAAATATTAAGCTGCCCGATAGAACACAAATTACCTTTAATTATACTTCAACTGACGAAGATAAAATAAGCTATATTGAATTACCCGACAAGATCGTATCATTATTTACTTATAATGATAGCGGAATAATAAAAACTGTACAACAAGCTTATAATGTAGCTCCGTTTTCCTATGGAACAAAACTTGATTTCACTTATAACAATAAACATCAAGTAACAAAACTATTAGAATACGGCAGCGACGGTTCAGAAGGCAATTATCTTGATATTATCTATGGAAACGACAACACCACCGTATTTTCAGACCGCCGCGGAAGAAACGTAACCTATACCTTTGACAACAGCGGCAATCAGGTATCGGTGCTCAACGCAAACGGATATCTTGAAAGCGGCGACACAAGCGGAATGTCAATATCAACAGGGGCAGATTCGTTTACAAAGAACTATATAACAGAATCAACCGAACAAAGTGCAATCGGAAGCGGAAAATATTTCATGTTGATTAATGGCGGAACTTCCGAAGTCGTAAGTACAGGAGGTATTTGTGCAATTGATAAATCCGAACCTTCTGTAGAAAACGGTAATGTTCAGTATTTAGGAAGTACTTCGCTAAAAGTGTCAAACCCTGTTTCTTCAACTGATTCTGCATTTTTCACAGGTGTTGCACATCAATTCAATGATACTTCCTTTAACGGTAAAGATGTAACATTCTCTACCTACGCAAAAACTAAAAATATAAAACAAATTTACGGCAGCGGAGCAATCGGAGCAATACTTAAAATTAAATGTTTCGATTCAAGCGGAAAATCATTAGAAGAAGTAAACAGCATTGGATTAGACGGCACGCAGGATTGGCAAAGATTAAGCGTTACTGCAACAGTTCCTGTAAGTACAAGCTATTTCAGGGTTTATTGTATGGTTAGATATTCATCAGGAACAGCATGGTTTGACTGCTTACAGCTTGAAGAAGGCAGCTGCGCAAATGACTTTAACGCATTGCAGAACGGCAATTTTGAAACCAACGAATATTGGCTTACAAATGAAAACAAGTCAATCTCAGCGCAAGACGGAACAGTTGTGCTAAACGGCGAAGCAGGTGCTTATGAAAATGCAACAATTGCTGCTGAGTCAGCAACAGACCCAACAGTTGAAGAAATCCAGCCTGCAACATATTATAAAACAGTACAGGAAACCGTCCCGAACGACAGCATAATAACATATGATGATTATGGCAATGAAATCAAATCTGAGCAGGGATTTGTAAACAGAACAGTAAAGAAAACATATATGGTCGAATCTGCTTCACAAGCCCCTGATGAAACTCCCGATGATAATACATCAGATGAAAACACATCTTCTGGCGACTCTCTCGGAAATAAATATATCTATCAGAATGTAAAGGTCGGCAGAGCAGGAGTAATGTTTAATATTGTGGGTCAGGCACAGGCAAAATCCGTGCCGCTTACAAATGAGAACAGAACATTCGGAATTGCGCTTAATATTTATTACAAAGATAACGCAATTCCCGAAACGCATTATCAGGAATTCAATGCCAACACTGACAAAAAACAGAGCACAAGTTTGTCGATTATTCCCGAAAATGAAAATAATGTGATAGATTATGTTGCATTTGCGTTTGTATACGCTTATAATAAAAATGAAATGACAGCATACAATGCAATGCTCAATATTTCATCAACAGGCTACACCGCCGAACCCGAAACGGACGATTCCTCATCCAACAGCGGAGAGGATTCAAACACAACCGAGGATATAGCCGACGAGGATAATTATATAGATTATGAAGTAATTTCCGAAAGCGTAGATAAATCACAGCCATATATGCAAAAAAGCTCGGCATATGACAGCACAAACAACTATGTTGTCAGCGAAACGGACGAAGCAGGAAATACCGTAAGCTATACATATGATGTAAACGGCAATGTAACCTCAACAACTGACGGTGAAGAAAATGTTGTGAATTATACATATAATTCGTCGGGTAATATCTCGCAGGTGAGCAGTTATGACGCTCAAAATAAGTATTATTACAACATGTCAGGAATTATATCTGCAATTGACCACAACAATTTCAGATATTCATTCAACTATGATGTATGGGGTAATTTGATTGCAACAAAAATTGGAAATGTAGAAATTGCAAAGAATACCTATAATTCACATAACGGTATGCTTGAAAAGACAACCTATGCAAACGGTGATTATCTTGAATATCTTTATGATGTATATGACAATATAATCAGAATTAGCGGAGAAAACGGCATTCTTGCAATGTTTGTTTACAATAAAAAAGGATTGGTATCAAAAGTAATTGATACACAAAACGGTACAACAACATACTATTACTACGATTTCAATGGAAGTGTAACGGGAGAATACCGTCAGTCTGATAATGCAGAATTGTCTTACTATCTTAGCTATGACAGCGACGGCAATCAGGTTGAAAAGACTTCTGTAAACGGACACATAAAGACAATCACGAGAGACTAACTATAAAAAGTCAATAGGAAATTACAAAGAAGTTGAGCGAATTGATGACGGAGTAAAAAGGGTATAGCAAACAAAGCATCTGAAAAGATGCTTAAAAGCAAAATATAAGATAATAGGATTTAAGCGGCTAATCTATAAGATTCGCCAGACTTCTGCAAAGCAAAGATAAGGCGAACTAACTTTTTAGCAGCGTGAGAGACAGCAACATTGTAGTGCTTACCCTCAGAAAGCTTTTTAGCAAGATAATCAGCAAACACAGGATTCCAATAACAGACATACTTTGTTGTGTTGAAAAGAGCATAACGGAGATAGCGAGAACCTCGTTTCTCCATATGGGCATAACAGTTGTTGAGTTGTCCAGATTGGTAAGTAGACGGAGAAAGTCCTGCAAAAGCAAGTATTTTGTCAGGCGAATCAAAGTTATTGAAATCACCGATTTCAGCAATAATCATAGCTGCCATATTTAAACCAATACCCGGAACAGAGGTAATAGGAGAAGCAATTTTATTCATAATGGTTTCAATGGCTGATTCAATTTCTGTAATTTCATTATTAAACTCTCGGATAAGCTTAATGGTATGTTTAAGTTCGAGTGATTTGGCAGGCATGCCGATAGAATTTCGGGCAGCATCACGAATTTGAATCGCTTTATCTCTACCATAACGACCTTTTGAAGCTGTATAAAGTAAATTTGTAAGATGAGTAAGATGAACCTCGGCAATGTGTTTTGCACTTGGCAGTTCGCTTAAAAGCGCATAAGCAGAGGCAGTATGCAGTGTCGGGAGCAAGGTTTCCAATTCTGGGAAAAGGATATTTACTAATCTTGCAACTGAAGATTTTAACGTTGCCCGTTCTTTAACTTTGTCAAATCTGTATCTTGTTAGTGACTTTAGCTCCGAATTGTGGTATGCTATGTTTGTGTAGGGCTTGAGGCTCACATCAGACATTAGCATAGAAGCAATCGTTCTTGCATCCACACGGTCGGTTTTAGTTTTTCTAAGACTTTGACTTTTACGGTAAAGGTTAGTGTGCAACGGATTTATGACATAGGTGGGAAGACCATTGCAAAGAAGAAATCCCATGAGATTGTAGCTGTAATGTCCAGTAGCCTCAAGTCCTACTTTTATTTTGCCGTCAATACCTGTACAGGTATTGATTGTATGAAGCAAAGCTTCAAATCCTTCTTTACTGTTGGTAACAGTAAAGACATCTGCAAGGACTTCTCCCTCTGAACTTATTATAAAACAGTCGTGCTTGTCCTTTGCAACATCAATTCCAACAAAAATCATTGAATGCCTCCGATATGGTTTATTGTGATGCTATGTATCCACAGAACACTTTACCTTGTAACCTCGTTCTAAATAAACCGTCGGGCGGTATCTAACTGATTAACAATACTGTAAAGAGCCGTGGTTGGAGCCTTTCGAAAACCGTCTTGCGGTAGGAAGTGATAACCAATCCACAGCACCTCCTACAGTGTAGCATATGTGTTTGGAGAGGCACAATAATAACTACTACTTTATTATACGAGGATGTGATTAGATTATCAACCTACATTCATTTTACCAAGGAACAACGGGAACAGGCAAGGCTAGTTGACCTTGCCTCTTTTCTTGAAAATCAGGGCGAAAAAATCAAAAAATCAGGCTCGGAGTACGAATGGCTTGACGGATCTCAAAAGGTCACAATCAGAGGGAATCTATGGTATCATCAATACGAACAGAAAGGCGGAGACGCGGTTGACTTTGTCCGCAGATTTTACAATAAAGACTATGCAGAAGCGGTTGTAATGCTTTTGAATAATTGCGGCGGTCAAATCATAACCTCACCGCCCGTTGAAAGAGAGCGAAAGCCATTTAAACTGCCGCCGAGGAACGAGAAAATGAACAGGCTTTTTGCTTATCTGCTGTTGACTCGCAGAATTGATAAGGATGTACTTTATGAGTTTGTGCGGAGAAAAATGATATATGAATCGGCGGATTTTCACAACGCGGTATTTGTCGGCTATGATTTATCGGGGAAACCTCGCCACGCTCATAAGCGAGGAACAGTGACGAGCAATCCATACAAGGGCAGTGTCGCCGGCAGTCAGCCTGAGTTCAGCTTTCACTTCAACGGCACAAGCGAAAAAATATTTTTGTTTGAGGCTCCTATTGATATGCTGAGCTTTATTTCTATGCACAAGGAAGATTGGAAATCTCATTCATATGCTGCATCCTGTTCCGTTTCGGACAGGGTGCTTTTTCAATGCCTTAAAGACAATCCGAATCTCAAAGATGTGTTTCTCTGCTTTGACAATGATGAGGCAGGTCAGACAGCAAACAAACGCATAGCCGAAAAACTAAACTCAATGAACATAAAAAATGAAATCCTCATTCCAAAAAACAAAGATTGGAACGAGGATTTAACTTTAGCTGATAAGGGAGATGAATTTCAATGCCGACAGGGATTATCACTTTAATCTCGGCAGCGGGAGCGATGTTCGCTCTGTTAATAATCATTTCAACAGTCGGCAATCACTACTCCCTCAACCGCATAAAGAACAAGACGGTCGGACAGGGACAGCACGGCACGGCTCGGTGGGCAACTAAAAAAGAGATTAAGAGAACCTACAAGCAGATTGATTTCCGACCTGATGAATGGCGTACAAATCCTGAGAGCAGACCAACATCACAAGGAATAGTTGTCGGCTGTAAGAACAGCAGAAAGGGAACAACAGCTATGGTTGATACGGGCGATGTTCATGCTCTGATGATTGGTGCGGCGGGCGTCGGCAAGACAGCATTTTGGCTTTATCCGTGTATTGAATATGCGTGTGCAACAGGTATGTCATTCTTGTCGACCGACACAAAGGGCGATATTGTTCGAAACTACGGAACGATTGCCGAAAAGTATTACGGTTACAAAATCTCGGTCATAGATTTGCGTAACCCGACGCGCTCCCACGGTAACAATCTTCTTAACCTTGTGAACAAGTATATGGACTTATACAAAGCAAATCCCGAACAACTTGTGTACAAAGCGAGAGCGGAAAAATATGCCAAAATCATCTCTAAAACGATTATCCTTTCGGGAATGGATTCTGCGTCATTCGGTCAGAACGCTTACTTCTATGATGCGGCCGAGGGTTTACTGACGGCTGCTATCCTGCTTGTTTCCGAATTCTGCGAGCCGGAAGAAAGGCATATTGTGTCGGTTTTCAAAATCATTCAGGAGCTGCTCGCACCCACGGGTAAAAAGGGAAGAAACCGCTTTCAACAGCTTATGGAGTTTTTACCCGACGACCACAAGGCAAAGTGGTTCGCAGGAGCAGCTCTGAATACAGCCGAGCAGAGTATGTCAAGCGTTATGAGTACGGCGCTTTCAAGGCTTAATGCTTTTCTTGACTCGGAGCTTGAGCAGATTTTGTGTTTTGATACGGAAATAGATGCAGAAAGATT
>CANQDR010000056.1 GCA_947593615.1 uncultured Clostridia bacterium
GTAAACTGCTTGCAGTTTTCCTCAATTCCACGGTTCACTCTCATTTTTTTGTAACACATCTATTGTAATCCTACAAAATGAAATGCTGAAAAAATAATACATTTGCTTGTAATTTTTACAGAAATTATGTATAATTAACAATGTATGTAATATTTTCAAAAAGACCGACAGAAATTTATGGGGGAAGAGAATAAATGATTATGAAAAATCTGAAAAAAATCTCGGTTCTGTTTTTATGTGCTTTATGTATGTTTTTCAGTACTGTTTTATGCAGCGCAGCGTCACAAAGATATTCAATACCTGAAATTGACGATATGATAATATATTTACCCGACGGTATGTCCGCAATTACGCGTTCAAGCCAGGATACGGACAAATATTTTGCGGTTTTCGGGCTTGATTATAATGCAACAATGCAAAATTTTCAAAACGGAGATATTTATCTTCAGGGAATGGACAATTCTTCTTCTTTTACCGTTACCGTAACTATGACAAAAACATCCGAAAGTCAGGGAATAGGCAATTACAATCTTTTGGATGAGAATGAGCTGGCAGAGGTCAGAAATAATTTTTTAAGCCAGAATGAATATACGTCATGTACCCCTGACAGCACCGATAAAATTGTGTGGCTGAATTTTAACACAAATGTAAACAACAACGGTAAGTTTATTAAGGCATATCAGGCAAATACTGTATATGACGGTATGAGCGTAAATATTACATTACAACGAAATGAGGGAGATGTAACCTCAGATGACTACGCAGTTTTTGCGGGAATTGTGTCATCAGTTTCATTTTTAAAAGCTGGGTCTTCAAACAGTCTTACTCCCTACATAATAATCGGCGCGGTTGTTTTGGCGATTTTTGTTGTTGTTTTAATAATTATTTTTACAAAGTACGCAAAGAAGCGCAGTAAAAGAACTCAAAATGACAGAATAATTAATGAGCTTGCAAACAAATACAGTCTTAACCGCGGAAAAAGCTCAGACGATAGCAAAGAACAAAGCAGAAGCAATCATACTTCAATTGATAGCGACAATATTGCCCATGCAGAAATCGAATACCCTGATAATGACTTTGATAACTCGGAAGATGATGAGCTTTTAGGAGTTAATGAGAACGAGGATATAGATACATATGCACAAACTATCGAACCGAAAGAATCGCTTAACGACTCTGAAAATATTGAGAATGTATCCTCACATTCTCAAGAAGCGGATGAAAAAACCGATGAAGTTTTGCCGTTATTCAACGATAATTCTCAGGAGGATGATGAGGGTGAATTCACCGCAGTATCTGATGAAGATGAATATGACGATTACAACAATGATGAAGAGCTTGTAAGACAGGAAACAAAGCATGCTAAGTTTTATGACAGTGATGATTTCTTTGAAGAAGCACCAAAAAAGACTATGGGTGTAATAAGCAGCAAAGAAATACAGAACGCTGAGGATTATGATGTTATAAATGAGGTAGAAAAGCGTGTAAGCGAAGTTGAAACCGAACACGGTGAGTCAAAATCTTCGTTTACTGAAATCTTAAAAAAATCAGGAAACGGACTGAAATCATTTGGAATTCATTTCGGATATTTTTGTACTAATATGAGCAGAATGATAAAGCGCAGAAGTGCTGCAAAAAAACGCCGCAAAGCGGAAGAGGAACGCCGTGAACGTGCCAGAATGAGAGCGGCAAGAGAAAGACAGCAAAGGCGTGAAATGCAAAACGGCGGTCTTGTACAGGTTCACAGCCGTACCGAGCACAGAGCGTCTCAGAACAGAAGAAGCACATCGCAAAGAAGCAATTCGCAGAGCGGTCAGAACAGCAGGAACAGACGTTCAAACAGCACACAGCGCAGAAGATAAAGTAAATTATTTACGGAGAAACCAATGAAAGACTTACTTATTAAAAATGCAAATGTTGTGTCGCCTGCGGATAATATCAACGGCAAATATGATATTCTCGTAAAGGACGGCAAAATTGCCGAAATCGGCAGCGGTCTGAACACATACGGTGACGCAGATATAATAGATGCAGACGGCTTGTATGCTGTTCCCGGACTTGTTGATATGCATGTACATCTCAGAGATCCGGGGCAGACAGATAAGGAAGATATTATTTCCGGCTGCAAAGCGGCGGCGGCAGGTGGAGTGACAAGTCTGCTGGCAATGCCCAATACAACTCCGACAGTTGACAATGCGAAAACCGTAAAATATATTCTAAAAAAGGCTGAAAATGCAGATGCGCACGTTTATGTTGCGGCAAGCATTACAAAAGGTCTAAAAAGCGAAGAGCCTACAGAGCTTGAGGAGCTTAAAAATGCAGGTGCAATTGCTCTTACGGACGACGGCAGACCTGTTGAGAATACAAGGTTTTTAAGCAATGCAATGAAAAAAGCGCCAAAGCTTAATATGCGCGTGGTAGCTCACTGCGAGGACTTATATCTTGCAGACGGAGGAAAAATCAATGAGGGAGAAGTATCCGAAAAGCTCGGCGTAAAAGGAATTCCTGCTTCTGCCGAGGACTGCGGAACAGCGAGAGAAATTGCCCTTGCCGCGGCGCTTAATGTTCCTGTGCACATTTGTCATGTCAGCACTAAGACAAGCGTTGCATTGATAAGAGATGCCAAAAACAGAGGAGTAAAGGTTACGGCGGAAACTGCGCCACATTACTTTTCACTTACCGAACGAGAACTTCTCAAGAAGGATGCCGACTACAGAATGAACCCTCCGCTGAGGACGATTTCCGATGTTGATGAAATAATTAACGGACTTCTTGACGGCACGCTCGATGCAATTGCGACAGACCATGCGCCTCATACGCCGCAGGAAAAGGCTGATTTTGTAAATGCACCGAACGGCTCAATCGGTATGGAAACCTCGCTTGCAGTAGGAATAACCTGTCTTGTAAAATCAGGATTGATGAATTTTGAAAAGCTCATTGAGAAAATGAGCGTTAATCCTGCCAAAATTCTTGGAATTGAAGCAGGTACTCTGAGAATAGGCGCTCCTGCCGATATTGCGCTTGTTAATTTGAATGAGGTCTGGACAGTTGATGAAAACAAACTTCACGGCAAGAGCAAGAATACGCCGTTTAAGGGAAAACGGCTCTGCGGAAAAGTTAAGAAAACAATTTTAAGCGGCAGGATTGTTTTTGAAGATAAATAAACATTATATGATATTAAGCCTTCCGTTAAGGAAGCTCAAAATAAAAAAAGGAGTGTTATTATGGCACAAAAAGGTGATTTACTGTCAGTAAGGCAGGATATTAGAGTAGTTGACGCAACAATACGCGACGGCGGACTTTGCAACGATTTCAGATTTGAAGAAAAGTTTGTCAGGGATTTGTACAAGGCAAATGTAAAAGCGGGCGTTGATTATATGGAGTTTGGATACAAGGCTTCAAAGGAAATATTCAACGAAAATGATTTCGGAAAGTGGAAATTCTGTAACGACGAAGACATAAGAAAGATTGTCGGCGATAACAAGACAAAGCTGAAAATCGCAGTTATGGCTGACGTTGGCAGAACTGATTTTGAAAAGGACATTATCCCCAAAAAGGAAAGTCCAATTGACCTTGTAAGAATTGCAACGTACATCAACACAATTCCTGCGGCAGTAGAAATGATTGAGGACTGCGCTAAAAAGGGTTACGAAACAACAATCAATATTATGGCTGTTTCAAAAGCAAAGACTGAGGATATAATTACCGCGCTTGACATTCTCGGACAAAGCCCCGTAAATGCTTTTTACATTGTTGACAGTTACGGTGCTCTTTATCCCGAACAGTCAAGAAAACTTGCAGAGCTTTACTGCGAAGCTGCCGATAAGTACAACAAAGTTGTAGGTATTCACGCTCACAACAATCAGCAGCTTGCCTTTGCAAATACCATTGAAGCTATGACACAGGGCGTAAGCTATCTTGACGCAACTGTTGACGGCATGGGCAGAGGTGCGGGAAACTGCGCACTTGAGCTTTTACTCGGTTTCCTTAAAAACCCAAAGTACAAGGTTGCACCTATTCTCAAAATTATAGAGGAGCATACTCATAAGCTTAAAGCTGACGGCGTAAAATGGGGCTACGATATCCCTTATATGCTCACAGGACAGTACAATACACATCCACGTCCTGCAATTTCATTTGTAAAAGAGGACAGAAACGATTACTCAAAGTTTGCTAACGAGCTTTACGATATAATAAACAGCTGATGAAACACTGTATGAGTCTTAATCCCGAGCCGTTTGAAATGATACGCTTGGGCAAAAAGACAATTGAACTCCGTCTTAACGATGAGAAAAGGCAGAAAATTAAAATCGGTGATGAAATAGAGTTTGCGGACTTGCAGAGTAATTGTAAAATGCTTACGGTTGTCGAGGATATTTATAAGTTTTCTTCATTTGATGAGCTGTATAAAAATCTTCCTCTGTCCGAATGCGGATATACGCAAGAAGAGCTTTCAACTGCCAAAGCAAGTGATATGGATGTTTATTATTCAAAAGAGAAGCAGAAAAAATACGGCGTTCTCGGAATTAAAATACAGGTTATAAAAAAAGGGGTTTAAAGATGCAGAATTTATTCAGCGACTTATTAACCAGCGGTTCACCAAACATTAATAAAGATATGTCGCTTTTTGGCAGATTTGTCGGGGAGTGGGATTTTGAATGGATCGGATATGAAAAAGACAAACCCGATCGACATGTAAAAGGCGAATGGATATTTTCTTATATTTTGGAAGGCAATGCCGTACAGGATATGTTTATTTGCCCTTCAAGAAAAGAGAGAATAATAAATCCTCAGCACGACGGTGAGTATGGTACAACAATCAGAGTGCCGAAATGGGATGACCCGAACATATGGTATATTTCTTACGGCTGTGATAATGGAGGACCGACTTGCCGACTGATTGCAAAAGGTGTTAACGGAGATATTATTCAGACCGGTGTTAATGACGATAGTGGCGACACAAAAATATGGCAGTGGAATTTTACTGAAATCGAACAGTCAAGCTTTCATTGGCAAAACCGCTATTCCGAAGATAACGGAGAGACGTGGATAATTGTCGCTGATATTTATGCTAAAAGAAGAAAATAATAGTCCTACATTAAACCGCAGACTTAAAATAAAGGAGAATATTTATGGCGTTTGACCGACTGATTGAAAACATTGTAAAAATGCAGAATCCTACCGTTGCAGGACTTGACCCGAAGCTTGACTATGTTCCCGCTTCCATAAAGGAAAGGTGTTTTGAAAAATACGGAAAAACACTTGACGGTGCGGCAGCGGCACTGTTTGAATTCAACAAGGCGCTCATTGATGTTTTGTGTGACATTGTGCCTGCAATAAAGCCTCAGGCTGCATATTATGAAATGTACGGCTGGCAGGGCGTAAAGGCTCTTTGCGACACTATTGCATATGCAAAATCAAAGGGTATGTTTGTCATTACCGACGGCAAGCGAAATGACATAGGTACTACAATGGAGGCTTATGCAACTGCTCATCTCGGCACAACAGAGGTAGCAGGAGAGAGCGTTGACGCTTTTGGTGCGGACGCACTCACAGTAAACGGTTACCTTGGAACAGACGGAATAAAGCCGCTTGCAAATGTCTGCAAAGAAAAGGATAAGGGCATTTTTGTACTGGTAAAAACGTCAAATCCAAGTTCTGGCGAGCTTCAGGATATGATGCTGAATACTGACGCAACGGTTTATGAGCATATGGGCAGAATGTGCGAAAGCTGGGGAGCAGATTTCGGCGGAAAATACGGCTACTCTGCCGTAGGCGCGGTTGTAGGCGCAACTTATCCGCAGCAGCTTAAAGAAATGAGGGCAAAGCTTCCTCACACATTCTTTCTTGTTCCCGGCTACGGCGCTCAGGGCGGCGGAGCAGAGGACGTTAAAAACGCGTTTGACTCAAACGGACTCGGCGCAATAATCAATTCAAGCCGCGGCATTATGTGCGCGTGGAAAAAACAAAATCTTACCGAAGAAGATTTTGCTGAAGCCGCACGCAATGAAGCAATCAGAATGAGAGATGAAATTCTGGGTGCAATCGGTAAAATTGAGCTTTAAGAAAAAATAAGAGTTTTTTGTTATTTTATATTGCTGATTTTGCGGTTGTTTAAAACAGAAATAATAATTTGAGTTTTTAAATCTTTTTTATGTTTTATAGCTCTCATAGTTGTTGACTTTGGCGTGATATAGGCGTATAATCTATATGTTAATCTTTTGGTAGTGCCGCAAATATCAGGCGGTTCACCTTTTAATACTAATCAAGGGAGATTTTAGACATGGCAAGAGTATATAATTTTTCAGCAGGTCCTTCAATGTTACCGGAGCCTGTGCTTAAAAAGGCTGCATCAGAAATGCTCGATTACGAGGGCAGCGGTCAGAGCGTAATGGAAATGTCACATCGCAGCAAAACTTTTGATAAGATTATAAAGGACGCAGAAGCTTTGCTCAGAGAGGTTATGAACATTCCCGATAATTATAAGGTTCTGTTTTTACAGGGCGGCGGTTCAACACAGTTTGCTATGGTTGCGTTAAACCTTATGAATAAGAACAACAAGGCTGACTACATTATTACAGGTCAGTGGGCTAAAAAGGCATTTAAAGAGGCTCAGCGTTACGGCGACGCAAAGGCTGTGGCTTCTTCTGAGGATAAGACCTTCTCATACATTCCAAAGACTGACAAATCAATGTTCCGTGAAGATGCAGACTATGTTTACATATGTCTTAACAACACAATTTACGGTACTGTTTATCACGAGCTTCCCGACACAGGCGATATTCCGCTTGTTGCAGATATTTCGTCAAACATTCTTTCAGAGCCTATCGACGTTTCTAAGTTCGGTCTGCTTTTTGCGGGCGCTCAGAAGAATATGGCCGGCGCAGGTCTTACGGTTGTTATTATTCGTGAGGATTTAATTGGCAACGCTATGGATATTACTCCTACAATGCTCAACTACAAAACTCACGCTGACGCTGATTCGCTTTTCAACACACCGCCTTGCTATTCAATTTATATTGCAAAGCTTGTGCTTGACTGGATTAAGGACGAGATCGGCGGCCTTGATAAAATGAAGGAGCTCAACGAAAAGAAGGCTAAGCTCCTCTACGATTTCCTCGACAGCTCAGAAATGTTCAAGGGTACGGTTGTTGCTGAGGATCGTTCACTTATGAACGTACCCTTTGTTACAGGCGACGCTGATTTGGATGCTAAATTTGTTAAGGAAGCAACCGAAGCAGGCTTTGTAAACATCAAGGGCCACCGCACAGTAGGAGGTATGAGAGCCTCAATCTACAACGCTATGCCTTATGAGGGTGTTGAAAAGCTCGTTGAGTTTATGAAAAAATTTGAAGCTGAAAATAAGTAGTAGAAATTATTTTGATTTAATATACAAAACGGATTACTGTCTATTTGAATAAATTAAAGAGGTTGGTTAATAATGTTTAACATTCTTACATTGAATAAAATCGCAAAGGTAGGCACCGGCCGCCTTGGCGATAACTACACTTGCGGCGACGACGTGCAGAACCCCGACGCAGTTCTCGTTAGAAGTGCCGCAATGCACGATATGGAATTTGCAGACAATCTTCTTGCAATAGCCAGAGCGGGCGCAGGAACTAACAACATTCCAAAAGAGAAATGTACAGAGCAAGGCATTGTAGTTTTCAATACTCCCGGCGCAAATGCAAACGCAGTTAAGGAGCTTGTAATTGCTGGTATGTTGCTTGCATCGCGTAAAATCAAAGAGGGTATCGACTGGGAAAAGACCTTAAAGGGTAACGGTGATGCAGTCGGAAAAATGGTAGAAAAGGGCAAAAGCCAGTTCGTAGGTCCTGAAATTCAGGGCAAGACTCTCGGCGTGATCGGACTCGGAGCAATAGGTATTCTTGTTGCAAACAGTGCCGTAGCTCTTGGTATGAACGTAGTAGGCTTTGACCCGTTTATGTCTGTTCCCAATGCTCTCAGGCTCGACCCGGCAGTTAAGCTTATGAAGAGCAACGAGGACGTAATGACTAACTGCGATTACCTCACAATTCATGTTCCGCTTACTCCCGAAACAAAAGACCTTGTTGACGCAGATATGATTGCAAAAATGAGAGACGGCGTTCGTATTTTGAACTTCAGCCGTGATGGTCTTGTTAACTCAACTGCTTTGTTAGATGCTGTTAAGAGCGGCAAGGTTGCAAAATATGTAACAGATTTTGCTACAGACGATATTCTCGGCGAAGAGAACATTATTTGTATGCCTCATCTCGGTGCGTCAACTCCCGAAAGTGAAGATAATTGTGCGGTCATGGCTTGCGATCAGATCAAGGAATATCTTGAAAACGGCAACATAATCAACTCGGTAAATTATCCTGCAATTTCACTTGCAAGAACAAACGAGGGCGATACACGCTTCTGCGTAATGCACAAGAATGTACCCGAGCTTTTAAAGAAAATTCTTTCTGAAATTAAGGGCAATGTTGAGAATATGCTCAGCAAGAGCAGAGGCGATTATGCTTACACAATTTTTGACGTTGCAGGTGCAGACGCAGCAGACGCTGATAAGATTTCAGCAGTTGACGGCGTTATAAGAGTAAGAGTTATTTAAATTTAAAATTATTGATTGCAAAGACACCGCAGAACTCTCTGCGGTGTCTTTTTTGCTGTATGGGAAATTACTCGGTAAAATTCGGGCAAAAATGTTTCTAATTTTGTCGAACCTTTCTGCCCGAATTGAGAGCGACATCATGTCGCTTTTTGCGTAAAAAATATGAAAAATAAAAATTTGGGGAAAATTGCGTATTATAATACAATTTTATGGGTTTTATAAGTATAGATGGAGTAATATATAAAAATTATGTCTTTGATTTAAAAATGACGCAAAAATTCCTCAAGTAAGATAATTAATTTTTAAGTATTTTTCAGTTTTTTGCCCATAAAATAGTGCAGATTATATTATTTTTTATGACTTATTTCGATATTATTGTACAAGTTTTTAAGTTTTTTGCTTTGTTTTTACTTTTTTAAATGTTATTTTTGGTCAAGGCGTGGTCAGTTTGTTGTGTTTTATAAATAGGAGATGATTATTATCAGAACACAAAGAAATATTTACAAGAGAAAAGACGGTCGCTGGGAGGGTAGGTATTTTAAAGGATACGGTGCCGACGGCAAAAGAAAGTATAATTCGATATATGGCAAAACATATAACGAGGTTAAAGAAAAGCTTGAAAAAATAAAAACAGGAATTTTAAA
>CANQDR010000057.1 GCA_947593615.1 uncultured Clostridia bacterium
CAGTCCCGTATTCAAACAAAGCAGTATTCCCAGTTTGGGCAAGTCTGTTTCTTTGTTTAAATATTCTTCAAGCTTCTGTTGTTCATAAACCGACAATACTCTTATATTTTTGATGTTTTTATTCTTTAAATTACATCTTTTTAACTTTATATTTGAATTGTATTTTTCATTTGCAAATTCAATTATCAATTTAAATACTGAATAAATATCTCTTATAGTTTTAGGTGCAAAATGACTGTATCTCTTTTTTAATATATTTGTATAGTTATTATCTATTTCATATAATTTGATGTTTCCAATACAGGGAAGAATGTATTTTTGAACAGTATATACATACATTGAATAAGTTGATTCTTTAACATTAATTTTAATTATTTCAAGCCATTCATAACAAACATCTCTTAATTTAACTTTAAGATGATTTGTATAAAATTTCGGATTGCTTATAATACCCGATTTTATTTCTTCAAGTCTGTTTTTCACCTCGGTATATGTTTTGCCATATATCGAATTATACTTAATTTTTCCGTCGGCACCGTATCCTTTAAAATACCTGCCCTCCCAGCGACCGTTTTTTCTTTTGTAAATATTACTTTGTTTTCTGATAATAATCATCTCCTATTTATAAAACACAACAAACTGACCACGCCTTGACCAAAAATAACATTTAAAAAAGTAAAAACAAAGCAAAAAACTTGAAAATTTGTACAATAACATCGAAATAAATCATAAAAAATAATATAATCTGCACTATTTTATGGGCGAAAAACTGAAAAATCCTTGAAAATTAATTATCTTACTTGAGGATTTTTCGCGTCATTTTTAAATCAAAGACATAATTTTTATATATTCCTTCATCTATACCTAAAAAACTAAAAAAATTGTATTATAATACGCAGTTTTCCAAAAATTTATATTTTTCGTATTTTTTACGCAAAAAAGCGACAAGATGTCGCTCACAATTCGAGCAGAAAGGTTCGAAAAATTAGAAACCTTTTGCCCGAGTTTTACCGGATAATTCCCCATACAGCAAAAAAGGCACCGCAGTATTTTCTGCGGTGTCTTATATTTATAGAGCAAAACAACATTAGTTAATATATATTCTTTTCAATTATTTTGCAGGTATTAATTTAAGATAAAACTTATTTAATCACGTGTTCTTTTCTTAAAAAATATAGTAGATGAAATTGCCGAAACAACAAGAAGTATAACAGACAAAACTAACATATTATTCTGACCCGTTTGTACAGCACTGTTTGGGTTGTTATTTACAGCTGTATCAGCTGTAGAAACAGAATTTATTTCGGCTGTTGAGGTTGCGTCAGTTGAAGAAGTTGCATCGGGCTTTGTGGATTCAGCAGTAGTTGAGGGTTCAGCAGGAGTTGTGGTTTAGTCAGGCTGAGATGTGGGTTCATCTGTTTTTGGCATAAAAACAAAATAATAGTCAATATCTATTGGGTTTTCCAGGTATTTTTTACTGCATTCTGCAAGCTCTTTTAAAGTATCATCATTAATCAGACCGCTGTTATATGCGTCTTCAATGAAATAGAAAGTATGGTCTTTATAAATATATGCTTCCTGACCGTCAGTGTACGAATAATAATAGTCACCAACAGCATGGGTATATGATACCGTCAGCGAACCTGCATCGTATCTGTCAACATTTAAAACAAGGCTTCCGTCGCTTAAGGTGCCGTAAAGTGTTATTTTAATGTTGCCAAGTTGTTGTTTGCCGCCGTAAAAATATTCATTTGCGTCATATTTTATTTCTTCTTCAAGGTAAATATCCAATCCTCTTTCACCTATTTTTGGCATAAAAACAAAATAGTAGTCAATATCTATTGGGTTTTCCAGGTATTTTTTACTGCATTCTGCAAGCTCTTTTAAAGTATCATCATTAATCAGACCGCTGTTATATGCGTCTTCAATGAAATAGAAAGTATGGTCTTTATAAATATATGCTTCCTGACCGTCAGTGTACGAATAATAATAGTCACCAACAGCATGGGTATATGATACCGTCAGCGAACCTGCATCGTATCTGTCAACATTTAAAACAAGGCTTCCGTCGCTTAAGGCGCCGTAAAGCGTTATTTTAATGTTGCCAAGTTCTTGTTTGCCGCCGTAAAAATATTCATTTGCGTCTTTCTTAATTTGAAGTTCAGAATCAGCCGAATCAGGAGTGGCTAAACCTTCTGCGGCAAATGCAGTAACAGATACCGTCAGAGTAAGTATTACAGCTATCATAAAAGACATGATTTTTTTCATAATAATTCTCCTTTAACTTTTATATTTTTTAACTAATCATTTAACAGATCAGTTTTTGAAGTTCAGTTACATCTTTGATAGTTATTGTACCGTCTTTATCAACATCAGCGGCATAGATTTGTTTGTCATTGTTAATGTAAATACTGCCGAATTTTTTTGTATTTTTCTAAATGTTTCATTTTATTGCTGATTAATCTATCTTTTTTTCATTTTAACACATTAAAATTGCATTTTCAATATTATATTTATAAATAATACATAATTATTGTAAAATTTATTAACTTAAATAAAAAAGTGAGAGAAATTTTGTTTCTCTCACTTTTTATAGCAATACGGATAAATTATTCATTTTATATTTTTTACAAACAATAATAGGCAGGCATTGATGGTTTTATAATACAATACCTATTTATCAGAATTGTGAGCTGTGCCGTGCCGAGAATCGAGAAAATCCTGCAAAATTATTGTCGCGGCAACTTCATCAACAACATTTTTACGCTTTTTTCCTCTGGTGTTTGTGGTGTTAAGAAAATTATGCGCAGTAATTGTAGTGCCGCGCTCATCCTGCATAACGGTTTTTACTTGCGTAAGCTCTGTTATTTTTTGTGCAAAACTGCGTGCGTTCTGCGCGCTTTCGCCCTCGGAACCGTCCATATTTTTCGGCAGACCTACTACTACAAGCTCAGCTTTTGTTTCTTTTACAGCCTGCGAAACCTTTTCAATAAGTTTTGAAGGTGATTTTTCAAATATCACAGTATATGGAGACGCCAGAAACTCGGTTTTATCGCATACGGCAATTCCTGTTCTGGATTTTCCGAGATCGACTGACATAATTATCATAACTCTTTTTTCCTTTCAAAATGTGCTGTAAATTTATTATAATTCAAAAAGTGTTAATAAACAATCTTTTTCTTTTGCTTTATTATGCGGATAACTAAATTAATTTTCCAAATATTTTCAATAACGCTATCTAAATTAACTTTATTATGCAATTTCAGTCCAATCCGACTTTTATGTCCGAACTAAAATATTCAGGCTAAAAATTCTACAAAACAATGTAAAAACATCCATTCACATAATGACAAAAGGATTAAGCCGATTATTTTATAATATAGTTGAAACAAAACAAACATTATTACCCCGATATAATATATGGGAAAAAGGACGTAGAACATTATGGAAAGTGAAAAAGCAATACGCAGAAAAAGTAATTCCTATCAAAACGAATTTATCAAAAACGGTGCGGCGAATTTGATTTATATGCTGTGCGGCGTGCTTGTATCAAGGGGCGCGGTGCTCGGAACTCTCGCTCCGTTCGGAGCGTCATATGCGGCGGCAGTGCCGAAAAAATATCTTCTTTCGTCACTAATCGGTACTGCGTTCGGATATATTCTTCTTAAACCGTCTGACAGTTTTAGATATATTGCAGTAGTAATCGCAATCGGGGGACTCCGCTGGCTGATGAGCGACATAGAACGCGTGACGCAGAGCAGACTATTTGCTCCGCTGGTTGCGTTTATTCCGATACTCTCAACGGGAGTCGCGCTGTTGTTTGTAAGCACGAGCACGCTGACGTCATTTGCTGACTGTATAATTGAGGCAGTTTTGTCAGGTGCGGCGGCATATTTTATAAGCGTTTCGGTAAAGCTTTCAGGCGAAAAACGCAGTATTACAGCTTATACTCAGCAGGAAACCGCAAGCCTTGTTATGACGGGGTGTGTGCTTATCCTTGCGTTTGGAAGCATTGCCTTTGAAAATATATCATTTGGCAGAATAATCGCCATAATAATTGTTTTGCTCTGTTCACGCTACGGCGGAGTAACAGGAGGCGCAATCAGCGGAATAGCAACCGGTTCGGTGTTCAGTATTGCAAGCAGAGCGCAAGGTTTTATATGCGGCGGTTTTGCATTCGGAGGACTTATGGCAGGACTGTTTGCACCTGTAGGAAAGTTAGGCTGTGCACTGTCATTTATTATTGCAAACGGAGTTATGAGCCTTGCTTTCGGAGAAAACACATTTCTTGCAGGCGTGCTGATAGAAAGTTTGATTGGCGCAACCGTATTTATGGTATTGCCAAAAGAAACAGGCAATATAATTTCCCCGATTTTTTCAAATGAAACAAATGCTTCGCTCGGTGAGGCTTTGAGAAAAAATATAGTAATGCGGCTTGATTTTGCGTCAAAAGCAATTTTTAATGTGAGAAATGACGTAAATCAAGTGGCGGATAAACTGAAAAATCTTTATTCACCGACCTTTGATTCGGTCTGTGAAAATGTTGCAAATGAGGTCTGTGCAAACTGTGGTCTTAGAATGTATTGTTTTGAACATCAAGCGGGCGTTACAAAAGATGATTTTTGCAGACTTGAAGAATTGCTTGAAACTCAGGGGAAGATAAACGAAAAGGATGTTGAGAAAACCTTTGTAAAAAAATGCTGTAAAAAGGGCGAAATAGCCGACAGCATGAATTCAAATTACCGTGAATTTCTCTCCGGCATGGAAGCACAGAGCAGAGCTGCAGATATGCGAAGCGTTGTTGCAGGGCAATTTTCAGGCGTCAGTGATATTCTCAGTGACCTTTCTGATGAATTTAAAAACACAATGAGATGCGATACAGAAAGCGCAGACCGCATTATTTCTGCATTGAGCGCGCTTGGAGCATTGCCGGTTGAGTGTATATGTCTTATATCGGACGGCGGACGTATGAGCGTGGAGCTTGAATTGTCGAGCAAATCAGGAAACAAGCTGCCTCGCGGAGCTATAATGCGTGAGGTTTCAAAATGCTGCGGACGCAGATTTGATTTGCCTTCCTTAACCTATGAGGGAGACAGAATAAGAGCGGCAATGTGCGAAATGCCTGTCTATGACGTGGAAATAGGTTCAGACCAGCATATTGCGAACAACGGAAAGCTCTGCGGCGACTGCATTGATTATTTTAACGACGGATTCGGAAAAACCTATGCTATAGTGTGCGACGGAATGGGAACGGGCGGAAGAGCCGCTGTTGACGGAAATATGGCGGTATCCGTAATGGGAAGACTTCTTCGTTCGGGATTGTCGGCGGACAGCTCATTGCAGATTGTAAATTCAGCACTTATGGTTAAAAGCGAGGATGAATCACTTTGTACGCTTGACGTAACAAGTGTTGATTTATATACCGGAAAAATAACCTTGAGAAAAGCAGGCGCACCTATGACGTTTATTAAAAAAGGCGGGAGGGTGATAACAAGAGAAATGCCGTCGCTCCCCGCAGGAATATTAAACGGAATTAAATTTTCATCCGATACAATAAATCTTACTACAGGGGATATGGTGGTTATGGTATCTGACGGTGTTGTAACAGGCGATGAAAAATGGCTTGAAAAATTGATTAGAACGTGGAATGAGGGCAGTGCTCAGGACCTTGCCGGAACAGTGGTTGCAGAGGCAATAAAACGGCGCGGTGACAGTCATGATGACGATATTACCGCTCTTGCAATAAAAATTACCGATAATGAGTAATATAATCAAGATAATTTAATTTTTTTAGGTCATAAAATCTCTTCTTAATAAAAAGGGCCGATGAGCTTTAAAGCTCATCGGTTCTTTTTTTGCATAAGTATGACGCTGCACTCTGTTTTTAGCGGACAGAGTTGCACAAAAATTCCGCAGTTTAATTATTAACTGTGCCTATATATATAGGAATATTGCTTTCATTATCAATAATAAGGAAAATAAACGGACGGTTAAATTCAATTGTAAGGTCTGTTTTTTCAAGTCCTTTGATACGCTCCTTAACAGGAGCAGAACCGCTGTTTGACTTTGTACCGCTGATTCCGGCGGCATTAACAGAAATTTTCGGAGAAATTTCATACATCTCATTAAGCATAAAATTATCAGTATGAGTTAAGTCCGTAAATGCGGAATCTTCGGTAAACAAGGTATATAAGCCGCTTTTGGCAAGTGCAGAGGATAACGGATGAGCATTCTTTTCGGAGTCAATTGAGAATTCGGGGATTTTTGCTGTTGCCTTTTTTGTAATATCAACGCTGTCAATAAGATTTGAAAATTCAAGATTATTGAAGTCAGTTATGTAATCTTCAAGAGATATGTTTTCATTTGGCATAACAATCATAAACTTGAGCGGATTTGCGCTTGTATATTTTATAATTCCCTGAGCTTTATCGGTTTTTATGAAGGATTCATTAGACGTCATATAGTTTACTTCTCTGTTTTTGCCGTTTGATGTAAAACTGCCTTTTTCAATGTCGGCTTCAGCGTACGGGTCAAGCCAAATATCGCTTATATCAGCAGCAGTGACTGACATAAGAGTCTGTTCTTTGTCAATTTCTGCAACAGCGTTATTTTTCGTAAAATCGGAAAAATGACCGTTCAGCTTCGTAAGTGCATTTTCATCCGAGAACATAAAACGAAAAATATCTGAGCCGTAGTAATTTGCATTTGTTTGCAAAAATTTGGTTCTTACGTCCGAAATGTCATTGAAAAACAGGTTGTTATCAAATTTTACATATTCATCTTCTGATACTTCTTGCTTTTTGCCCGAAAGCTCGTCAACCTCGTTGCTTTGCATTTTGCTGACAGCTTCCATTCTGCTTTTAAAGTATGATGAGCACTGATTTATATTTTCGATAGTCAGGTCTTTGCCGATTGCGGAAATAATTTCGCTTTTTGTGTCTCCCGATGCGCCGTTGGCAATAAGTCCAAGCTGTAAAGCCGTGCCTATTGGAGAAATTACAAATGAGTTGTCGTTGTCGGATTTCTGACTGTAATAATTGCGAAACAATCTTAATTCAAAATTTATAATATTGTTTGCATAAGCGTTGTAGATGGTAGGCGCAGATGTTGCGCCGTCGTTATAGTTATAACTTTCCGTAGGGTCAGTACTGCGTGTATAGTCCTTTGAAAGTTTCTCGCTATTGGAAAATTGAGTTGAATCCGTGCAGGCGCACATAATCGAAACGGTAAGAATTAAGCACAATATAAGTGCGACGGTTTTTTTCATCGTTAATTCCTTTCAATTGCTTGTTCTTTTTAATTACTCTGTAATACTCTGGCGGCTGAGGTTATGAATTTGCAAAACCAGTCTGCACAAACTGCATGCGGCGTCATACCGTTTTTTCATTTGAACAGATTTTTTGGGCAAGCAGAAAAATATTTTCTGCCGAGTTTGCAATAAACAGATTTTTGCATTGTTCTTTCATTTTTGCCAGCTTTTCGGGAGAGTTTAAAAGCTCAATTATCTGATTTGCACCTTCCTTTTTGTCGAGCAAAACAGCAGCCTTTTCTTTTATCAGAAAATCGGCATTATCCCGCTCTTGCCCCGGAAACGCGCTGTATATTGCAAGCGGAAGACCGCAGGCAAGACTTTCTGTGACTGTAAGTCCGCCCGGTTTGGTTACAATCAAGTCCGAAATGTGCATATAATCCTCAACGTTTTTAACAAAATACAACAGCCTTGTGTTATCCTGAGTTCCCATCTCGTCAATTAGTTTTTCTATGTGGCCGAAAAGTTTTATGTTCCTTCCCGTAATAACAATAAACTGCATATTTTTTCCTTTTTGGGCAAGCTGTTTATAAAATTCCAGAACGCTTGTCACTCCAAATGAACCTGCCATAAGCAAAACAGTGGGGATTTCAGGGTCAAGTCCTTCGCGTTTGCATATTTCTTCCTTTGAAAAAGGCTCGGTAAAGCGGTCAAAAATCGGTATGCCTAAAGGATGTATTAAATCTTTGTTTACGCCGTATTCATTTATCAGTTTATCACACATTTGCGGCTCAGCAAGCACATAGGCTTCAATATTCGGCACAATATATGTGCGGTGAGCGTCGTAGTCGGTTATAATGCTGATAGCTTTTACGTTTGTTTTGCCTTGTCTTATCAATTTTGAAATCATTGTAGTAACAAACGGATGGCAAATAATTACAATATCAGGGGTAAATTCATTAATAGTATCAAGAAGTTTATTTGACATCATTGTATTTGAACGCATAACGGCTTTGTACATCAGAGTTTTCCTGTCTGTAATTTTATAACATTTTCCATATACCTTTGGAATTTTTGTCGCCATAAAATGATATCCGCCGCAAACGGTTTTGTCATAAACCTTGCCGATAGCTTTCATTGCGTCAACTACTTTTACTTCTGTTTCCGTGCTGAGAGATTTGATTTTTTGTTCAATTGCGGCAGCAGCGCGTTTGTGACCGCCGCCGGTCGACGCTGTAAAAATGAGAATTTTCATTTTGTTTCTCCGTTCAATGTTGTTTTATACCTGTTATATGTGTTATCTGCATATATAGTTATTATACTTTTATTTTACATTTATTTCAACATATATTTTATTTCATAATTGTTTTTTTATGTAGGTTTGTCAATGATGTGTTACAAAATTAGAAAACTTGGCCGGTTGATAAAAAAGCATTGATATAGTCGGCA
>CANQDR010000058.1 GCA_947593615.1 uncultured Clostridia bacterium
TGGAAAGTCCCGAAACCCGCATAAACACTGGCTTTTTCTTACTTGTCGTTCGGTAAGGACTTCATTGTCGGGAACAATAACACATCGCGAATTGCGGAAGAATCAGTAAGAAGCATAACCATTCTGTCAATACCGAAACCGATTCCTCCTGTCGGCGGCATACCGATTTCAAGAGCATTGAGGAAGTCCTCATCAGTTGTGTTTGCCTCTTCATCGCCCTGAGCAAGCAATGCCTCCTGAGCCTTGAATCGCTCTCTCTGGTCAATCGGGTCGTTAAGCTCGGAATAAGCGTTAGCCATTTCCCATCCGTTCATAAAGAACTCAAAACGCTCAACATAATCGGGATTATCAGGTTTTTTCTTGGTAAGAGGTGAAATCTCCACAGGATGATCCATTACAAATGTAGGCTGAATCATATGCTCCTCTGCAAATTCCTCAAAGAACAAATTGAGAATATCACCCTTTTTATGCCTGTCCTCAAATTCGATTCCTTTTTCCTTTGCAACAGCCTTTGCCTCTTCATCCGACTTGATTTCATTAAAGTCAACGCCCGAATACTTTTTAACAGCGTCGAGCATTGTAATTCTCTCAAACGGCTTTCCGAGATCCATTTCAACTCCGTTGTATGTAATTTTGGTTGTGCCGAGCACCTCCTGTGCAACGTGACGATAGAGATTTTCGGTCAGGTCCATCATACCGTTGTAGTCAGTGTAAGCCTGATAAAGCTCCATAAGAGTAAACTCCGGGTTATGTCTTGTATCAACACCCTCGTTGCGGAATACACGTCCGATTTCGTAAACTCTTTCGAGTCCGCCTACAATTAATCTCTTTAGATAAAGCTCAAGGGAAATTCTGAGCTTTAAATCCTCGTCAAGAGCATTAAAATGCGTCGTAAACGGACGTGCCGAAGCTCCGCCTGCATTTGCAACAAGCATTGGAGTTTCAACTTCCATAAAGTTCTGAGAATCAAGGTATCTGCGTATACTGCTTATGATTTTTGAACGCTTTATAAATGTATCTTTAACCTCGGGGTTCATAATAAGGTCAACATAACGCTGACGGTAACGCAGGTCGGTATTTGTAAGGCCGTGATATTTTTCGGGGAGCGGTTTGAGGGATTTGGATAAAAGACGTACTGCCTTTGCGTGAATTGAAATTTCGCCCATCTGGGTTTTAAAAACAAAACCGTTTACTTCAACAATATCGCCTATGTCCCATTTTTTTAGAAAACCGTATTCTTCTTCACCCAAATCGTCAAATTTAGCGAAAATCTGAATTTTCCCCGTGCGATCGTAAAGGTCCATAAACGAAACCTTACCCTTGCCGCGTTTTGACAAAAGTCTGCCTGCTACGCAGACGTCCTTGTTTTCATATTCCTCAAAATTATTCTTTATTGTTTCGGTAAGAGTGTCACGATCGCTTGTTGTAATTACAAACGGATCTCTTCCCGCTTCCCGCAACATATCAAGCTTTTCATATCTTACCTTTATTACGTCACTTGTGTTAACCTGCTGTGGCTTCTGACTCATATTTTACTATCCTTCCGTTCTGCAAATTTGACGGAAACAACCTGTCGGCGTATTTCCGTCACAAATAATTTTTTATATTATTTTGAAATTTCAAGAATTTTAAGAGCAATCATTCCGTTGGGAGTTTCAACCTCAACAACATCTCCTACTCTTTTTTCCATCAGAGCTTTACCAATTGGAGATTCGTCAGAAATTTTGCCCTCTTTAGGATTAGTTTCGTTTGAGCCTGAACCAACGATTTTATACTTAGCCTGTTTGCCTGTTTTTATCATTTCAACAGTTACTACCGAGGTAAGATGAACATGCTCGGTGGAAGTGTTTGATTCATCAATAACTACAGCAGTTTTAAGAATTGCCTCAATTGTTGTAATTCTTGCTTCCATAATTGCCTGTTCGTTTTTGGCGTCGTCATATTCGCTGTTCTCGGACAAGTCACCGTATGAGCGTGCAACCTTGATTTTCTCCGCAATTTCCTTGCGCTTTACATTTTGTAAAAACTCAAGTTCCTCTTCAAGATTTTTAAGACCTTCCGCAGTAAGCATAGTAGGTTTAGATGCCATTTTATATCGTCCTTTCAAAATAAAAAAACTAATCTGCATAAAAAACTGCATATAGACTTATTATAGCATTTTCTTGATAGTTGTCAAGCAAAACGATTATTGCTTTCATACGGTTAATCGCGTGATATTGACTCAACATAAGCGCACAGTGATTTGACGGTCTGAGAAGAAGAAAAATTTCTGCAAACTGTCGGAACAATTGAGCCAAGCTCATATTGCGATGCAAGTGTGTAAAGAGCGGAACAAAAATATTCTTCGTCAAGCTCTTTAGGCTTTATTAAATCAAATCCGTTAGGCATTCTCAGATAATATTTGTAATAAATCAATCCGCCCATTTGAGCATTTGGACAGCCATTTGTAAGCACAACTGCATCACCTCGAACGGGCAGGCTTTCTTTAATTTTATACGGAGCAACAATGAGCTTACAGTCATCAAGATCCTGAATTTGACTTGTTATTACCGCTGACGCACCAAGCTCATCCATAGCTCTTCTCATCTCGCAATAATACGGTTCTGTGTTTTGTGTAACAACTGTTACGTCAGAACAATAATTCAGTACGCAAAAGAGGAAATCGGGAGTTTTTCCGTCGGGGTCGTAAATACCTACTTTCAAATTCTCAGGACAATTACTTGTCTTAATTACGCTCAACGCCATATTGGTACAAAGCCGTGATGTAAACTCAGGCGAAAAAAAGCGCTTGTATCCGCTGTTTTCAGGAAACTTCAAATTTTCCGAACAAAGAAGATGATTTCTTTGAGCTCCTATTATTTTGTCTATTTTCGTAAGTCTTACTTTACCGCTGTAGCTTGTGTAAGTTACGTGCTTTATGCTTACTCCTCTCGCTCTTTTTACTTCAACATCAACTCTGTCATGCCTTAATATATCAAGCAATTTTCTTATACCCTCTGAATTTTTCGGAACATCTATGGTAAGCGCAGTAATCACAAAAATACCCCCGCATAATTTCTTCACAAAATTATATGCGGAGGCATTAAAATTAAGTATTAATTTCTTCTAAACAAAATTAGTATTAATCAAAATTCAAGCATAGGATTGTACTTAACACCGTTAAGACGGCACTCAAAATGCAGGTGAGGTCCTGTTGAATTTCCTGTTGAACCTACATATCCTATTGTTTGTCCCTTTTTCACATACTGACCATCACTTACAATTGCATTTGTAAAGTGTCCGTAGATCGTCATTTTGCCGTTTCCGTGGTCAATCATAACATAATTACCGTAACCGCCGCCGCAGCCGCAGCTTCCGTCTTTGCCCCAATTATGCGGGCATCCGTTATAACTTGAAACTACAGTACCGCTTTCAGCGGCAACGACTGTAGCGCCCATAATTCCGCTGCCTGCAATATCAATTGCACCGTGGTTATATGAACCTCTGTCCTCATTCCACTCGGAAGACAGCCAGTAATAACCGGGACAAGGCCAAGTAAAACCTGAGGATATTACCGAGGGACTTACTGTGCCGCCGTCATTTGATGGCGGTGTATAACTTCCGCCGCCACCTTCATCTGAGGGCGTACTTTGTACCTGCTGACGGGCGGCTTCTCTTTGATCTTCATAATATTCTGTTATCCTATTTTCTATCTCTTCGCTCTTCAATGCCGCATTTTCAAGAACGGTCTTTGCATCATCGCTTGCTGCATAAAGTTTTCTGAGAATTTCATCATTCTCTTCAAGCAGTTTATTAAGCTCTTGCTGGTCAGCTTCAAGCTGTTGTTCTTGTTCTTCAAGCTCGGTTTTATCTGCTTCGAGTTCCTCTTTCTGTGTTGAGATCTCGGCAAGCTTTTCCTTTATGCCGTCAATGAGCTTTTTGTCATAATCTGAAAGAGTTCTGACAAGCTCCATCTTGTCAATAAAATCAGAGAAATCCTTTGCCCCGAGAATTATCTCAAGGTCAGTCGCATTGCCCGCCATATAAATTGTTCTTATACGGCTGCGCAAAGCGTCCATCTGATCCTCTATATCAGCGTTAGCCTTGTCAACTTCTGCCTGCTTCTTTTCAATCTCTTCGTTCAAATCCGCTATAGATTCACGGCTGAGCACCATTTTATCGTCAAGAACTTCAATTCGGCTTACAAGAGCGTCTTTATACTCTTCTTTTTCATTAATGTCCGACTGAGTCTTATCAAGAATTTCCTGATACTCTTTGTTCTGCTCTTCAAGCTCCTGAAGCTGCTGTTCAAGCGAATCAATACTTTCTGCGCCTGTTGAAGTCACGGAAAACGCAATAGGCACAGACAGCAGGCACATACTTAATATGCCGCAGAGAATTCTTTTCATTTTATTCATGACTATTCCTCCTTTTTCGATATTACCAACCAAGGATTTCGTTGCCTTCCATTTTCAGATACTTGCGAATTGAAATCATACTGCCAAAAAATCCTATCAGTACGCCGGCAACTACAAACGCACCTGCTATGTAAAGGATTACGCTTTGTATAGGAATTGCAAAATATTCCATAAATTGGAATTGCTGCATTGCCGCCATTAGACCTTCGTATAACAGTACAATTCCTCCTGTTGATATAATTGCAGCTATAAAACCGATTACAACACCTTCAACCAAAAACGGCATTCTTACAAATGAGTTCGTTGCACCGACCGACTTCATAATACTGATTTCAAATCTTCTGGAATACATTGTTGCACGAATTGTATTTGCAATGATAAATAAAGAAATTATCATCAGCGCAATTATAACCCAGAAACTTATTAAATTGACAAGATTGCTGATGTCAGTAAGCTTTTTTGCAATTTCACTGCGGTTGCTTATCTTATCTACCCCGTCAATTTTCTGAATTTGTGCAACTGTTTCGTCATACAGAGATAAATCATCCATTACAACAATGAATGCGTCCGGAAGAGGATTGTCGTCATTCTGCATCTGAGCAAAAACATCATCTCCCAATTCTTCTTTATACTGCTTTATAGCTTCATCCTTTGAATAAAATTCAGCGGATGTAACATTGCTGATTTTTTCAATATCTTTTCCTATGTAAACGGCTTCAAGCTGAGAATAACCGTCCTTAATATATACTGTAGTTTCATTTGACTGGCCTACCGTTTCTACAGCTGCTCTCACGTTAATCGAAAACAGCGAAGCCGCACCCGTAAGGACAAGACAGCTTATGAGCACGCATACAGACGCGATACTCATTATACGATTGCTCCAGACATTTTTGAAACCTTCTTTTACCAAATAGCCAAAGCCCTTCATACTTTTTTCCTTTCAAAACTGTGTTGCAAACATACTTAAAATCAATCGGGAATAACAACCGCATTCTCAGGATACTGCGGAATATCATCATAGTACTCGGATACGTCAATATCTCCGATTTCACTATTGCCCGTATCTCCGATAATTCTTCCGCGATTTATCGTAATAACCCTTTGATTGAATTCGCGTACAAGCTCGTGTTCATGTGTAACAACCAGAACCGTAGTGCCTTTTGCGTTTATTTCATTGAGAAGTTCAATAATCTCGTGCGACATTTCAGGGTCAACATTGCCTGTAGGTTCGTCTGCAATAATGATTTCAGGATTGTTTACAAGCGCACGCGCAAGACTTACGCGCTGCTGTTCGCCGCCCGAAAGCTCGCTCGGCTTGTTTTTCATTTTATTTTTCAAGCCCACAAGGTCAAGAACATACGGAACTCTCTTTTTAATTACAGACGTACTCTCGCCCACTGCGCGCATTGCAAACGCAACATTATCAAACACGTTCATTTTTTCTATGAGTCTGAAATCCTGGAAAACAATACCCATATGACGGCGCAGATAAGGGATTTGCCTGCGTTTTAATGTTGAAATTTTATTGTCGTTTATAACAATTTCTCCCGATGTAGGAGTTTCCTCATGCATAATCAGCTTTAAAAACGTACTTTTACCAGCACCCGACGCACCTACAATAAAAACGAACTCGCCCCTATCAATATGTAACGAAACATCATAAAGCGCATGAGTACCGTTTGGATATGTTTTTGATACATTTACAAAATCAATCATAAATTCACCTTTTACTTTTTGCACAAAATCGGCATAACTTAAAAATCAAAACGTCCTGAGCACAATTATTTTGTTTTGTGCTCAGGAGTGAGTTAAGTATTAACCGATAATTATCAATACTTTGCAGGACTTGCGTTAAGGTATTTTTTAACCATAAGAGCTACCTTAAACACAATAGCATCCTCAAATTCACGAAGGTCGAGACCCGTAAGTTTTTTAATCTTTTCAAGTCTGTAAACAAGAGTATTTCTATGAACAAACAGCTTACGAGAGGTTTCGGAAACATTCAGATTATTTTCAAAGAAGCGCTGTATTGTAAAAAGAGTTTCCTGATCAAGGCTTTCGATAGAACCGCGCTTGAATACCTCTTTAAGGAACATTTCGCATAGGGTTGTAGGAAGCTGATAGATAAGACGTGCAATGCCGAGGTTATCGTAGCTGACGATTGTGCGCTCGGTATCGAAAACCTTTGCAACCTCAAGAGCCGACTGAGCCTCCTTGAAGGAACGTGCAAGATCTTTAATGCCCGTAACAGTTGTGCCTATGCCTACTACACAATGTGTATAGAACTCACTTGAAAGCGTGTCGGAAATAGAGCCGGCAAGCTTTTCAAGGTCACGGCTGTCAGTGTCAGACTTAATCTCCTTAACGAGAGCAATTTCAAACTCATTAATATTAATAACAAAATCTTTCGACTTGTCAGGGAAAAGATTTTGAACTATGTCATAAGCGGATACATCAGTTTTTGATGTAATCTTAATCAGCAGGCAAACACGTGAAACCTCGCTGTTAAAGTGGAGCTCTCTTGCCTTCAGATAAATATCTCCGGGAAGAATATTATCAAGGATAACATTCTTAATAAAGTTCGAGCGATCATATTTTTCATCATAATACTGCTTTATACTTGCAAAAGAAACTGATAAAAGCTGAGCATACTTTTGTGCATATTCATCGTTTCCCTGCACAAAAACAGCATAATCGTATTTGGCATTGCTTCCAAAAGATTTATATGTAAAACCGTTAACTACAAACGGAACTGTTGAACTGAGTGTTTCAGAATTAACGCTTTCATTTACCTCGCCGATCTTGCCAAGCTCAGAACAAGCAATGACTACAGAAGTTTCGTCAATAACGCCTATAGTCCTGTCGATAGCATCTTTCATTTGGTGTACAATACCCTGAAATAATCTGTTAGACATAAATTCATACCTCTTTTTCTCCGGATTTTTTTATAATGAGATAAAATTTTTATAATACCCATCATTCCTAATATACATATTACACAAAATGGAGAAAAAAATCAACCTCTATTTACAATTTTTCTTTAAATTTTTTATAGAGATTGCATAATTAACAAAATGTTACAAAATTGAAAGCAAAATTAAATTATTTTAACTAATTTTTGAGGGAATAAAATAATTATATAATTTATTTGTGTTGACAATGTGATGAAATTTTAATATTGATTGCATTTTAATTATCAGCTTTTAAAAATAATTAATAATTGAAAAAAATTTGACACCGCAGAACTCTCTGCGGTGTCTTTTTTGCTGTATGGGAAATTACTCGGTAAAGCTCAAGCATAAAGATTTGGCAATTTAAAAACCTTAGTTGCCCGACCGTAAACTGTCAATAAACCTTTTTGTAACAGCAAAAAATCTAAAAGTTTTCGCCCGCCTTTTACAAAAGGCGGCGGGGACGAGGGGCGGCGCCCCCGTCGCAGCCTGAAAGGCTGCGAAACTAATTGATTTAGAAAGCGCAGGAGGGGCGAAAAACAGTCCGGGGGACTGTTTTTCGGAGGGGAACCCTCGCCGGGGGTTCCCCTTAAACCTTGCACATTTATGCATATTATCAAGAGAAAGATACTTTTTCTACATACTACGACACCGCAGAATATAAAGGAATATCACTTTTCGGCACACTACGACACCGCAGAACTCTCTGCGGTGTCTTTTTTGCTGTATGGGGAATTAGCCGGTAAAACTCGGGCAAATAGGTTTCTAATTTGTCAAACCTTTCTGCCCGAATTGTGAGCTACATCATGTCGCTTTTATGCGTAAAAGATATGAAAAATAAAAATTTTGGGAAAATTGCGTATTATAATACAATTTTTTAGTTTTTATAGGTATAGATGAAGGAATATGTAAAAATTATGTCTTTAATTTAAAAATGACGCAAAAAATCCTCAAGTAAGATAATTAATTTACAAGGATTTTTCAGTTTTTTGCCCATAAAATAGTGCAGATTATATTATTTTTT
>CANQDR010000059.1 GCA_947593615.1 uncultured Clostridia bacterium
AAAAAGATGTAATTTAAAGAATAAAAACATCAAAAAAATAAGAGTATTGTCAGTTTGTGAACAAAATAAGCTTGAAGAATATTTAAACAAAGAAACAGATTTGCCGAAATTGGGAATACTGCTTTGTTTGAATACGGGACTGCGAGTTGGAGAAATATGCGCATTAAAATGGGAAGATATAAATTTTGAAGAAAAAGCTCTGAGAGTAAACAAAACAATGCTGAGAATAAATAACACAGATAAAAACAGTTTGACAAAAAGTAAACTAATAATCAGCACACCCAAAACAGAAAATTCAGAAAGAATAATACCATTGTCAGATAAGATGAATGATTTGTTAGAAAAACATAGATCAAACGGATATTTTTTAACAGGAGATTATAAATGCATTGAGCCAAGGCGATACAGAGTAAGATTAGAAAAATATCTGGAAGAGGCAGGAATAGAACATATTAATTTTCACGCATTAAGACACACATTTGCAACAAGAGCAATAGAAAGCGGATTTGATGTAAAAAGCCTGAGCGAAATATTGGGACACACAGATATACAGATAACACTACAAAGATATGTACACAGCAGTATGGAACAAAAACGCAGACAAATAAACAAATTAAATTTATTATATTCATAAAAATGGTAAAATAAAAAGTCATACAGAGATAAAAAACCGCAAAAGTCCGATTAGAAGCGGATTTTTGCGGTGTAAAATTGAAAAGTATCGTACTTAAGGAATTTTTATTCAATTTCAAATTTTGTTTACTTTGTCTGCTTATATTATTTATTTGTAGCTTGGATTTTATTCAACAAAAAATCACTTTGTATAATTTGTGCAACAAAAACAGAGCCGGATGAAACATTAGCGTGTTATCATACAAAAATTGTTTACTTGCCATTAGCTTGTCCTCTTCAAAAGCTTGGCAGACAAAATTGCCTTAATCCTTAATACCTACTCGTTTTCCTAGTGCGATGTAAAAATTTTAGGTTTTAAGGTAAAGTTTTTGAAGATGAAGATATAAAATTTTCAGATTAGGGTATGAAAATTTGTGCTGATGGCAAGGAACTTATATGTTGTCAATTAATTATATTGTTTGGTAACATGACTTAATAACGCTAATGGCGCTAAACGGCGACGCAAAGGAGGTAATATTTTTTAGTATTCATGAGGAGTTAACGACGCCAATATTTATGACCGACTTAATTAATAATGGCAATATTTTTTAAAAAATATAATGAGTTAACCTCCTTTTAGCTTCATTTTAGCTTCCTTATTGACGAATAATTTTATTGATAATTGTTTCGTTCTTAATCTATTTTTTTTAAGATTTTTTATAGACTAAGACGCAGAATTGCCGACAGGGTTACCCTTTCTTCTGTCGGCTTTTTGTGTTTCTTAATATTTGTATTCTATAATTTCTCGTTAAAATCCGTCTTAAAATATTCCTCTAATATATCCGCGGCACATCTGCAAAGCTCTGCACAGGGTCTTGATTTGTAGTAACTTTCTGTTCTGCACTCGGGAGCGGGTGCGTCTTTTTCCTTTATTCTCAGACCGAGAAGCTCTCGGCATATTATTGAACCGTTTGCTTCTCTGAATTTTCCTGCCAATTCCTGCACAGCACTGTATAGCTGTGCTTTTTTTGCGTTATCTTCTGTAGAATATCTGCCCTTTGCAAGTCCCAGCGCCATATTCATACCGCTTACAGCTCCGCAGACCTCCCTCAGCCTGCCCATTCCGCCTCCGAACGGCGCGGCGATCATAAGCGCAGTATCTTTGTCAAGTCCAAAATCATCGCAAAATGCAAGCAAAACCGCCTGCGCACAGTTGCAGCCGCTTTCAAAATATTCCTTTGCGAGCTCGCCTTTCGTCATTTTATCACCCACGCTTAATTTACTATATTATATCAACTTTATATTCGCGTTGTCAATAACTATAGAAAATTATCCCGATTTGTACAATCAGCCGCCCTCAGCCTCATTGCTTCACTTAGCTTTCCTGCATTATTTTTGTGCTTGTGGAAAATACATTAATATGTTATTATGATATATAACATATATAATATAGATAAACAGAAAAAGGTGATTTGTCTTGTCTTTTCCGCAGGATAAAATAAGAAATTTCAGCATTATCGCTCACATAGACCACGGCAAAAGTACGCTTGCCGACCGTATTCTTGAACTCACTAACTCGGTTTCTGCCCGCGATATGGAGGCTCAGCTCCTCGACGATATGGAACTCGAAAGAGAAAGAGGCATTACTATCAAGGCTCGTGCTGTCAGTGTTATATATAACGCTGACGACGGTGAAAAATATCTTTTTAATCTTATCGACACTCCGGGTCACGTTGACTTTAACTACGAGGTTTCCCGCTCTCTTGCGGCTTGCGAGGGCGCTGTTCTTGTTGTTGACGCTTCTCAGGGTATAGAGGCTCAGACCCTTGCAAACACTTATCTTGCCGTTGACGGAGGTCTTGAAATCGTACCTGTTGTAAACAAAATAGATTTGCCCAGCGCTGACCCCGA
This sequence comes from uncultured Clostridia bacterium, assembly GCA_947593615.1. Lineage (GTDB taxonomy): Bacteria > Bacillota > Clostridia > Oscillospirales > Acutalibacteraceae > Ruminococcoides. Next base: position 2,524 of record CANQDR010000059.1, read on the forward strand.
CAGGGTCATTAATGAGATTGAAGATGTTATCGGGATCCCTGCCGAGGACGCGCCGAAAATTTCTGCAAAAGCGGGAATTAATATTCACTCGGTTCTTGAAAAGATAGTTTCCGATATTCCTGCTCCGACAGGCGACATTAATGCTCCGCTACGTGCACTCATCTTTGACAGTTACTATGACAGCTACAAGGGCGTTATTATATATGTAAGGCTCAAGGAGGGTCAGATACATCCGGGTGATGAGTTTAAGCTTATGGCTACGGGAAGCGTGTTTAATGTAGTAGAGTGCGGTCTTATGCACGCAACTACTATGGAAAAAACCGACGGTCTGTATGCCGGTGAGGTCGGATATATTTCCGCCTCTATCAAGACTCTTGCTGACGCTAAGGTCGGCGACACCGTAACTTTGACATCAAATCCTGCCGATGAACCTTTGCCCGGTTACCGTGAGGCCCAGCCAATGGTATTCTGCGGAATTTATCCCGTTGACGGCGCGAAATACGGCGACTTAAAAGACGCGCTTGAAAAGCTACAGCTTAATGACGCCGCTCTTTCGTTTGAGGCTGAAACCTCGGTTGCTCTCGGATTTGGCTTTCGCTGTGGATTTTTGGGACTTCTCCATATGGAAATAATTCAGGAACGCCTTGAACGTGAATATCAGCTCGATTTAATCACTACCGCTCCAAGCGTTATATACAGAATTACCCGTACCGACGGTTCGGTCAATATGATAGACAACCCCACCAACTACCCCGACCCGTCGCTTATACAAATGGCAGAGGAGCCTGTTACAAATGCTCATATCTATACGCCCAAAGAGTATGTGGGAAATATTATGGAGCTTTGTCAGGACAGGAGAGGTACGTTTGTTGATATGCAGTATATAGACGCCGACCGCGTTGATTTGCATTATATTCTTCCGCTTGCGGAAATTATCTACGACTTTTTCGATACTTTGAAGTCACGCACAAGGGGATATGCCTCTTTTGATTATGAGATGAAAGACTACGTTCAAAGTGAGCTCGTCAAGCTCGACATTATGCTTAACGGCGAGGTGGTTGACGCTCTTTCGTTTATTATTCACAAGGATAAGGCCTACGGCAGAGCACGCAAAATGGCGGAAAAGCTCAAGGAGAAAATACCGCGCCAGCTTTTTGAGGTTCCTATTCAGGCTTGCATCGGCGGAAAGATCATTGCTCGTGAAACCGTTAAGGCTATGAGAAAGGATGTTCTTGCCAAATGCTACGGCGGAGATATAAGCCGTAAAAAGAAGCTTCTTGAAAAGCAGAAAGAGGGCAAAAAGCGCATGCGCCAGCTCGGCTCGGTTGAGGTTCCGCAGGAGGCGTTTATGGCTGTGCTTAAACTTGACACCGATTAAAGTGTTTTATTATTATATGTTTTACGTTGCACCATAACATATAAGCATTAAAATTACGCTTTTAAAGAGCGTTTTTGGATTGTAATATCTTTTCGTATATATCTGTAACTTTTTAGACCGTATCGCAGTTTGTGCGCTACGGTCTGTTTTTTTGTTTTTAATTTATATGGAAAAATTTGGTTAAAACTTGTGTCGAAATATTTTAAATTCTATAAAATTATGGTTAAATATTGCTGTTGTAATCTTTTTGTAATGATTATCATATAATGGTAACAAAACGGAAACAAAGCGTTAACAAAAAATTAACAACCTATTTTCTTGCAATTTGCATACATTTTTGCAGGATTTTTAGTCGATAAGACTCGAAAAATATTGATTTTTAAGAAAAATATCCACTTAATTATAGCAATTTGCACAAAAAGCAACCTTAACTTTAGGTTGACATAACCAAAACACGTGTTTATAATGACCCAATGTACTTCGCAGCGATTGCAAAAATCCTGCAAAAATACAGTACGGAAGGTTTATGAATTAAAAAATAACGAAAAGGAGTTATTACAATGAAGATGAATACGGAAAAACCAAATGTTATTCGTTCGGCGTTTGCGCTTCTTCTTGCCTTTGCAGTTGTTTTCAGCTCAATTTTTACTGTTGCGGCAGCTGCTCAGTCAGGGAACACAAGCTCATACAGCAAGAATAATGAGCAGGGCTTTGAAAGCTATGTTGAGTACGAAATGTCTAACGGCGATATGCTTATAACCCGCAGCGAAAACTTTGATATAACGGTTGATGTTATAAAGGCTAATGAAATTACGGTAAATAACTGCGGAACAACCCAAGAGGTTATGATTGCAAAAGGTACTGTTGCCGATGTGCTTGAAAAGGCGGATATAAAGCTCGGTGATAATCAAATTGTTGTGCCTGATGTAAATACTGAAATAAAGAAAGGCACAAACGTAACTGTTTATAATGCTAAAAAAATCAGTGTTACCGCTGACGGCAAAACAAAAAGCGTACTTATTCCTTACGGAAACATTGCAGACGCTCTTAATATAGCCGGCTATAATGTCAGCAAAGATGACATTCTCAGCGTATCACGCAGCAGCAAAACAGAAAATTTAACGAAAGTTACTATCAAACGTGTGACATACAGCGAGGAGCTTTCAAGCGAAAAGATCTCATACAAAAAAGTTACTAAAAATTCCGATGAAATTTCGCTTGGCGAAACAAAGCTTAAAACAGAGGGTAAAAACGGCAAAAAGCTCGTTACCGTAAAAAGTAAGTTCATTGACGGCAAAAAAGTTTCTGAAACCGTTACAGACAGCAAGATTATTAAGGACGCTGTTGATGAGGTAACTCTTGTAGGAACAAAGGGTGCTGCAACTAATGGCGGAGCAGGAACATTTACCGATATGTACGGCAATTCGGTGACATACAGTCAGGTGCTTACAGGCTCGGGTACGGCATATACTGCTCCTGCCGGCGCATTGACTGCTACCGGCGTAGCTGCTTATAACGGTGGTGTTGCGGTAAATCCAAACATAATTCCATACGGCTCAAAGCTATATATCGTTTCGACTGACGGAAGCTTTGTTTACGGTTACGCTACCGCTGTCGATACAGGCGGAGCACTTATGGACGGCTCTGCAATCGTTGACTGCTTCTACAACACATATGATGAATGTGTTAATTTCGGCAGACGTGACGTAAATGTTTATGTTATCGGATAAGATTGATAAACAGACTATTGTGTGTAGGATATACTATCCGGTTATGAAGATGAATTTAAAAGGACGGGTGTTTTTTGCACACTCGTCCTTTTGGTTTATAAAATTGATCCTTTTACTGTGTAAAATAAAAATATTGATTTATCTTTTGCAATGCGTTATAATATAAATTAACTTTGACAAATTGCCTTTCGAAAGGAATGGTTTTATGAAAAAATTTATCGCCGCTGTTTTATGTGCAGGCTTAATTGCAATTGTATCGGCAGGCTGCGGATATACGGACGCGCTTAATTCTCAGAATTCAACAACTGCTCAGGATTCGCAGACAAGCACTGAGGATACTGCCGTCAAGGAAGTAAATGCCGATGATTTTGAGGACAGCTTTAGCGGCCTTTGTCAGTATTTTGCAAATATGGGCTACATCAAGGTTGCTGACAAAAAGATTGATGAAACAAAAGTTACTAAAATGGACGTATCGCTTATCGGCGCAAAAGAGGGCAACAAATACGCTACTGATTTTGGCGGAAAATCAATTACCATTGAGCTCTACAGCTTTGATATCAAAAATCTGAACGACACCGCAAATTCGATCATTGACTCCGTAAAGAAAGACGGTACATTTTCAATTCTGGATTTAGCTCCTGTTAAAGCATATCTTTCAGATAACGGAAAATATCTTATGATTTATACGGATGAAAGTATTGATGATGAAAATCCCGATACAAATTCTTCACCATATCAGCACCGCGAAGAGGTTATCAAAAATTTTACCGAGTTTCATAAATAATTAAATAACTGCTAATTGCTAAAGCGCCCCGACTTGTTGTGAACGGTCGGGGCATTTGTTTATATAAGTTAATTGAGGATTAAAATTTATTACCGCAGTTGCCGCAGAATAGGCTGTCAGAATGGCATTTGTTTCCGCATACGGGACATACCTTTGACTGAACAAAATTCGGTGAATACGGATTGTTTTGAGCATACGGATTTTCAGAATGATTCATATTCGGATTTGGAGCCGAATTAAAAGGTTCTGTTCCGTTAGTGCCTGAAGATGTCGGAGCTTGGCCCGTAGCGGACGGAATCTGCTGATTGTTCGGATTGTTTCCGAACACATGCTGAGGTGTAAAATTTTCGGGAGATACCTTTGGCTCATCAGATTCCCACATATTCATCGGAGAATATTCGGCATTAGGCTCTGCAGGATTTTGAGTGGTCTGATAGTTTGCATTGATAGAAACGCTCAGTTTTTTTATGTATCGGTTATATGAAAAAGCGAATATTGCAAGCAATATATATGTAATTATACCGAAAGCAAAGTTAGCATAATTAATAGTGTAAGAAAAGCCTCTTAGTAGTGGGTCTATCTGGGCTTCCGTGTAATGAAACGGATAGATGGTTGCCAGATGCCGCATATTAGAAAGAATAGTATTCAAAAGCGAATCAAGGAAGAATCTTTCGATTATACAGCACAGCATACAAATTATCGAAAATATGCCGAAAACAACAGAGCCTTTTTTGTACAAGTAGATCGTCGAGGTGCTCTTTTTTATAGAGTTCAGCAAAACAAGCATCGATATAAAGAAAAACAGAGAAATTAGAGTTTTTGGCACTAAATAATATAAAAGAGGTACCATAACGTACCTGAGAAAATCAACAAGCATTAACATGGTCTCGTCGCTTAATGACGGAACTATTTGTAAAAAGATTGTCAGAAAAAGAGAAGAAAGCAATACTAATCCGGAGGCTACTATGCTGATGATCGCATATACTTTCAAAATAACAATGGGCGCTTTATAAGATACGCAAGGGCCATTGCTTTTGCTTTTAAAATAAAAAAGGAAGAAAGCAATTGCCGCCATAATATCGAGCACGTCGATTGAAATAGAAATACTATTGCCGGCTGAGTTAAAGAGCTTAGTTGCAAATTCGGCAACAACCGAAGCGGAAAACATGATTGCAATTATCAGAATCAAAGGTTTTGAAAAAAAGGTTTGCATAACCTTAAAGTTTTGCCTGTACGGATTGATTCGGTTCATAAAATTCCTCCTGACTTGTAAAAAATTAATTTGTTATTTATATTTTACAATATAAAAGCGAAAAATACAATATAAAGTTGAAAAAGGAAGTAATATGAACATACAATATATGGTGCAAAAAATTAAATATAATCGAAAAAAACACAATTAAATGAAAAATAAAAAATTTTAGAATATTTTTTAAAAAAATACTTGACTTTTAATTTGAAAGGTCTTATAATAAACAATGTTCCGCGCAAGTGAAAATCTTATAAACGATATGAAATATCGCCAATAATAAGTTGATGCGCTTGTGCAAGTTGAACAATTAGGACCTTGAAAATTAAACAACGAGAATAGGAAGAAACCCGTAATGACTTTGAGGAAAGCTCAAAGGATTACAGTGAGATGTACACTTAAGAAATACATCAAGAAATTCACGGATACGTTAGTAGACGGAATGAGCGATTAAGCTCTGAAATTGATTTGGACGCCGAAAGGTGTTTAGATACAGATTTTAGAGAGTTTGATCC
>CANQDR010000060.1 GCA_947593615.1 uncultured Clostridia bacterium
TCAAAAGACCTCTCGAAAGTCTGCAAACCCGCATAAATACTGGGTTTTTACGACTTCTCAACTTATTCCCACTCGACTGTTCCGGGAGGCTTTGATGTTATATCGTAAACTACTCGGTTAACATGCTCAACCTCATTAATAATTCGGTTTGAAACTCGTCCGAGTATTTCGTAAGGAATTTTTGCCCAGTCAGCAGTCATAAAATCATCGGTTGTAACTGCCCTGATAGCAACAAGCTCGTCATATGTACGCGCGTCGCCCATTACTCCGACTGTTTTCACACCTGGCAAAACTGCAAAAAACTGGCTCATCTGTTCGGCATATCCGCATTTATCCATTTCATCACGCAGAATAGCATCAGCTTCCTGCAAAATACGAACCTTATCCGCAGTAACCTCACCGATAACACGCACGCCAAGACCCGGTCCAGGGAAAGGCTGGCGCCATACAAGTTCATGAGGTAATCCGAGCTTTTCTCCTACTTCCCTTACTTCATCTTTAAACAAATCTTTTAAAGGTTCTATAACTGATTCGAAATTGATGTCACTCGGAATACCAACCTGATTGTGATGAGTTTTTATTTTTGCCGCATCTCCCTTGCCGCTTTCAATTCGGTCAGGGTAAATTGTGCCTTGTGCAAAAAATCCGCTTCCGTAGCTTTCTCTGATTTTATCCCAGAACACTTTATAAAATTCAGTGCCTATTATTTTTCGCTTTTCTTCAGGCTCTACCACGCCTTTAAGCTTTAAAAGGAAATCATCCTGACAATTTATGCGCACAAAGTTCATATCAAATAACTTTGTAAATGTTTCCTCTACATAGTCGCCCTCATCTTTTCTCATAAGTCCTTGGTCAACAAACACACAAGTCAACTGCTTCCCTACAGCCTTGCTCAGAAGTGCTGCGGCAACCGAGGAATCAACTCCGCCAGACAATCCGAGAACTACTCCCTTATTGCCAATCTGTTCTTTGAGCTGACGGACGGTGGTATCAATAAAGTTCTCCATCTTCCACTCGCCCTTGCACCCGCATACGTTGTAAAGGAAAGATTTAAGCATTAATTTTCCATGGTCGGTATGATTAACTTCAGGATGAAACTGCACTCCGTAGAACTTTTTTTCGGGGCAGGACATTGCGGCAGTTGGACAAACGGCTGTAGTTGCCGTAACTGAAAAGCCTTCGGGAACTTGACTGATATAATCACGGTGGCTCATCCATGAAACACCGCTGTCGGGCAGTCCCTGAAACAGCACATCATCAGTGTTATACTTTGTGTCGGTTTTTCCGTACTCGCTTGACGAATTGTCAGCGGCGGGGGTTACTACTCCGCCGAGAGCATATGCCATAAGCTGACAGCCATAGCATATACCGAGTATCGGAATACCGAGTTTGAATATTTCATCGCTGTAATGCGGCGATGATTCATCATAAACACTGTTCGGTCCGCCCGTGAAAATAATACCCTTAGGAGATAAATCTTTAATTTTCTGAATATCAACCGTATAAGGCAAAATTTCACAATATACGTTACATTCACGGACTCTTCTTGCAATCAGCTGATTATACTGACCGCCAAAGTCAAGCACAATAACAGTTTCCTTGTTCCCCATTACATTAAACATCCTTTCAGTTAAACAATACCGCACAAAAATATGTGCGGTATTTACTTATACTAATCTCTTGATTAGCACTTAATTATCTGTAAATTATATCACTTCTTGCAGGTCCGTTTGATACCATTGTAATCGGAACTCCGATTTCTTTTTCCGCAAATTCAATGTACTCACGGCATTCCTTAGGAAGCTTATCATACTCAGTAATTCCTGAAATTGAGCACTTCCAACCTTTAAGTTTTTTAAGTACAGGCTTGCACCTTTTAAGCTTAGTCGTTGACGGGAAATAATCTATTATCTCGCCGTCAAGCTCATAGCCAACACAAACCGGGATTTCATCAAGATATCCGAGAACATCAAGGACTGTAAACGCCACCTGAGTAGCTCCCTGTACCATACAGCCGTAGCGTGTGGCAACGAGGTCAAGCCAACCCATACGACGGGGTCTGCCAGTTGTTGCTCCGAATTCTCCGCCGTCGCCGCCGCGTCTGCGAAGCTCATCTGCCTCATCTCCGAATATTTCGGATACAAACTCGCCTGCACCAACTGCACTTGAATATGCTTTTACTACGGTTATTATTTCCTTGATCTCATATGGAGGAATACCTGCACCGACTGCGCCGTAACCTGCAATTGTATTTGAAGATGTCACCATTGGATATATTCCGAAGTCTGTATCCTTAAGCGAGCCGAGCTGTCCTTCAAGAAGAATATTCTTGCCTTCTTTTAAAGCCTTATGAATAAAAGTAAACGCATCTCCTACATATGGAGCGAGGAGCTCCTTATATTCCATTAATTTGTCAAATATTTCTTCTTCGGTAATAGGTGGTTTATTGTAAAGATTTTTAAGAGTAGCATTCTTGATTTCAAGTGCATGATGAATTTTCTCTTTTAGGGAATCGGGATCATCATAAAGCTCGTTAATCTGAAATCCGATTTTAGAATATTTATCTGAATAGAACGGAGCAATACCGCTTTTGGTCGAACCAAAAGAGTTTTTGCCGAGACGTTCTTCTTCGTAGCAGTCAAATGCAACATGATATGGCATTACAATCTGGGCTCTGTCAGAAATAATCACATTAGGCTGAGGCACTCCTCTTTCTTCAAGATTAGCCATTTCTTTTACAAAGTTTTCAACACTGAAAGCTACGCCGTTGCCGATTATATTGGTTATATTCTGATGGAAAACACCTGACGGAAGCTGATGCAGCGCAAATTTGCCATAATTGTTTACGATAGTGTGACCTGCGTTTGCGCCGCCCTGAAAACGAATTACAATGTCGCTGTCATTTGCAAGCACATCGGTAATTTTACCTTTTCCCTCATCGCCCCAATTGGCACCTACAATTGCCTTTACCATAAATACTAACTCCTTCTTTTCTTTACAATAAAAAATAAATTTATTATAAACTTATATGTAATAAAAGATTATCTTTATACATTAATTTCGGGTTTGTCAGACTCAATATCCTTGTATTTGTCAAGAACAGGCTTTACATATTCATTAATGAAGTCTTCTGTCTGTTCCTTTGCTCTTCCTGTGTATTTTTCAGGCTGCAAAATATTTTCAAGTTCATCAAGCGTTACACCGAATGCCTCATCAGCAGCGATGCGCTGAAGAAGATCATTTTCTCCGCCCTCTTCCTTGATGACCTTTGAGGCTGCCATTGAATGTACGCGGATTCTTTCGTGAAGCTGCTGTCTGTCTGCCCCTCTCTTTTTAACGGCGTCCATCATTATATTTTCTGTCGCCATAAACGGAAGCTCTTTTCTGAGGCGCTGTTCAATAACTTTTGGATAAACCACAAGTCCGTCCGCAACATTAGCATAAAGAGAAAGAATTCCGTCAACTGCAAGAAATGCTTCGGGAACGCTCAGGCGTTTGTTGGCAGAATCGTCAAGGGTTCTTTCAAACCACTGCGTTGCTGTAGTAAAATATCCGTTGAGAACGTCGCACATAACGTATCTTGAAAGCGAACCTATGCGTTCGCTGCGCATTGGATTGCGCTTGTAAGCCATAGCGGAAGAACCGATTTGATTTTTCTCAAACGGTTCTTCAACCTCTTTGAGATGCTGTAAAAGTCTGATGTCATTTGAGAACTTAGCAGCGGACTGTGCAATTCCTGCAAGAACATTAAGAAACTGAGAATCAAGTTTTCTTGAATAGGTCTGTCCCGAAACAGGGAAACAAGCCTGATAACCCATTTTCTCTGCAATTTTCTTATCAAGTTGTTTGCATTTTTCGTGGTCACCGTCAAAAAGCTCAAGAAAACTTGCCTGAGTGCCTGTTGTTCCCTTAGAGCCGAGAAGTTTTGCCTTTGAAAGCTGATACTCTACATCTTCCAAATCCATAAGAAGCTCCTGAATCCAGAGCGTTGCCCTCTTTCCTACCGTAGTAGGCTGAGCAGGCTGAAAATGAGTAAACGCAAGAGTAGGCAAAGCCTTGTACTCTTCTGCAAATTTTGAAAGATTGCGAATAACGGTAACAAGCTTATTTCTGATAAGCTGTAAACCTTCAGTCATTATGATAATGTCAGTATTATCACCAACATAGCATGAAGTAGCGCCGAGATGAATTATGCCTTTTGCATTTGGGCACTGAACACCGTATGCGTATACATGCGACATTACATCGTGGCGGACAAGCTTTTCTCTCTCCTGAGCTACCTCATAATTAATGTCATCGGCATGAGCCTTGAGCTCGTCAATCTGAGCCTGAGTTACGGGAAGTCCGAGTTCCATTTCGGCCTCTGCAAGAGCAATCCAGAGCTTTCTCCAAGTTTTAAATTTTTTATCGGGAGAAAATATGTATTTCATTTCCTTGCTTGCGTAACGCGATGACAAGGGTGATTCGTAAGTATCCTTTACCATTATTTACATCCTTTCAAGTCCGTTCATGCTGAAAACTCGGCTAATAAATCAGCACTTGTTTTTATTGTCAAAATTCATACCGCCGCGTTCTTTACCCTTAAAGGTTTCTTTAGTAATTGCCGCAGGGTATTTGCCCGTAAAACATCCGTCGCAGAATCCAACAGGGGCATAGTTTATCATTTCGTGCAGAGATTCTACAGGGAGATAACCGAGTGAATCTGCTCCGCTGAGTTTTGTTATTTCTTCAATAGAGTGATTGCAGGCTATGAGTTCTCCTCTTGACGGAATATCGGTTCCGTAATAGCAGGGCCACATAAACGGCGGTGAACTTATGCGCATATGTACTTCCTTTGCGCCTGCTTCCCTAAGCATAGTTACAATTCTGTCGACAGTTGTGCCGCGCACAATACTGTCGTCAATCATAACTACTCGCTTTCCCTTTACCATATCGGCAATAGGATTGAGCTTTATCTTTACACTTTTCATACGTTCTTTCTGACTTGGTTTAATAAAGGTTCTGCCAATATAACTGTTCTTTACAATTGCCTTTTCATACGGGATTCCGGATTCCTCACTGTAGCCGATTGCCGCGTCAATTCCCGATTCGGGAACGCCTATTACCATATCGGCCTCAACGGGGAAAGTTCTTGCAAGAATTCTGCCTGCCTGTTTTCTGGATTCATAAACGCTTACTCCGTCTATAAAAGAATCACTTCTGGCAAAATAAATGTATTCAAATATACAAAGTGACTTTTTCTTTTCTCCAAAATCAGGCTTAATACTGCGAACACCGTTATGGTCAACAACGACAATTTCACCGGGTTCAACATCGCGGACAAATTCAGCTCCGCAGGCGTCAAGAGCCGCGCTTTCACTTGCAAATACAACAGAATTGTTGTATTTGCCCATACACAGCGGACGGAATCCGTGAGGGTCACGAGCCGCTATAATTTTTCTCGGGCTCATTACAAGCAATGAATACGCACCTTCAAGAACCTTCATTGTGCGCGCAACAGCATCCTCAACAGTATGACACTTCAGTCTTTCACGGGCGACAACGTAGCATATTACCTCAGAGTCAATAGTCGTCTGAAAAATGGCACCACGCTGCTCAAGCTGTCGGCGAATTTCAATTGCATTGGTAAGATTTCCGTTGTGGGCAACTGAAAGCGTACCCTTTACATAACGCATAACAAGCGGCTGTGCATTTTCCAGCACAGAGCCGCCTGCCGTTGAATAACGAACATGGGAAATTCCCATTTGACCGTTTAATGAATCGAGTATGCTGTTATTGAAAACCTCTGTTACGAGTCCCATATTTTTATGATAATCTATTACACCTTCGTCAGATACAGCAATTCCGCAGCTTTCCTGTCCTCTGTGCTGTAAAGCAAGAAGTCCGTTGTAGCATGCATATGCAGGATTGATTGTACCGTCGCTGAATATTCCGAAAACTCCGCATTCCTCATGCAGACCCTCTTTTGCAAAATTATCGAAAGAAAAACTCAAAATAACACCATCCGATTTATTTATTATTTCTGTTAATTTACGAATGTGATTTATTTATTATGCTAATTATGCAAGTCCGATACGCTTCATCATTTCGGCGTAAGCCTCTTCTACTCCGCCCATATCGCGGCGGAAACGGTCCTTATCGAGTTTTTCCTGAGTGTCAATATCCCAGAAACGGCAAGTATCAGGAGAAATTTCATCAGCAAGCAAAATCTGACCCTTATATCTTCCAAACTCAATCTTAAAGTCAATAAGGTCAACTTCACATTCTTTGAAAAATTCAACCATCAATTCATTTATTCTTAAAGCCATTTTTGATATTATGTCTATCTCTTCCTTAGTTGCAAAGCCTGCTGCAAGAATATGATACTCATTTACCATAGGGTCTCCGAGGTCGTCGTCTTTGTAGCAAAACTCAAGCACAGGAGTTTTCATTGGCGTGCCTTCGGGAAGTCCAAGACGTTTTGACAAACTGCCTGCCGCCTTGTTTCTCACAATTACTTCAAGAGGTACGATTTCAACTTTTTTGAGAACAGTTTCTCTGTCGCTGAGTTCTTCAACAAAGTCGGTCGGTATTCCGTCTTTTTCAAGCAATTTAAACATAAAATTGCTCATACGGTTGTTTACAACACCTTTACCTATGATTGTACCCTTTTTCTCTCCGTTAAATGCTGTTGCGTCATCCTTGTAGGAAACGATACAGTAATCAGGATTATCGGTTGCGAAAACTTTTTTTGCCTTTCCTTCGTAAAGAAGTTCTTTCTTTTCCATTAAAATTCCTCCATAACACAGCTTATAGCTATAACTAAAAATAAAAATACAGATATATTATAATATAAATTTATAAAATAAGCAACCGTATTAGAATTAAAAATAAATTTGTACGAAAAAAATAAAATTATTAACGTATTTAGTAAAATATTGGAAGATTATTATATTTTTTAATTACAAAACAGAGTTTTAAAAATTGTTATAAATTTTTCTTGATTTTTTAATATTGTTATTGTATAATATTTATTGCATTTGCCGGTGTGATGGAATTGGCAGACGTAGCGGACTCAAAATCCGCCGGTAGCGATACCGTACCGGTTCAAGTCCGGTCACCGGCACCATATAAAAACCGCAATTTTGATACACGGTGTATCGGGATTGCGGTTTTATTTTTCTTGAATATATTGACATAATATCTGATTTGTTGAGAGAATTATCAATGAAAATATTTTATAAAAATTAACGGCAGTAAACATTAGGTATCGCCAACAATAAAAATAATGCAATATTAACATTGAAACACATCATTTAAAAGGAGTTGTTATATGTGTTTCCTGACAGAGTTGAGGCTGAAAAGTTATTATCGGAAGCAGAACACTGTAATCCCGGTCCATGGGTAAATCATTGCAGGATCTGCGCAGAATGTGCCGAAAAAATAGCCGAACAATGTGAAGGAATGGACGCTGAAAAGGCATATGTCTTGGGACTGCTTCACGATATTGGCAGAAAATTCGGCATAAAACACTTGGGACATGTATATGACGGATATAAATATATGCTGAAATTAGGCTATGATGAGGTCGCAAAAATATGCCTGACACACTCTTTTTGTACGCATGATATAAAATGCTATGTTGGAAAATTTGATGTTACAGAAGAAGAACAAAGAACACTGGCTGATGCTTTGAATAATTCTGTTTTTGATGATTATGACTTTTTAATTCAATTGTGCGACTGTCTTGCCGGTTCTGACGTCGTTATGGATATGACAGCACGAATGGCGGATGTAAAAAGACGTTATGGATATTATCCTCAAGATAAATGGGATAGAAATATGTATTTAAAGCAGCTGTTTGAAAAGAAAACAGGTAAAAATATTTATGAAATAGTGAAGTAATTTAAATATTATAAACAAGGGATAACTTATATGTTATTCCTTGTTTTTTATTGGTGTCCTTTAGGGCGTGGAAATAAACCCCCGGTTGAACCGGGGGAAGATAAAAAAGCTTTAGCAAAAGAAAACC
>CANQDR010000061.1 GCA_947593615.1 uncultured Clostridia bacterium
ATGGTGATTTCCTTGAAGCTCATCGTCTGATAGAGCTTTTCGCAGGCGTTAATGATTTCCTCTCTGCGGGTCTCTGTCAGCTCAGGTGATCCTTTTGGCATTTTGCATCCTCCTTATTTTTCCGGCGTCTTTTTGAAAGACAGGCACTTTCCAATCACTTCGCCGGTTTTCAGATATTTGTAAGTGGGAAACTCAAACAGCACCGGCTTCAGGGTGTCGTAATCAACCTTACCCTTTTCATTTAAATGTTTCTCCGCCACATAGGTGTTGTCGATGGTGCAGATGAAACTCTCAAAATTGGGAGTATTGTAGACATCCGCCACGCTGCACTCTATCGTTAGGGGAGATTTGCGGATGATCGGCGCTCCCGCATCTCCAAGGTCATATTCAAATACGGCGGACTTGTCTGTCTTTGCTCCGCTGACCGAGCCTACATAGTCGGCCTCCGGCAGCATTTCTTCATTTACAAGGTTGATCGAAAGTTTTTTCGTTTCCTTTATGCATCCGTTGATAAAATGTGGCGCGGCAAGACTGACCAGCACACGGTCATGCCCGATAATGCCGATATGTGCGACCAAAGTCCATGTGGGCTTCTCTCCGTTCATAGCTCCAATTACCGTTACAGGCGTGGGATAAAGCGCAAGCAATGCTCCAACATTTTTCTTCATGGTTCCGTTACCTCCCGGCTTGTTAATATGTTCTGACACTGTGTCAGTATAATTATTGTAGCACTATTCTGACACAGTGTCAATATGATTATGAAAAAATTTTAAAATTCTATCGTATTAATTCACTTATCGGAAAGCAATGCAAGCTTGTACAAGTTTGCTTATTTTCGCGGACTTGCCGTTGTCGTCAAGCCCGCGAAAACGCTTGTTTGGGCCATATCTCCAAGCACCTGAGATAGCCATCTGCGATGACTGCTGCTTTTCATCTCCCGGTCAGGTACCGTAATGCCACGGCCGGATTTCGGATCCTCCATGATAGATAATCCATGCCCCAGACAGAACTTGTCGTTGATCCGACGCACAGCCCAGGTGGAACCCCAAAAGTTTCGGAATTTCCTGGATCAGTCAAGCGTAGTGGAATTGAAAATGATGTGGCTATGATATGGCGTTTGTCGGCGTGCGTACAAACAACAAAGGCGTGATCTCCTCTCATAAATTTCAGCGCAAGCTCCTGTCCAATCTATTGACCTTTTCCGGCGTGACCTCACCGGGAAAAAGACTGCCTCAGGTGATAGGTGATCACACAGTCCACGTTGCCTGGCGGTCAGCCATGCTGCAAGCATGGGCAGACCATATGGACTGATAAGGAAATCGGCGGCCATCCAGGAGGTGCCTGACCACAGGCCGACGCTAAACAGGATCCCCGGCGCAATGAGAAAAACTAATTCCGAAAGAATACCCAGCACCGTGCCGGACGCTATTACAAAGAATTTGATGACGGAATAGAGAACGCCCGCGACCAGCATAAAGGGCAGGGCGAAAATTTTCAATACCGGGCGAATTGCCAAGACTACTGCTTTTTATTCTTATTTAAAAAAAGTGATATTTATGCGCTATAAACAAAAATAAATTATTGTTTTAATTTTAAATATAGTATATTTTAATTAAATTTAAAAATATATATAATTTCTTATGCACTTTGTATAAATACTATATATTGTATCACAACCATTACTGGCCACTTTATATTGATATTTTATTTCATATATAGCATTATAAATCCATATTTAAGGAAGGAGGAATTATATGCCTAATAAAAAGCAAACAAGTCCAAAAGTTGCTTCAAAAGCTTCAAGCATTCTTAGAGATGGCAGAACCAGTGATAAATCTAAAAGTGTTGCTGCAAGTGTTTTATCACAAACCAGAAGTAAAAAGAAATAATCTACCGACTTAACAGGATGTACCAGCACTCTGCTCAAATTTTTTTAATCAAAAAGGAGATAAGAAAAAACATTGTTAGCGGTAAGAATGAGAAGAGTATGGAGTATGTTGATATTATGTTATGCATGACGGACAGAACCTGTTTGATGTAGTTACCTCATTTTTAGGGGAGTGGGAGGTTGACGAGTCTTTTACAAGCTTAATGAAACAGGGTTACGAGTCTACTATTGTAGTCGGTATAGACAACGGAGAAACAGCGCGCTTTAATGAGCTTTCTCCGCCCTGGGATATCAATGATTTGGGAAAGAGGTATATTACTTCTCCGGTTGGAGATAAATATTCCGAATTTATTATCGAAACAGTAAAGCCGTATATAGACGAACATTACAACACTAAACCTCAGCGTGAATATACCGGTATAGGCGGAAGCTCAATGGGCGGAATAAATTCGTTGTATATGGGACTTAAATACGCTGATGTTTTTGATTATGGTATTATCTTCTCACCTGCTATGCACATTTATCCTGACAATACATTAGATGACTTTTTTGGTGAATTTGATTTTTCAACAATGAAAAATCTTCCGAGGTTTTATATTTTTGCAGGTGGCGCGACAGGAGGCTCGGAAATTGGCTCTGCATACGACGAAGCCTGCATTACAAAATATGTCGGTATTATTAAAGATAAGCTTACGGAGCGCGGTTATCCCGAAGAAAGTATAGGTACGCTTGTCGACAAAAAAGAGTGCCATCTGGAAAGCACTTGGGCTAAGTATTTCCCGACAGCCCTTAAATGGCTGTTAGATTCGAGAAGAATTTTAGGAGATGTAAACGGCGATGGAATTTTGGATGTAAAAGATGTTTCTGACATACAGAAAAATTTTGCTGATATAATAATATTATCGTCATATAAAATTGACCTCGCTGATTTTAATAAGGACAATAGTTTTGATGTTAAGGATGCAACTGTGATTCAGCTTCATTTAGCTGGACTGGAATAATATGCAAGTTGTATAAACGAAAAATTATATTAAAAAGAAATGTAAATAATAAAAGAGCTCAGTTTGCGGAAACTGAGTTCTTTTTGTACAACAATATATATATGATATATATGACATTGATAATTCTTGTATAGCATATTTTGGCAATAAAAACAGCACAGTCTATTGACTGTGCTGTTTATGTTTATCTTAAAATTTGCTTGCAAGTGCTCTTTCAAGCCATATGTCGGCAATGTCCATTGCAAGGAACATACCTTTTTTTTCGCTTGATTTTATAAGCTGTTTTCTCGGTGAAAGATAAGGGTCGGTAGCTACAAGCTGAACAGTAACCTTTTCGGCAAGCTCAATTCCGTTTCCTTCTTTTTTGGACTTAACCAGCATCCTTATAACATACGGTTCTTCCATATTGCCGTAGTAAATCTCGTCACCGCAGCGTACAAGAGGTTTGCCTTTATAGGTTAAAAACTCCTGCGCCTGCACTTTCTTTTTTGAATTTGCCACGAGGAATCATCCTTTCTTAAACATCAAGATACGATTTTACCAGTGCTTCAAGTAGGTCGTCGCGGTCAATTTTGCTTATAATATTACGTGCGTTGTTATATGTTGTAATATATGTGGGGTCCTCACTCAGAATGTAACCTACGATCTGGTTGATAGGATTGTAACCTTTTTGCCTGAGTGCATCATAAACGATAGTAAGACTTGTTTTTATATGATCGTCTTTTTCCTCGCCGAGTGAAAAAATCATTGTCTTATCCAACATACTGAAACACCTCCTATTTGACTATTATAATATATAATAAAATAAATTTCAAGCATTATTCGGCACTTCAGAAAATATTATGCCCGTTTTATTGCTGAATATTGATTTGTTTTGAGTAAAGCTGCCCGACTTTATAATAGTCGAACAGTAAAATCAACTGTTCCTTAAATTTACACCGATTTGTTTAAGATTGGATATAACCTTATCCATAATATCCTGAACTTCCGAAGATGAAAGCGTTCTTTCATTTGATGAGAATTCAAATCTTACGGTAATGCTGTGGACTGTATCGGTGTCATAGGTATCGACGATTTTAGTGTTTTTAAGAATTTCTCCGCCTTCATTTTTCCAACATTCAGTCAGACTGCTATAGAAAACTCCGCTCGGAATATCAAGGCTTATATCATAATCTATCGGCGGAAATTTTGACGGTTCTTCATAAATTATACCTAAACTGTCGGATGATGAAAATTCATTGATATCAATTTCTGCAAATACAATATTTGCCTTTTTATCAATCTTTTTGGCTACAGTAGGATGCACAATGCCGATTGTACCGATTTCTTTGCCGTCAATGAGAATTGTATTCAGATTTACGGGATGTTCATAGCTGTGCTTTGCTTCCGCTGTCTGATAAGAAAGCTGTTTATGTTTTATGTCGTCAGTAATAACTGCAAGCATATCTCTTAGCTCAAGATAGAGTGTTTTTATATCCTTGGTTTTGCTGAACAGAGTGACTGCAAGCTTTTTGTTTTCAATGCAAAGATTGTTTTCATCAACTCCGTTTACCACTCTGCCGATTTCAAATATTCCGAAGTCGGCAGAATAGGAGGAGTTTAATTTAACCTGACAAAGCTGAGTGGGAATAATTGAATTTCTGATAGTTTCAATATTTGGATTTGTAGCGTTTGCAAGTTTAACATTATTCTCTACAGGAATATTAAGTGCTTTCAGCTCATCGTTATATGCCCATACATATGAATGAAGCTCGTGCAGATCGTATTTCTTAACAAGAATATCTTTTATTCTGTCCTCATTATTTTTAACAGTCGCTGTTCTTACGGGATAAAGCGGTGAACGTGTGGTGTTAATGTCAAAATTATCATAGCCGTAAATACGTGTGATTTCTTCGATTATGTCTGCTTTTATCGTAACGTCCTTAGTAGCTCTCCACGACGGCACGCCTACAGTAAATTTATCGTTGTCAAGAGTTACCTTGAAACCAAGACTTGTAAGTGTTTTTACAATTTCATCATTATTGATTTCGATTCCGGTGTAACGGTCAACAAATTTTTTGTCGAAATTAAGCGTTACATCGTCATAGTGAAATGCATATTCATCGGTTAAAGAGGAAACAATTTTAATGCCGCTGTCATATTTTTTAAGCAGGTTAACAAATCTTGCTATTGCGACGTCTGTCATTTCAGGGTCAAGGCTTTTTTCATAACGCATTGACGCGTCGGTTCTGTGCGACAGTCTTACGGTCGATTTGCGTATTGAAGCAGCGTCGAAAGTTGCAGATTCAAGCGTAAGAGTTGTGGTGTCGTCAACAATTTCCGAATCAAGACCGCCCATAATACCTGCAATTGCAACAGGCAAATCGCCGTTGCAAATCATAAGTGTGTTTTCGTCAATGTTTCTGTCAACTCCGTCAAGAGTGCGGAACACAAACGGCTTGTCAAAGCGTTTAATTCTTATTTTTTCAACCTTGCGCGAGTCAAAAGCGTGCATTGGCTGACCCATTTCAAGCATAAGGTAGTTTGTGAGGTCGGCAAGGAAATTAATTCCTCTCATACCGCAGTAATAGAGCCTTATTCTCATATTGACGGGACTTATTGTTCTTGTGATATTTTCTACCTGTAAACAGCTGTATCGCTGACAGAGCGGGTCTTCAATCTTCATATCGATTTTGGCAAGGCTGTCATATGCCTTTAAATCATCAACTTCTATAGGTTTCAGCTCTCGGCCTGCAAGAGCGGCAAATTCTCTTGCAATACCATAATGTCCCCAAAGGTCTGGGCGGTTTGTAAGCGATTTGTTGTCAACTTCAAATATTATATCTTCAATTTCGTAGATTTCTTTTAAATCTGTGCCGTTTGGTACATCGTCGCAGATTTCCATAATTCCGGAATTATCGTCGCTGATACCGATTTCAGCCTCACTACAGCACATTCCGTTTGAAGTATATCCTGCGAGGGGACGTGGAGAAATTGTAATTTCACCGATTTTTGCGCCTACTTTTGCAAATGCGGTTTTCATGCCTTCTCTTACGTTAGGCGCACCGCAGACAACATCTGTAAGCTCACCACCGCCTGCGTCAACTTTAAGCAGATGAAGCTTTTTTGAATCGGGGTGCGGCTCTACCGATTTGATTTCAGCGACAACGATACCGCTGATGTCCGAGCCTTTATAAAATATTTCATTTTCCACTTCGGCAGTAGAAAGAGAAAATTTGTGGATAAGCTCAATTTTGTCAAGACCGCTAAGGTCAACAAAATCCTGAATCCAGTTCATTGATAAAAACATATTTATTCTCCTTTTTAAAGAGTAGTAATTTTTATTGTCCCATTCGGGGAATTTTAAAATCGTAACTAATCACATTGAAAACATACGGAAAATATCAGAGCAAAAAATTTATTCATCATCCGTAAACTGTGAAAGTGATTTAAGATTTCCGCTGTTTAAATCTCTTATATCTTTAATTCCGTACTTCATCATAGCAAGTCGTGTAAGTCCCAAGCCAAAGGCAAAGCCTGTGTATTTTTCGGGGTCAATTCCGCCTTCGCTGAGTACGTTGGGATGAATCATACCGCAGGGGCAAAGCTCAAGCCAACCGCTGTGCTTACATGAAGGACAGCCGTCGCCGCCGCAGATAAGACAGCTTATGTCAAGCTCAAAGCCCGGTTCCACAAACGGGAAGAAGCCTGGACGAAGCCTTACTTTGATGTCCTTTTGGAACACTTCGGAAAGCATAGTTTTCATAAAGAAAATGAGGTTTGAAATTGAAATATCCTTGTCAACCATAACACCCTCCATCTGGAAAAAGGTGTTTTCGTGGCAGGCGTCGGTAGCTTCGTTCCTGAAACATCTGCCGGGGAAGATTGCCTTAATCGGAACCCCGTTTTCAATAAGGTTTTTTCCGTACTTTTTAAGAATGGCATTCTGAGCAGCGGAGGTCTGCGACTTGAGAAGCTGACCGTTGTCGAGATAGTAGGTGTCCTGCATATCGCGTGCAGGGTGATGCTTTGGAATGTTGAGCGACTCAAAGCACTCATAGTCCGTTACAACTTCGGGATAATCCTCAACGGTAAAGCCCATTGATTTAAAAATCTTTTCGCATTGTCTTTGCACCAGCGTGATAGGATGATATGAACCTCTTGTGAGGTCAACGGGAGTTGATACATCAAACTGCGGCATAGACGCAATTTCTTTTTCAACTTCCTTTTCCTTGAGCTCGGTTATTTTCTCTTCAATTTTTTCAGCCGCAAAAGCTTTAAGCTTGTTTACTTCCGCACCGAACGACTTTCTTTCTTCGGCTGATAAATCCTTCATTCCTTTAAGCAGAGCAGTAATGCTGCCCTTTTTGCCGAGATATGCGACTCTGATTTTATCAAGGTCAATAAGGTCGACAGTTTTAGCGAGTTTCTCATTGATTTCATCTTTAAGTATTGTGATTTTGTTGTCCATAAAATACCTCCGTAAATAAAATAAAAAGCCCTGCGTAATTAACTACGCAGGGACGAAATAATCCGCGGTACCACCCTGATTTTTGCATCAAAATTAGAAGCAAACACTTCCTTGACATATAACGGTGTCATCCGTTGAAGCTTACTGTTTTCAGCCTCACCACTCATGAGTGAACTTCGCATTCAAAGCACCGAAACGCGCTTTCAGCCAAGGCGCGTATTCTCTGACTCGGCACACACTGAATGTTACTTTCTCAGTCAATGTGTTATCTCTTTATATCATAACATTAAAATTTTGTTTTTGCAATACCTTTTTATGGAATAATTTTAATTTATTGTAGGATTACAATAGATGTGTTACAAAAAAATGAGAGTGAACCGTGGAATTGAGGAAAACTGCAAGCAGTTTACA
>CANQDR010000062.1 GCA_947593615.1 uncultured Clostridia bacterium
TTATGTGAATTATAGGTATTGCTTGCTATTTCTACATTACCAATCTTTGTTGAAATAAGATTATTAAACACATCATAGTTGAATGAATATCTGAAATTATTGTGGTCAATTGCAGATATATTTCCTGCTGCGTTGTAATGATACTTATTTTGAGCGTCATAACTGCTCACCTGCGAGATATTACCCGAAGAGTCATATGTATAATTCACAACATTTTCTTCGCCGTCGATTGTTGAGGTTACATTGCCGGTTACATCATATGTATAGCTTACGGTATTTCCTGCTTCGTCCGTTTCGCTGACAACATAGTTGTTTGTGTGCTGTCATATGCCGAGCTTTTCTGCATATATGGCTGTGATTTATCTACGCTTTCGGAAATTACTTCATGTTATCTTGGTCATCTATTTCATTTATAAAAAAACATTTTCTATTTTACACCATATTATTTATCTAAATCTACAAAAGATAAATTATTGTTATTTGCAAAATTTTCCGCTACAGTTCCTTTATATCCCATAACAGTATGTATTGTATAAACAGGATTTTCCCACAATCCGTCAATTGGCTCATGCATAACATATGCATCTATTTGTTTTATGTTTTTTCCAAACGTAATAGTTTCAAGATTTTTGGCACAATTTAAACATACTCTATTAAACCTTTTAACATTATCTGGCACTATAAAGCTTTTGCCTTTTTTGTTATCAGGATAATATATTAAAAATGTTTTATTTTTATTATAAAGCACTCCGCCATCGCTTGAAAAAGCTTGATTTTGGGGATCTACAACTATACTTTCCAAAACAGGATTAATGATATAATCTAAGCTATATAAGAAATACGCAGGATTACCCTGGTTATCATAATAACCATCAGTATTTTTTATTTCTATATTTTCAAGGGTTTGAGGAATTTTTAAAGTCACCGTGTTGTTTGAAATACATTCATAAACTGTTTTTGTTCCATTAGCTATTGATATGGTTTTCAAAGGATTATTTGAAGGAATACATAGTAAAACACTTTTGTTTTTATTATATAGAATTCCATCTATAGAAGAAAAATGAGAATTAGCCGCATTTACTTCTATTCTTTCAAGTATATCTTTTTTCTCTTCGTCTGATTCTGTAAATGGGGGAGCAATATGTAAGGAACCAAAAGCAATTTCTTTTAAATTTGCTGGGAGTATAATACTGCTGACTTTACTACAGTCGATTGCAGGCTTATAACAGTAAATTCCATTATCATACTTTTTTAAGTAACCACTAAGTTTAACAACAGGTTTACCGTCGAGAAATTCTGGAATAACTAAGTTTTTTTCATTACCTTCATATTTTACAATACCAACACCATTTTTATAGTCGGTTATCAGGTAATCTGAATTATCTGAAGCAAATCTGTAAGTATTAATAATATCGCTTTCCGTAATAACATTTCCTGTATTTGAGTTGTAATTGGCTATTGCTTCATCTCTGTCAAGAAATCCATAGTATGGCACTTGAGAACATTGTATTATATTGCCGTATGAATCATAAGATACTCCGTTAATTTCATTACAAATTAAAACTTCATCATAAGTTGAAACTTCATCACAAGTTGAAACCTGATTATTTGTATTATCATAACAAGAAGTTAAAACTAAAAGTGTAAATATAATTAAAAATAAACAAATATTTATGGTAATAATTTTTCTCATAATTCACCTCATACTAAGTTATTTTTAAAATATATTCATATGAATATATTTTATATCCAATTCTTTGATACATTAATAAATAACATCCTCTATAATTAGATATCTGCTTAAATTGAATTTCATTAATTTTTTTGCGCTTTTGATACCAAGCGCAAATTGCGTATGTAACTTTTTTCGTGTTATTATATCTCCATGAAATAGCATTTTTATTATCTTCAAATACATTAGTACTGTGTAGATAGTTATTGCTAAAATTAGTTGTGGTAACATTTTTAAGATAGGACTTGTTATTTTTATATACATCTATTTTTGTTAAATGTGCAAAATAATCTTGTACTGTATGTAACATTAATCCTAAAAGTGCATAAGATTGATATTGTCTGCCTTTAAGGTTATTTAACTCTTTTAATAATAATTTAGCTTTGTCATTACTTGTAGTTTTTTTATATGTGGTTTTATTTGTAAATCCCAAGTAATAATCATCTAAATACACAGTTGATTTTGTATCTTTATTTAATTTTTCATTTGATGTGTATTTAAATGTAACTCTGCTCTTTTGACCTGAATTATATTGCTTAATTAAGTTTATCGCTTTATTGTACAAATATTTGGCTATATATACTGCATTTGGCTTTGAATTTCTACTATGGAAAGGTGCACTGTATTTACTATCACTAGAAAATTTTGTATCAGCATACTTAACCCATGTTTGAGTTGTCTTTCCAAAGCCTGCTTTTTTACAAAGCGCAACATGATCATCTGATTTCCAATAACCTGCTGTATCTGAATATAAAACAGTATTATTTTCACAATACGCAAACATATTAGTACTGAGTACAGTGCTTCCTGTATCGACATATACGTCCGCATTTATAAATCTTCCTGTTACAGGGTCATAGTAACGTGATTGAAGATAATACAAGCCTGTTTCATTGTCGTAAATATATCCTCTGTATCTGTATGGATTAAGATTTGCGACATGGAACGTATTTGAACTTGGCACTTCGTTATTTGCGGTATCCTTTATTGACAGGATTTTTCCCCATGCGTCATATGTATATGTTGCCGCTACTGTTCCGTCCTGTTTTACTATCTTTACAATATCACCCTGCAAATTTTTTACATAATAGTACATTATTCCATTATTTGAGAATGATGTTGGTGTTCCGTCGCTGCCATAGTAGAAGAACAGTGTACTTCCGCTTTTGTCAAATCCAATCAGATTGTTTTTACTATCATAATAATAGTTTGTTGTATAATTGTCATCATCCTTTTGTGTGCGCATTCCATTGGAGTCGTATTTCATATTAACGGTATTGTTGCCTGTTGAAATTGACTTCAATCTTCTGCCGTTTTCCCAAGTAAAACTCATTATGTAATAATAAGGAAAAATGGGGAGTTGGATTCTTACCTATTCTTATAAAAATATATATTTTATATTTTGAGATGGTTCTATGAATACATAGAACCATCCTCTACTGAAAAAATTAATGTTTATATAAATTTAGGTCATTCCACCCACAAAAAGATACCAATTATCTTCCAAGTGACTATACATACCACTCTTTTTTGTCAAATCCATTTCTGAGAAGACAATATCTATCTCCATATTATTTTCAGGAAAGAAGGCTTCTAATCCAAAAAACTTATTTGTGAGTTCCCCATATTCCATATACCTAATATTACATTTTTCACCTTTGGTATATATTTCTTTAATAATTGAGCTTATATCAGGCAACCATACATCAGAACCTTCTTCCAATTCAACAAATCCATTACGTCGAATTTCCCTAATTGAGTACTTGTTGTTCCATAAACTGTCCTTGATTTGATTTAACTTTGCTTTATTTTCTTTAAAAAAGGTCGTAATTTGATATTTTTGTTGCTCAACTAAGTCTGATTCTTGTGTATTACTATTGTTTGATAAAGATATTATTATAATCACTCCTAATATTACAATAAGTATAGAAATAGGTATAATTAACTTTTTAGCTTTCACTATTTCCACTCCTGACTCTTATTATTCATAAATGCATATAAAACTTTTTGTAAATCATAATTATTGATATGAGATGCTTTCCATTGGTGTCCCATCATTGAATAATTCCCTTTATATGAATATTTTTTAATTATTTTATTTGACTTGTTATATAAATCACCTACCCCTAATATGTGTCCAAATTCGTGTGCTGAGACTCTTTGGAATTCATCTGTTGTGTATGTATAATTGGTTCTCGAATCACCTTTATAGATCGTGAGTTTCCCAGGATTAGTGCAGGACCACCTTCCTATTCGAGATACATTACTAACACCTAAACGGTTATTTATTACAACATTAATCTTATTTCTAACTGCATTATTAAATGTAACATTTAGTTTTACATTATACCCATAGACTTTATATTTTCCATTCCAATATTTTTTAATTCCATCGAGAAATAGTTGCTTGTAAGTTTTAGAACCTTTTTTCTTGTATGCTAAATCACCAAAATATACAAACCCCGCAGAAATTGTTATATTATTCCCCTTAACTTTTAGGTTTAATTGCCATGGTCCGAAAGAAGTTCTGTTTTTTAATTTCTTTACATAAGCTTCAAGATTTTTTGGAGCATATCCTTCAGAATCAATATTGTTGATACAATTATTTTCACAATACGCAAACATATTTGTACTAAGTACAGATATACCAGTATCAAAATAAATATCAGCATTTATAAATCTTCCTGTTACCGGGTCATAATAACGTGATTGAAGATAATACAAGCCTGTTTCATTATCGTAAATATAGCCTCTGTATCTGTAAGGATTAAGATTGGCGACATGGAACGTATTTGAACTTGGCACTTCGTTATTTGCCGTATCCTTTATTGACAGGATTTTACCCCACGCGTCATATGTATATGTTGCCGCTACTGTTCCGCCTTGTTTTAATCTTACCAGTTTGGTATGGTTAGAATAAATAACAAAATAATAATTATCGGATTTAAATTTAAAATCATATAAGGCAGGGACGGTTTTGTGTTCAAAACCGTCCTTATCCTTTATTAATTCAAAGTTTGTATTGTTACTATTCTCCTATCCTTCAAACTTTATGTGTTCAATATACATAGAGGTTGTTCCTGATGTTCTATAGTATAAATAATACCTTACAGTAATATCTCTATACAAAATTGATATTTCCGCTAATGTACATGGTTCTGTATAATCAAATACAGGAATACTAACTTCTTTTTTAACTGTCGTTAATAACTCTTTCATATCAGTTTCAGTTAAATTCTCTTCTTCTACATTTGATAAAATAATTTGAATTATTTTAAACGCAGAGTTATCATCATTGAGCATGTCATCTATATTAGAAAATGAATTTTCATAAAATATAGCATACTTTTCATATCCTAATTCATCTAAATTGAAGGAATTATTAAATGCTATATCATTATATAAATATATATTTAATCCTATATCATAATCTTTAAAATTCATATATATTTTGCCCCAACCATCCTCAAATGAAGAATCAAAGTAATTGCAGTCATCTATATTACTATACTCAATACAGTCCTCTATATCCTGAACATACTTATTAAAATGCTTTTCTGTTTCTTCTACTGATATCCTTTCACTATTTGAAAAATTTGTACAAGAAGCACAAGAAAATATTATTACAATATTTATTAAAATACATAACCATTTTTTCATAGATTCACGACCTTTTTAATAATAGTATGTAAAGGAAATTTCCCAATAATAAGGGGTTAACATATCATTAGTCTGTAATATATATCCTAAATCATTTGCTGCATTACCTAAATCAAATTTAAAATTGCTAAATAATGGGCGAACTACATCAAAATTGTATTTATCGCTTACTAAAACTGCAATATGTCTTTTTCCATATGTGTATCTTTTGTGAACAAATACATCACAGTGCTGAACAGAATAATACAAGTCACCCTCTGTAAATTCAAATCCAGATTCCCCTTTATTGTTTGTTACATGACCATAACCTTTTGAACTATCAGCTACTTTTTTGACTGCATTCATAAAATTTTTATTCTGTTGAAACATAACAATCATTTTTGACTTTACCTCGGGACCCATTTCATGTCCATCACCATATAATGATTGTAAAAACATTTTCTTTGATACATAATAACCCATGCTATCCAAGTAAGTAGCTGCATAATCGGCAACAACATTTTTAATTATATCTTTCATGAAATTTGTAGTCACATCAACGAACATATCGGTAAGTTCATCCATAAATGGCATATTACCCCATGGACCACTTATTGTTCCCTTAGCATCTATATATCTTACTTGATTATTATTACAATAGGTATAAATATTTGCAGTCAATACACTGTAATATATAAAATGTTGCATATCGTCAGCATTTAAAAATCTTCCTGTAATAGGGTCATAGTAACGGCTATTGAGATAGTACAAGCCTGTTTCGTTATCATAAATATATCCTCTGTATCTGTAAGGATTAAGATTGGCGACATGGAACATATTTGAGCTTGGTACTTCATTATTTGCCGTATCTTT
>CANQDR010000063.1 GCA_947593615.1 uncultured Clostridia bacterium
CTGCTGCAGGGGTTAAGCCTGTAAAAACCCCTTACAGGGGTTGTGCAAACCACCCGTTCAACGGGTGGTTTTGATTTTATTTAAAATCATTAAAATACACCCAAATACACTAAAAATTATAAAAGAGGTGCGTCAAAATATAATTGTTCATCGTCATACATAAATATATAAAGTGAAATGTTATTTATCTATCTTATGTCCGCAATACGGGCAGTAATGTTTTTCGTCATTTTGTGTTTCAATTTTTTGCTTATCATTTTGAATTACTTCCGAAAAACCAGCCGTTATAATACCCGTAGGAACGGCGACCATACCTATACCTAAAAAAGCTATAATTGTACCTAATACTTTTCCGGCAGCAGTAATGGGATAAACATCACCATATCCAACAGTTGTTAATGTTGCAACTGCCCACCACATAGTTTCCAAAGCGTTAGAAAATTTATCGGGCTGTGCGGCATTTTCAACATTGAACATTAAGACTGAAGCCATAATTATAAGCAACAAAACAACAAACATAGATAATATAAGTTGTGAAGCTTTGTTTTTAAAAACCTGTGCAATTGTTTGCAGAGCATTTGTATATCTGTTTATCTTGAGAACTCTGAATAGCCTTAAAATTTTTAATGTCCTCAGTACTCGTAAATCCATTGGTATAATAAACGGTAAATAAAACGGCAATATAGACAGCAAATCAATTAAAGCCATAAATGAAAAGATGTATTTAATTCGTGATTTTACAGCAGAATATTGAGGATATAACAAATCTGCTGTCCACAATCTTAATGCATACTCTATTGTAAAAATTACCACAGATATTACTTCTATAAAATTCATAACACTTATTAAATTCTGAGATATATCAAACGTTTCTGCAATAACCATTATTACGTTAAGTATAATCAGAGATATTATGACAATATCAAATAATTTACTTGCAGCATCTCCGCCATTCGCTGATTCTATAATTTCAAAAATACGCTTCTTAATTTTTTTATACATCACGCAAAACTCCACCTTATATTGACTTTAATTAGCTATTATTGTAAAATCATATTTGAGGAGTGATATTTCATCTCGCACACCTTATTTATGCCGCTCACTACCGCATATAGTGGGCGGCAATTTCTATGTACAGCAAATTTTGATTATTCGTTTGGTGTTTGAATTTTTTATAAGAATAATTACAGAATATAAAATAAAATTATAGCTATAAGGATAGCTTTTTAAGGAATGTTCTGGTTCTTTCGTTCTTGGGATTATCAATAACATCCTCGGGTTTTCCTTGCTCAACAATAACTCCGCCGTCCATAAATACCACGCGGTCGGATACTGCCCTGGCAAAATCTATTTCATGGGTGACGATAACCATTGTCATCTTTTCTTCTGCAAGACCTTTCATAACACGCAGGATTCCTGCGGTAATTTCGGGATCGAGCGCCGAGGTCGGTTCGTCAAAGTAGAGCATATCAGGGTTCATTACCAAAGCTCTGGCTATTGCAACTCTCTGCTGCTGACCGCCCGAAAGCTCACAGGGATATGCGTTTTCCTTATCATCAATTCCTATCTTTTTCAGAATACGGCGACTTTCTTCAAGTACGCTTTCTTTATTTCGCTTCATAACGCGAATAGGAGCGTCCGAAACATTTTTCAATACATTGTAATGGGGGAAAAGATTGAAATTCTGAAAAACAAGTCCGAATTTTGAGTGAGCTTCTTTCATAACTCTTTTTGAAGGATACACGGATTTGCCGTTTTCATTTTTTACTATTTTTTCTTCGCAGTAACTCAATTCACCCGAATCCATAGTTTCAAGGAATGTCGCGCATCTTAAAAGTGTTGATTTTCCCGAACCCGACGGTCCGATAATTGAAACGACCTCACCCTTTTCAACCGTAAGGCTTATATCTTTAAGTACGACTTTGTCGCCGAATTTCTTTTGAAGATTATTAATTTCAAGCAGTTTCATTTAGCTCACCTCGCAATTAATGATAATAATTTAACCGTTTTTCAATTCTCTGCATTACAAATGCAACAACAATGTTGAATACATAATAGAACAGACCTGCAACAAACAGCGGCATAATGCTTGCCTGTGCTGCGGCAATCTGTTTTGCAAGCGTGAATACTTCTGTGTAAGCAAGCGCAAATGCAAGGGATGTATCCTTTACAAGCGTGATTATTTCGTTTGTAACAGGTGGCAAAATATGCTTTGCCATTTGCGGAAAGATAATCTTGCCGAAAGTTTGGGCTCTTGAGTAACCGAGTATTGCGGCAGCCTCTCTTTGCCCCAAGGGAACAGACTGAATACCGGCACGGAAAATCTCTGCAAAATATGCTGCATAGTTGATTGAAAATCCTATAATTACGGCATAGGTTCTGTAGCTTTGGTCGAGACTGATGTTAAATATGTAATACGGGCCGTAGCAGACAACAAGTAATTGAAGCATAAGCGGAGTGCCGCGCATAATTGAAATATAGATCTGAGCAAGCCACTGAACAATTTTAAATCTTGACATTCTTGCAAATGTAATGAGAAGTCCGAGCGGCAGGGAGAATATTAGCGTCAGAACAAAGATAAGCAGAGTTGCCTGCATACCGTTAAGGAGCTGAACAAGCACATCCCCAAAATTCAATTTGTTTGGGCTGTTAGTTGTTTCCTGTTCGGATGAAGTATTGGAACTTTGGCTGTCATCAAGAAATTTGTCTTCTGAGCTCAAGCAAACGCTTGTTTCAAGTCCCCATTTTTTTGCAATTTCATCAAATTTCCCGTCGTCCTTCATAGCAAGCAGGGTGTTTTGAACCGTATTTCTAAGCTCAGTATTACCTTTTTTAAAGCCAATACCGTATTTTTCGCTTGAAATATGTTCATCAAGCATACGGAAAATATTTCCTCTTGATTCAATTTGATATCCTGCAACGCCAATATCCATACATATTGCCTGTACCATATCGCTTTCAAGATTAAGAAAAGCACTGTTGTAGTCGCTGACTTGCTGAAGATCCTTAAAAGATTCGGCAAGCGCTTTATTTTCATCGGTTGCGTCTTCTCCGGTAAATGCGGCAAGTGCAGACGAATCTGCCTGTACAACAACTATTTTGTCTTTCAAATCTGAAAGCTTATTTATATCTGAGTCCGATTTTACAATTACAACCTGTGAATTGTCAATATATGGCGTGGACCAAGTATAATCATCCTCTCGTCCGTCCATTGTAAAGCCGTTCCAAATACAGTCAATAGAGCCGCTTGTAAGTTCCATATCTTTTGAATCCCAGTCAATAGGCTGCTTAATCAGTTCCCAGCCGTTTCGCTTACAGACTTCTTCGGCAAGGTCAAGATCAAAGCCGACATACTCACCGTCGTCATTCTTGTAGCCGTACGGCGGAAATTCCGCGTCAAAACCTACGGTAAAGGTTTTTTGTTCATTTGCTGCCTGTACTTTCGGAGCGGAAACATATATTATGCTCATAATCATTGAACACAGCAAAATTATGCTCAGAAGCACAGACAGTTTGTTTTTTAGCATTCTTTTTTGCATTGTGATTCACACTGTCGCAAAAGCGACTTTTCCTTCCTGTAATTTTTTATAAAAAAGCAGTAAAGATAAAACCATACGGCTTATTTATTACATGGATTTTTTCGGATAACACTCAATTAATAACTAATAACCGGTATAAAAGTGTTTACCATATTAGCATTTTACTATATTAAAATAATAACATTAATTACGGTATATTGTCAATTTATATATTTGTAAAACTTAAAATTTATTAACGCCTTAACGCCCACACATTTTATTAAAATATCCAGCCGTCTTGGTATCAAAGCATTGACACAGCGCAGATTTTGATTATATAATCATCGTATAAAATAATTTTGGTGATAGTATGTTAAAAGCTGCATTTTGCGATGATGAAGTTAAAATACTTGAGGATTTATCAGCAAAAATAAAAAAGACATTCAGTGCGCTTGAATGTGAAGTCGATTTATATAGTACCGATGATCCACTTAAACTTCTTGAATATATCAAGACGAATCCTGTTGATGTATTATTTCTGGACATTGATATGCCTAAAATAAACGGTATGGATATTGCGCAAACTCTGCTGAATAGCGATATAAAAACTCTGCTTGTGTTTGTTACAAGTTATGATGCGCTTGTGTATAAATCTTTTAAGTACCATCCTTTCGGATTTATAAGAAAAACATTTTTTAATGAAGAAATATTGGGAGTTGCCAAAGGCATTATTGAAGAAATACAAAAAAATACAGATACATTTTCATTTAAAACAAATGAAGGATTTAACAGAATAAAGCTTAATGAGATTTTATATTTTGAATCCGAGTCAAATTACCTTAATCTGCATACAGAGAATTCTATTTATAAATTCAGAAGTACAATTTCGTCAATAGAAAAAGAACTTTCGCCAAAAGGATTTATAAGGGTTCATAAAGGTTTTCTTGTGAATGAAAAGCATATTTATTCAATTAAATCAGATAAAATTATTCTTAGCAATAATGATATTCTTCCAATCGGCAGAACAAACAGAGATGCTGTAAAAGCAGTAATATTGAGGTATTTGAGATGACAGGAAAATATAAAAAGCTTAAAGAAGATTATGACCGGCTTGAAAAGCAATACTCCAGAGAAGTAGCCAAAAATCTTGATTTGCAGTTTGAATATGATAATTTAAAGGCAGATTACGCAAGCGATAAAAATCAGCGTGCAGAAATTGAAAGGCTTCACGAAAATACCAGACGGCTCAAGCACGATATGAAAAATCATATTCTTGTTGCGGTATCCTATCTGAATAACGGTGAAGTTGAACAATCGAAAAATTATCTTTCCCAAGTGCTTGATAATCTCAATAAAACCTATTCGTATATTCAAACAGGCAATTCTGTAATGAATTATATCATCAACTCTAAGCTTGAGAAAGCCCACAATATGGGTATAAAATTCAAAGCGGAAATCGAAAATCTTCCCTTTGATAAAATGGGAAGCGTTGATTTTTCGTCATTGCTTTCCAATATACTTGATAATGCGGTTGAAGCTGCCATAAAAGCAAAGGAAAAATTTATTTATATAGCAATTCTTAGAAAACGCGGATACGATACTATTCTTGTAAAAAATAAAATTGATTTTTCCGTACTTGAAACAAATCCCGAGCTTTTGTCGGATAAAAACAACAATGAACAGCATGGTTACGGAATAAAGCAAATAAAAACAATAGCTGAAAAATACGAGGGTATAGTAGATATTTATGAAGAGGACAATATGTTCTGCACAAATGTTATGATACCGAGTTGATTAACAGACTGCTTCATTTTAAGCAGTCTGTTTTTTTTGGTGTCCTTTAGGGCGTGGAAATAAACCCCCGGTTGAACCGGGGGAAGATAAAAAAGCTTT
The DNA here is from genome assembly GCA_947593615.1 of uncultured Clostridia bacterium. Classification (GTDB taxonomy): domain Bacteria; phylum Bacillota; class Clostridia; order Oscillospirales; family Acutalibacteraceae; genus Ruminococcoides. Next base: position 5,412 of record CANQDR010000063.1, read on the forward strand.
AGCAAAAGAAAA
>CANQDR010000064.1 GCA_947593615.1 uncultured Clostridia bacterium
CGACAGCTTGATTTGCTATCGCTTGCTTATATCTAATTTCCTTTTTTCGGGTTTACCCCAACTATTGACATAGAGCCGAAAAAAGCACCGCTTGATGCGGTGCTTACATATGTTATTGATTTACTATTGCTCGATAAACGGCAATTTAAACTTTTTCCATATATACAAATTTAAGTTCATCATTGATTGCTTTGCTATCGAAAATTTTATATCCTAAACTTTGATATAAACGAATATTATCTTTGCTTCTCGTGCTTGTAAAAAGCTCATATCGCTTATCTGGGAAGTATTCTTCTATTTCTTTAATTAGTCTTGTGCCATGACCGTTGTGTCTGTAGTTAGGGTGAACCATTAGTTTTCCAATATATACTGTTCCCTTAGCTTCTTTTGCACGGACTGAACCAATGATAGTATTTTCATCATTAACTATTTGTGAGTATAACACCATTATGATATTCGTATGCTACCTCATCTGGTGTTTGCTTTAGCGGTGGAATATCTCTTCTCCCAAAGAGTGCTGCTTCGCTTTGATAGGAAAGATATTGAAGTTGTAATATTTCTTGCAAATCATCAACGTCTGCTTGACATATCTTCAACATAAACTTCACCTACAAAATTCGATTTGTCGGTCAGTCTTAAACGCGACCAATTATATATTATTATACCACACTTCCCCCGAAAAAGCAATCCCCGAAAGGATTTGCACATCTATTGTAATCCTACAAAAACCTAAAAGCATGCTAATCAAAACGATTTGTTTTTTATTCCTGCAAATCTAAGTCCATATTATAAAATTAAAATATTGACTTAATTGCTAAAAAAGCGTACAATTATGAATGATTGGAATGATTATGAATGAATAATGTCAACAGAGTAAAATTGCTTTTATCTTCACTTTCTGTTTTCAGAGGAATAATGAAAAGAAGCGTGCCGAAAGCATACTATAATCTTCTGCTTTCGCTTGATGAAGAGCCAGATGTATTTTTAAATGCCTACGGTGAGTTTTATTCGCTTATAAGCGAAAGAAATTGCAGCGACAGGCTTGCATATTCAATGACAGAAGCGGCGCTGTTTGATGAAAACTGTTTTACAAGAGCAGCAGTGGCAGGAAAATACAACTTGCTTCCCGATAATGTGCTCAAAGCAGTCAAGCGTGACTGCGAAGCAATTTTAGCCGCGTCGTCAATAACCTCGGATGAAGTTATTGAAAGCTATAAATATTACAATGACATTAAAGATATTGCCGAACTGCTTCCAAAATGGCAGTCGGGCGAATGTGCGCCGAGCTTTAAAATGTTTGACGGTTCGCTGAAAAAAGTTGCGCAGTATTACAAAGAGAATGGCTGTGGAATATTTGCCCGCTACAAGGCGTTTATCTGGCGTGACGGAGATATTCAGCCTGTTCTTCATCCCGATAAGATAGATATGAATTCATTTACGGGTTATGAAATTCAAAGAGAAAAGGTTGTAAATAATACAAAATCATTCATAGACGGCAAAAGCTGTAACAACTGTTTGCTTTACGGCGACAAGGGTACGGGAAAAAGCTCAACAGTCAAAGCCATAGCAAATGAGTTCAGAAAAGACGGTCTTAGAATTGTTGAAATTCCAAAGGAACGTTTGATTGATTTTCCGATACTTGTTGATAAGATTGCTGCCCTGCCTATGAAATTCATTATTTTTATTGATGACCTTTCATTCCAAAAGCAGGACCAGAGTTACACCACGCTTAAAGCAGTTCTGGAGGGCGGACTTGCGGCGCGTCCCGCAAATGCGTTAATTTATGCAACCTCTAACCGGCGTCATATCGTTAAGGAGAGTTTTTCCGACAGAATGGATGACGACATTCACACCCGCGATAATATGCAGGAAAGCTTGTCACTTTCTGACCGTTTTGGGCTTGCAGTATGCTATACTGTTCCGTCGAAAAATGAATATATTGATATTGTACGCGCGCTTGCAAAGGAAAAGGGAATTGATATGACCGACGATGAACTTGCAATGGGGGCGGAGCGTTTTGCACTTGCAAGGGGAGGACGTTCGCCGAGATGCGCAAAGCAGTATATTGAATCGCTTTTCTGTTGATTGACAAACTTATTTTGGAGTAATATTGGAGGAATAATATGAAAAATAAATTAATATCTATTTCACTTGTATTTGTACTGATTTTGTCATTAATGCTGGCATTTTCGGGTTGCGGAAACAGCGATTATCCGGTTGAAGTGGCAAACTATGTAATAAAAAGTGAACCTGAAAATATTGTTGTTCTTGACGCGCCCACGGCCGACATAATTTCATACATAGGGTATGATATAAAAATGGTCGGCAGAAGCGATGAGGTAAATCAGGAGTGGATGCAAGTAGTTCCAAGCGTCGGTTCAGCTTCTAACCCTGATGCAGAACAAATCAAAAACAGCGGTGCTACTGTAGTTTTTGCAGGAGAAACACTCGACAGCAATGTGAAGGAAAGTCTTGAGGACAGCGGAATACAGGTTATTACCATGTCGCAGGCGAACACTCCCAAGCAGCTCGAAACAAATTACATAACACTCGGTAAAATTCTCGGAGGTAAGGTAACAGGCGCAAATAAGGGAGCAGAGTCATATGGTAAGCTTATTGACGATATGGAGAAAGTCAAAGATGCTGTAACATCAAAAATGAATTCTGACATTTTATATACGGTTTGTTATATTTATTTTGAGAACAACCAGCTTAAAATGATGACAAGCGGAACATACGGCGATATGCTCTTAAGCTATACAGGTGCAGTTAATGCGGCTGTAAATATTGAGGAATCCAAGGTTGATGTAAACACACTAAAAATTGCAAATCCGAATTTTATTTTCTATGCTGATGATGCAACTCTTAATGCAATAAAGGCTGACGGAGTTCTCGGCAAGCTTACGGCTGTAAAAAACGGAAAAATACTTATGGTGACTTCAGATGAGATGGAACGTCAGGGACTGACTGCAATTGATACTTTGCAGAAGATGGTTCAATTTATGTATCCCGAGATCGCAAATCCATCTGCAACAAATGATGAAGCTGCAAAAACAGGAGCGACAGTATCTGCAACGGAAACCACTACCGAAGCAGTTTCTGCCTCAGTTGCGGATAAATACAAAATCAAGCTTGATGACAAGCTTTCGCTTAAGATCGAAGATGATAATGACAACGTCAAGGCTATGCAGCAGCGTCTTTACGATTTGGGATACATAACAGATAAGGAAAATATCACGGGATATTACGGTGAGATCACACAGGCTGCAGTTAAGCAATTCCAGAAGAAAAATAATATTAAGGAATCAGGAACAGCAGATAATGCAACGCTTAAAGCTATGTTTGACAGCAATGCAGTCAAGGCAAAATAAATAAAATGATAAAACTCCTTTGCAGCTATTAAAACTGCAAAGGAGTTCTTTAATTATAAGCTATTTAACTGTAACCGTAATATCTTTTGTTGCAGTTCTGTGCATTGCGTCGGTTACCGAGTAGGTGACCTTGTAGGTACCTTCCCTCGACGTAACCACATTGCCTATTACCGAAATTTTATCAGTAATATCATTTGAGCAGGTGTCAACGGCGGTTATTCCGCCAAGCGGATAAAAGCTTCCGCCCTTTTTGAATGTGCAGTCCTCCGCACCGGTTATTTTAGGCGTTTTTTTAAGATAAGGATTTTTGCTGTTGTTATCAGTAGGATCCCAGCCGCAGCTTTTGTCGGTAATCCTGATTGCCTCCGGTTTTCCGAGAGGACCGGGATTGTTGTCATCATAAATTAAAATTTCTGTGTCATAGGGACAATTATCGTAGATCCATTTTGTGTCGGCAATTGCCAGTCTTACACATCCTAAAGAAGCGTCTGTACCGAGCTTATTAAACTCGTCAACCTCAAGATCATCGGCAAAAGGTGTGTAATATGGAACGGAGTGAAACAGATAATCCCCCGAAATTCCGCTTACATAATGTCCGTAAACGCCCTGATAAAGTGCATGCCATTCATTTTTGAAGTATATTCCGAATTCACCTGTAATAGTGCTGTCGTTTTTTCCGCATGAACATACCATTGCTCTCACAGGAACAGTGTAATTTCCATCATTGTCATAGGTATATACGGTAACGCAATTCATTTTACGGTTTACATGAATGGAATAAAGATTTTTGTCGCTGTTTTTTTTATTTTTTAAAAGTATATCGGTATTTGCCAATATGCAGGTTGAAAAACCGTCATATTCGGATTTTTCGGCGTCAACCACAGTTATTTTACATTCCGACTTTTTATTGTCCGAAAATATTGCAGTCACGGTTGCACTACCTGTTTGCAGTGCGTCAACTCTGCCGCCGCTGTCAATGGAAACTACTTTTTCATCACTGCTTGTCCACTTTTCAAGCGTTTTTTCTTCAGATTCGGTAAGCGCAATAACCTTTGCGCTGCCTTTTTCAAGAGTAAGCGGCTCTTTTGAATTTATGACAATTGTCGGACTTACCGTAGGCGGCTGAGTCAGGATTTCTGCATTATTTACAGGTATTTTGACAGAATTTACCGAAAGGTTGTTGCCAATTCCGCAGAAAACGCAGGTCAGCGTCAAAATAACACAGAAAAGGGTTATAAATATATTTTTTTTCATAAAATACCCTTTCAAAGATTACAGTTTTTTAACTTTTACATTATAACTTTTTTTAATAAATAAAGCAAGGTGTATTTTAAACTTGATAAAAATATGATTGTAGGATTACAATAGATGTGTTACAAAAAATGAGAGTGAACCGTGGAATTGAGGAAAACTGCAAGCAGTTTACA
>CANQDR010000065.1 GCA_947593615.1 uncultured Clostridia bacterium
GGACATTTACTGCGACACAATGTCAAGTATTTTCGGAACAAATATGTTTGCTTATTGTAATAACAACCCTGTAAATCAGGTTGACCCGGAGGGTACGGATGCGAAGTGGCTGCAGTTTAGCGATGCTGTTGATGGATTAGGTCATACCTCATTATTAATTCAAGATGTATTTAACAATTGGTGGTATTTCTATTGGGGAAATAAACAGGCTTTGTTACGCCCGTGTGGAAAAGATGACTTTACAATGGCAGAATTAAACAGTTATTTGTCTGGCTTTGATCCAAGACCACATCATAATTATTATGTGTTTGCTACTAATGTTTTTGATGATAGTCAAGACGCTAATGGTATTTTTGGAAGTATGTATTATACAAAATCACATGATGGTGTCATAGATGGAATTATAGATATTGATGGTAAGTTTGAATTATCTCATTACTATGCAGTAAGTTTATTGGTTGATTTATATAACAATTCCAACGCAACTAATAATTGTACAACAATATATGAAAACGGGAAAAAAGTTTCTTTTTATCACATATATGCTAGATATGATGAGGACGTAAATAAAATTGTTCCAGATGCTATTTCTCCAGTTGGTTATTATTACATGGATATTAAAGGTAATGGAAGATGTAAGAGTTATGATCTTATCTCTTATAATTGTGTGCAGGCATCAATGGATATTTTATTAAAAGGGGAATTTGATCATTCTAGTAAAAAATATAGAGATATAATAGATAAAAACTTATCGGATTGTCGTCCTAATGAAGTTTATAAAAAATTAAAATCTGTTAATTGAAAGTAAAAACTAATTTTGACAAAATTATATCAATTTATTTATAGTTATAATATACTTCCAGGAGGAATATTATGGATTCAACAAGTTTTATGGCATATATTTTAGTCATAGGTTTTATTATTATAGTTCTCTACCTTATCGTAAAACTAATTTGTAATATTTTAGTATTATTAATATTGACTCGTAAGATATCAAAAGTAAAAAACAAAAAAATTTATAACGATGTGTTGACAAAAAGTTGGTTATTCGGAATATTATCAGATTTAATTACACTGGTTATTTTAGTATTATATAAAGAATTTAATTTTCTGAAAATTGAAAGTATCGCTTTTGTTTTCATTGGAATAGTTATTTCATTTATATTGACTTTAATCTTTAATTATTTTTATGTGTTTAGAAGTTTTGATTTATTCAAATACAAAAGATTAATAGTATCATTTGTTTTAAGCGCTTTTACAGTATCATATTACGTGTGGATTCCATTAGGAGGAACTTTTGTATAAGACAGAGGACTGTAAAGACCAAAAAAAGTATGATTTCAACTAACTTTAATTGTTATACGCGGTTTTTGCTTAAATTATGTGGTAAATCTAAAAAGGGTGTAAATGCATGGGAGTTGTTATTTTAAATATTTTTAATATTCCTTTTAAATATACTGATATTTAAGTCAATTTAGCTTTAAAATGTCAACAGATATGTGAGAGTTTTATATATTGAATTAAAATTAGATTTGTGGCGGTTTTGCATTTCAACAAAGCTGCAGTCTAAAATTAACAAATAAAACTATGTATTGACTGTCAACAACAAGCTGATCACTAAACTGTTTAAAATTTAAATAAAATCGTATGCATAGGTTAGCACAAATCGGAAATAACATTTAACAAGCTATAGCAATTAAAACATAATCTATGATAAAATCATAACACATTTTTCTGCAATTCAACACTTAAAATCCTAAAAAGTAGCGGTATATGCTGATGTTTTATCAGTCATATACCGTTGTTCCTTTTACAGAACATTCGGAATAGCGCTTAATATTTATTACAAAGATAATGCAATTCCCGAAACGCATTATCAGGAATTCAATGCCAACACTGACAAAAAACAGGGCATAAGTTTGTCGATTATTCCCGAAAATGAAAACAATGTGATAGATTATGTTGCATTTGCGTTTGTATACGCTTATAATAAAAATGAAATGACAGCATACAATGCGATGCTCAATATTTCATCAACAGGCTACACCGCCGAAACCGAAACGGACGATTCTTCATCCGACAGCGGAGAGGATTCAAACACAACCGAGGATATAGCCGACGAGGATAATTATATAGATTATGAAGTAATTTCCGAAAGCGTAGATAAATCACAGCCATATATGCAGACAAGCTCAGCATATGACAGTACAAACAACTATGTTGTCAGTGAAACGGACGAAGCAGGAAATACCGTAAGCTATACATATGATGTAAACGGCAATGTAACCTCAACAATCGACGGCGAAGAAAATGTTGTGAATTATACATATGACTCTTCGGGTAATATCTCGCAGGTGAGCAGTTATGACGCTCAAAATAAGTATCATTACAACGCAGCAGGAAATATATCTGCAATTGACCACAACAATTTCAGATATTCATTCAACTATGATGTATGGGGTAATTTGATTGCAACAAAAATTGGAAATGTAGAAATTGCAAAGAATACCTATAATTCACATAACGGTATGCTTGAAAAGACAACCTATGCAAACGGTGATTATCTTGAATATCTTTATGATGTATATGACAATATAATCAGAATTAGCGGAGAAAACGGCATTCTTGCAATGTTTGTTTACAATAAAAAAGGATTGGTATCAAAAGTAATTGATACACAAAACGGCACAACAACATACTATTACTATGATTTCAATGGAAGTGTAACGGGAGAATACCGCCAGTCTGATGATGGAACATTGTCATATTATCTCAGCTACGACAGCGACGGCAAGCAGGTTGAAAAGACTTCTGTAAACGGACACATAAAGACAATCACAAGAGGAAGTGATGAAAACAGTTCATATGTAAGCAATGACGGAATAAAAGTAAGTGCAATAACTGATGATTTCGGCAGAG